>CALMRD010000069.1 GCA_937871625.1 uncultured Bacteroidales bacterium | reverse complement strand
TATATTTCTCTTATTTAGACGGATGACAATTGTGCTCGCACCCCCTAATCGACACTTGAAAATGGCAACTAAAAGGACATATTGGACACACTGATTTGGACAGTCCCAAGTTGGGCTTAAGAAGCAAATTCATTAATCCCAGTCAGTGTTAGAAAGCTAAAATATGAAGATAGTCCTAATAAGACAGGAGGGTAAATATTATTAAACCCTCCCGTAGTTTTAACGACCCACCGAGTTTCAGCAAAGAGTAAACTGCTGTAGAAGGATGGAACTTATGGTCTAGCTTTTTCTTCACTGTCGAATCTCTGTCTTCTTGCTCTTAACTGCAGAATTGAGGAAAGGCTTGAAAAGAAAGAGGCGATCGTGATTATTAAGAATACCAGCCTGCCTTTTGGAGATAGATCATAGGCTGCAGATACCACAATCGATACTCCAAAAACAATCAGGCTCAGAATAAAGGCTATACTTAGTACGTCCCTTCTTAACAATTTATTCATTTTTGTCTCTTATTAATCTTTCAAACTTAAAACATAAATATTTAATCAATATTGCGTAAAACAAGCAAGCCCCCAACCAGCAGGACTAAGTGATGCTCCAGTAGCAGCAGCTGCAATAGCTATTGCTCCGGCTCCTGCCGTAAGGGCAAACAAAGATGCAAAAGCAGAAACAAGAAGGATCGATCCTATCGTACATCCCACGACTTTGATAACTGAACCTCCATTAGTAACCTCCATCTGGTCAAAGTTTAATTCTTTCATAGCGAGACATGTTTTTCTTACACCTACTCTATTTCAGGCTTTTCGGTATCGGCCTGCCGACGATGGTTTCGAAAACCGGTCGGCACTTTCAAAATAAAAACCGGGCAGTCCAATAATACAGGATTGGTGTAGTTTTTTTGACCTCATCTCTTTTTTTTTCATTACCTCTTGCCGTTCCACAGAGTGACGGCAAACCCATCATCTGATCGCCCCCGCCAAATCAAATTCCTCCCAATATCTTCTGTAGAGGTTATCATTCATTAAAAGCTCATTATGCGTGCCTGAGTCTGAAATAGCACCTCCCTCAAGCAGGTAAACCCTGTCACATAACTTTCTTATAATATTTATCCGGTGGGTAACCAACAATATGCCAATAGATCCTTTCAATCGCATCAGAATCTTGAGAAAAATAGCTTCCGTGTCCCGGTCCATCCCGGAGGTGCCTTCATCAATAAGAAGAATTTCCGGATCATTGATCAAGGCCCTCATGAATGCAATAACCTGCTTTTGCCCGCCAGATAATTTGACACCATCTTCGCCAGTTAAGGTAGCAAAACCCAGGGGCAGGCTTTTTATGAAAGGCTCAAGCCCGTATTCAATGATCAGACTGCCCAACTTCCTGATTTTATCCTCATCAGCATCAGGTACAACATTCTCCAATACTGTGCCATTGAAAAGATGAATTTCCTGTGGAATCAGACCTATCGACCTTCGCCAGCAATCGAGCGGCACATCCTGACAAGGCGTCTCATCATTAACCTTTACAGAGCCTGACTCCGGCTGGTAAAATCTCATCAGAATGTTTACCAGAGTACTCTTACCCGAACCCGACTCCCCTACCAAAGCAGTTGCAGTACCTTTTTCAATCTCAAGGTTCACATCAGAAAGAAGTAACTTCTGACCGGGGAACCGAAAGGTAATGCTGTCAAGTGTAATCCGGGAAAAAGGTAATCCTGGCTTTTCTGTTTTTTCATCAGGCTCTTCCGGCTGTAACTGCGTGAATTCAAACATTCTTTCGATAGCGACCTTAGCCTCGCTCAGAGGAATGGAGACGAGAGCCAGGTTCATCACTGACGGCAGCAGGGCAGAGCTAAGTGAAATGATAGCCATCAGTTCGCCCTGAGTCATCCGCATCTCCATTACCTCAAGCGAAGTGTACATTAATAACCCCATCAGGTATAGAGTGCCTGCAAGGTTTGTAATCATCCCAAGCTTTATTTTGATCTTCCCCAATGAGAAAGCCCTCTCCTGAAAAATAGTGAATACCGATTTATTTTTTTTCTCATAATAACGCTGCCATTGCATGCTCTTGATCTCCGTAATGCCCCTGAGAGTATTTATGAAATTGCTTTCATTCATGGCATAACCTGCCATGAGGTCCTGCTGCGATTTGATAACCGGCTTGTTCCAACTGTAAACCAGCAGAAAAAAGAGAGGAATTGCTAAAGCTGAAATAATGCCTGCAACAGAAGAATAAATGAAGATCATGACCATTGTAATCATCACAATCAGAAAATCGATCACATAGGTGCTGACCACGTCGGAGATGACACGCTGGATTCGCATGGTGTCGTTAAGTCGGGCAACCATGTCGCCGGTTTTTCTGGTATCAAAAAACGGCTTCGGCAATCCCAGCAATGAACTGTAAAATCCGTCAACAACACGGATGTTGTAAGTCTTTCCCTGAGACAATAACATGGATTGTCGGACTGCAGTCAGCAGAACCCTAACCCCAAGAAGCAGAAACACCAATGCCACTGAAACAACAAGCATTCTCACATCACCTGAAGGGAGAATCCGGTCAAGTAACTTTTGCGTATAGACTGCCATTACAACACCGAGCAGTGAAATGACTATACCTACGACAACACTGACCAGGAGTAATTCGTACTCCGGCATAATTGTATCAACTATCCACCTGCGTTTACTTCTTTTTGATACTTTCTCCAGGACAAAATCTTTGCCCGGACTGACTGCAAGACATTTATGACTCGCCCAAATCTTTTCAACTTCCGATGCTGTCTTTAACTCCAAACCTTTTGCAGGATCCCAGACGACAAACCTGCCATCATAGAAACCATAAGAGACGATATAATGCTCATATCCAGGTTCCGGAGTCACATGCAGAATTAGAATACCATTGAATTCCTTAATATCATTCACGGAAGCCTCATAACCAGTAGCCTCCATACCAGATTCGCGTGCAGCCTGATATAATCCCAGCATCGTAGTTCCTGACTGAGTTGTACCACTAAGCCTGCGAATTTTTTCTATTCCGGACTCTCCGCCGAAATACCTGATTACAGATGCCAGACAAGCCGCACCACAATCGGTGGAGTCGTGCTGAAGCAATGATGCTTCTTTAACCCTCTTAATCTTTATCATTCCCATTCAGGTATTTCATGATGGTCTCCGGCTTGGTTGCCCCCTTGAATACTTTTACAAGCTTAAGCTCCTTATTGTAAATGAAGTTTGACGGAAGGATGTCGGCTCTGTACAGATCACTCATCCTGAAATCAGGATCATGCAGGATATGCATGTTTAATGCATCAATATTCCCAACTTCTTGTATAAAAGACTGAATATCATCAACCTTAGCATAGCTAACAAGTAGTATTGCTAACTGGCTGTCAATCAAATCAGTGCTAATAAGTGACGATATTTCATATTTGCAGTGGTCACACTCCGGATGGAAAAAGGTGATTAACAGAGGCCCGGAGGGTATCTTTTCAGTCGTGAAGGAATTTCCCCAGATATCTTTCATAGCAAGTACGGGAAGAGTTCTTATTTTCTCAGCAGCTTGCTCCCCTTTTACTTTTCTTATCACTATGCCAGCTATAAGAAAGATCAGAAATCCTCCCACCAATACAAGCAAAACCTTGCCAATCCGTTTTTTCATGCCTGTACATCAATTGAAAGAAACATTACCAGTGCAATCCAGACCGCCATGGCCGGGACATAAGTGGAAAGCACAATTTTGTCAGCAGCCTCCTTTCTAATTGTACTGATTTTAGACAGCCCCAGTGCAAGCATAACGATATAAATCAACTGGAAAAAATTCACTGTTTGCAGAGGATATATCCAATAAGCGGCTACCTCCGACCGGCTAAACAGATTAATCAACGAGAGCGGATAGAAGAAGCTCATATCTTCCAGAGTGTAGTTGCCCGCAAAAAAGATGAACCACAATAGTTTAACAATTGAGGCAACAATAAACACCAGTTCACTAGCAATCACCACTTTAAATATCTTCCCCAGGGTAATCTCTTTATGAAGGTCACTGAAGAATATCCCGATATAGAGAAGTACACTCATCACTGAGAATTTGAGCAGTAGAAGTATAGGAGCAATGATGTAACTGACCCATGAGAAAGAGCGCATCTGGCTGAATACCTCCATAGCTCTGTCGTATGTAAGCTGTTCACTGTAAGTATTGAAGAATACTATCTCGTTAATCAGAGTTGTCTGGGATAAAAACAGAATGAGCAGATTTACCAATACTATTCCGCCAAATAGCTTCCAGCCTTTAAGTGACAAGAGTCGTTCTACCATATCCTTCTAATTTGATTGTTTAGAATTCAAGCCTCTCAAATGACTTCACCATCAAGGGATGGTACACACTGTTGTGTCCGGGCTGTCATTGTTTCTCACCGGCTTTCTCAACCCTGACTATTATTCGCCTGGCATCGCCATAATAATATGTCTCCCTGATGTTGGAATACCTGATATCAACACCCATTCCTTTCATCTCCTGAAGCGTCTCAAAAAGAGTGCTTCGGCTGAGGTTCATCTTATTGGCAAATGCTTCCGGGGAACCGGTTGCCTTCAAGGCAATTAGTAGATCCATCCGTTGCAATCGTGCAATGTACTTGGACAACGACATGTGAATAGTTTTAAAAATGCAGCATCTCAAATTTAAGATAGTACTTTTAAAAAGTCAAGCTTTTTTCTAAAATTCTTTTGCCGCATCAAATATCAACGATAGGAAAAAGAAGATTCTTCACCGGGGGAAGCTGCTACCAGAGGAGTGCTATATATAAAAAAGGCCACGCTGAGGCGTGGCCCTGTAGAGTGAAATCAACTATTGCTTCTTTGCCGCATATTCACCAGACGGATCCTTCTGCTTCATCCCGGTGACAATGCCATCCTCACGGACAAAGATGATACTGACGTCAGCAAATTCCTTTATCCGGAAGGTGTCTCTTGAGACAGGTATGAGCTTGATACGCGGTGTGCCGGGTAAGATTATAAAAATCTCACTACCTGTTACCTCGATGGTGAATGTCGTCCCTCCCATGAGATACTTGCCCTCATAAGCCTGCAGGACAACAGGGTCGCTGAGGCCGGGGTCAGCCCTTCTGGTAAAGGTCACCTGCCCCTCATCAACAGATACAACGAACCCGCTGATTTCACCAGCCGGGTTGGTCATGAAGTTCAGCGACCATAATCCGTACTCCTCATCATTTGGCGTATCAAAACGGTCATAATGATAGTGCGAAAGAGGAAGCACTATATTATGAAAATCAAATTGCAGAGAATCCGGCGCCTTTAGACTGATTTTCATTATCCCGTAAGCCGGGTGCTCGAACTCGCCCGCATAATCAGCCAGCTTGTGAGAAGGTCCTGCACCTGCAACCCTGTCTTCACCGGCTTTGCTCCTCCCTTCCCTGCCGACAGCCTTTCCCTTGTCACGATCAGCAAGGTTCCTCTCGCTCCAGGGCGTCAGATCCATACCTAAAAGGCGTTCATAGACATTATAGGTTATTGTGTTATATAAAGGCTGGCCCTGGTCTCCGATGATAAACACGATCACGCCGATACTGTCTGTGGGCATCATCGATATCTGAGAGTGAAAGCCGGGAAGATCCCCTCCGTGAAATGCAAGCAGGTGGCCCCTGTAGGAGGCCATCTGCCTGCCCATACCGTATACACTGTTCAGAATCTCCTTGTACCCCTTGTTCTCGAGCCCTGTGTTGGGCAACGCGATCGAAGGTGCCAGCGTGGCTTTCAAAACTGCCTCAGGAATGATCTGCTTGCCCTCATACCTGCCGCCATTCATCAGCGCGATAAGCCATTTCGACATATCATTTATATTTGAGATGATTGATCCGGCAGGTCCGACAGCCGCCTGATCCTCATAAATCGGGATCTCATAAAGAATGGTTGTGTCACGTTTTTCATTGTACGGCACTCCATGATCAGGATCGGCAACCATATCGCTGACTTTAAAATAGGTCCTCTCCATTTTCAGCGGATCAAAGATCTTTTCCTGGACAAACTGCTCCCATGTTTTTCCGCTTTGCAGTTCAATAATGTATCCTGCGGCGACGTACATCAGGTTGTTGTATAGAAACCCTGTCCGTAAAGGCTGGCTGGGTTCAAGATATTTAAGACGGTCAAAGAGATCTTTTCTCGAGAAATCTGATTTGTACCAGATAAGGTCATGCCTTGATATACCCGTACGGTGAGCAAGCATGTCACGCAGCGTCACCGTGTTGTCAAGCTCATTATTATAGAATTTTATTGAAGGCACAAGGTTCTTCACCGGAGTATCCCAATCCAGTTTGGCTTCCTCAACAAGCAATCCCGATGCTACGGTTGTGAATAGTTTTGTGTTTGAAGCAATCTGGTACAGGGTACTGGGAGTCACCGGCAGTTTTTTTCCATAATCCCGGTAACCATATCCCTTTGCAAAGACAAGCTTGTCTTTTACAACAATACCGACGCACGCACCGGGTGTATTCCAGTCCTTAAGGGTCTTTTCCATATACTGGTCAAATCCTTTGAGCTTCTTGCTGATGTCGGTCGGTTGCGACAGAGCTGTCATGAAGAATCCTGACAGAATTATCAGCATAAAACCAATCAATGAAACCTTAAGGCAGAACCTTCTTTTGCCAGGCCTGTTTTCCGGGCAGCTCATGAGAACTGCTGTGTCACTCTTTTTCATTTTACCTCTCTATTAAGTTTTTGCTAAATGGCTATTACTATTCAAATTTAAACAAAAGACATGGCATGGTTAAATAAATTTGACTTGCATTGATTGCTTGCGTAAATTTACTCATATTCAACTGTATTGCACAAACATAATAAATCAGCACTATAGAGAACTGGATGCTGCCATTCTCCGCAATGATCTTCATCGCATTTACTTCCTGTGAGAAGAAAATCGATGTTGAAAAGGAAAACGAAGCTATGAAAGCAGTGTTTGAACATGAAAAATAACAAAAGAACAGGTAAATTATGAAGAAGACATTATTTTTCGGTACTCTGCTCCTGCTCATCCTTGCCGGATGCAACCAGGAACCGGTTAATCCTGTCGTTGGCGCATGGGATCTGATCTATGCCAGACAGGTGGAAAACGACTCGATCATATCTACCTTCCCCGGAGACTACCAGGGAAGCGGGGTTAAAATGTGGTGTAATAACTACTGGATGGTCATGGGTAATTACATCATGGATACCACCGAATTTGTAAGCTACGGAGGCGGATCCTATACGCTGGAAGGTATTGTGTATAAGGAGTCGATCAAATACCACGTCAGCAAAGACTATGAAGGGAAAACCCTCCGGATGAGGATTGTGGTTCAGAATGACACCCTTATCCAGGTATGGCCTGCCGATGAGCTGGGAGTGGTTGACAAGAGCAACTATACCAGCGAGAAGTACGTTAAGGTGAAGTGAGAGGATAGAGCCTCACCTCTTCTGAATCTTATGCAACTCTACATTGGGAGGAGGGCAACCATCTTCATCGATACTAGTGAAGCTGCATCTGAGATATCCTTGATCATTTAGATCCCGGGGACCGGGACCAGACTTATGTGGTAATGCATGTACTGTGCTTTGGTGGCAGGTCCTCACACGGTTGATCAGGTTACGTGCACCGGTGGCAAGAGATCTGTCGTAATTCAGGCAACGCGCACCAGTTGCATGTCCTCTCCCGGCTGATCAGGCTCCGTGCAGAGGGCCGCTGGCGCCTTTGCCAGTGACCTGCAGCAGCTTCTCATGCAACCTTGCTGCCCAGGTCTCCACCTCGTGACTGCGCGACTCGCTCTCCTTTAACAGTCCGAGCAATATCCTCAGCTTGAACCTCGACCTCTCACCGGGTTCAGCCTTCTTTTCTCTGACACCCTCACCGCTGAAGAACCCTTCACTGACCGGATGGACCATGCCACGTACATGAGCCGTGTATTGCATTATAACCATGCGCGACTCGGCTCCCTTCTCGGACCCCAGTGCCGGTATGACTGTAAAAAGCGCCAGGGGCTTCTTCTTCAGCAGTGCCTGGTTGACCCTGACAAACTCCATCGCCTCCGGCAGCCATCCCCTGCCCTGCTCCATGCTCCCGGCAACAACCGCAGAAAAACCCTTGACTGTCCTGGCACCGCTCATGGGCAGCAGCGTCACCTCCGCCCCCAGACCGGTCATCACTCTGGCAATGCGGTAAGCCACACTTGATGTCACACCTGCACTGCCGGCATAAGTGACAAGGATCTTCATCGTTCAGGTATCAGGTTTTTAGCAACCCAAATGTAACAAAAAGTGAACAATTCTAAAATTCCGCCCGTCAGTGCCGGAGTTCATAATTCAGGCTTTTCTTACTATTTTTGCAAAAAGTGAGTCATGGCTATCCCCAGTTTCTTTAAACAGAATAAACCGCGCGGCTTTAACTACATGCCACGATATTATGACCCGGCGAGGGAGGAGCTGGAGCAGAGACGCAAGGCGTGGAGTAAGGAGTCCTCCTCCGCTGAAGATACAGGGGACGGGCCCTCCTCCGCTAAAGTTACGGACCCCGGCCCACTAACCGGACAGGGTGCGACGGGGCCGGAGGGCGGACCCGTCTCCGCCATGCCAGGTGCCGATAGCCGCCAGCCCTACCGTTCCAGGATCATGCGCGGTGACATGCGCAACCACTTTCAGAGAAGAAAGGAACGTGTCGAGAGACATACCACCATAAGGCTCCTGGTCATCATAATAATAATTGTCCTTGTTGTCTATTTATACCTACGTTTTTAATCGCTGCAGATGAGTGATATTATCAGGCTTCTTCCCGACTCCGTTGCCAACCAGATAGCTGCCGGCGAGGTGATACAGCGGCCGGCCTCCGTGGTCAAGGAGCTGACGGAGAACGCCGTCGACGCCGGAGCCACGGAGATCAGCATCGTGATACGCGATGCCGGCCGCACCCTGGTGCAGGTGATAGATAACGGCTGCGGCATGAGCGAGACCGACGCCCGCCTGGCCTTTGAACGTCACGCCACCTCCAAGATATCATCGGCCGACGATCTCTTTACCATCACCACCAAGGGGTTCCGCGGCGAGGCGCTGGCATCCGTCGCCGCCGTCTCCATGACCGAGCTGCGCACCCGTCGTGAGGAGGACGAGGCAGGCACGCTGGTGGAGATAAACAACTCGAGGGTGATAAGACAGGAGCCGTGCTCCTGCGCGGCAGGGTCAGTCTTCAGCGTCAAGAACCTCTTCTACAATGTCCCTGCACGCCGCAAGTTCCTCAAGACCGACAATACCGAGTTCAGACACATAATAACAGAGTTCCAGCGTGTGGCGCTGGCACACCCTGACATAAAATTCACCCTGATACACAACGACCAGGAGATATACCGTCTGTCTCAGGGCAGTCGACGCCAGCGTATCATCTCCCTCTTCGGCAAACACTACAACCAGAACCTGGTCACCGTGGAGACAACCACCACCATCATCTCCATCAGCGGCTTTGCCGGCAAGCCTGAGAACGCCCGCCGCTCCGCCGGGGAGCAGTTCTTCTTCATCAACAACCGCTTTATCAGGCACCCCTACCTGCACCGGGCAGTGCTGGAGGCATACCAGGGCATCCTGCCGCCCGACACGGTGCCTGCCTATTTCATCTACATGACCGCCGATCCCTCGGCCATAGACGTCAACATACATCCCACAAAGACAGAGGTCAAGTTCGAGGATGAGCGCTCGGTGTGGCAGATAATCCTGGCCTCCCTGCGCGAGGCCCTCGGCCGGTTCAATGTGGTGCCGTCGCTCGACTTCGGGCCGGAGGGCGCCGTGGAGATACCCGTCATCACCGGCAGCATGACGGCGCCGCCCCCGCCGCAGGTGGAGGTGGACCATACCTTCAACCCCTTCGACGGGACGGAATACCGGCGGCCGGAGACGAAGTGGGAAGGTGAGCGTGACCGCGGCAACGCCCGCGGATGGGAGTCGCTATTCACCATCACCGCCCGCAGCGAACAACAGGAGGGCAACGGGGCTGCAGAAGGCCAGCGCCGCTTCTTCCAGGTAAAAAACAGGTACATAATGTGCCCGGTGATATCAGGCATCATGATGATTGACCAGCGAAGGGCACACGAGCGGGTGCTGTATGAGAAGTACCTCACCTCCCTCAGCGACGGACCGCGCCCGGCACAGGTGTCGCTCTTCCCCGTCACCACCGAGCTGAACCCCGGCGATATGGTCATAATACAGGAGATAGACGACCAGCTCAGGACCATAGGCTTCGAGATAGAACCGGGCCCAGACAACATGGTCACCATAAAGAGCCACCCTGCCGACAGTCGCAATGCCAACCCTCTGGCCATGCTCGAGACTCTGATAGCCGAATACCGCCAGACACTCTCCGACCCCTCTATCGGCGCCCGTGAGAGGGTGGCACTCTCAATGGCCAGGGCTGCGGCGATACCCTACGGCATGCCGCTGACACATACCGAGATGGAAGAGCTGTTTGACATGCTCTTTGCGTGCACCATGCCAAACTACTCTCCCACAGGCAAAACGGTGATGAATATCATCACCCTGGAAGAGCTCGACAGAAGATTCATCTGATTTTTCCTCAGAATGGCTAAATTTGCCGTCTGAAACAAGAGAATACCAATTATGAACAGAATATTATCAGGCACGCCACCGGTGGTGAAGAACCTCATCATCATCAACGTGGTCATGCTGCTCCTTAATGAACTGCTGAGATTCACCTCCGGACTTAACCTGAACGGAATCCTGGGACTCTACTTCCCCAAATCGGAGTTCTTCGGATCATGGCAGATAGTTACCCACATGTTCATGCACGGCGGCTTCGTGCACCTGCTGTTCAATATGTTCGCACTGTGGATGTTCGGCAGGATACTGGAACAGGTGTGGGGACCGAAGCGATTCCTGCTCTATTATCTTGTCACCGGGCTGGGTGCGGCCTTCTTCTTCGAGCTGGTGCAGTGGATACAGTACAACAAGGTGATGGACCTGCTCACACCGGAACAGCTGCAGTATGTATATGACTCGGGCAGCGAGGCCGTCAGCCAGGGCAAGAACTTCACCGATGCCCAGATGGGAAGGCTTAACTCGATACTGAATGTTCCCGTTGTGGGGGCTTCAGGAGCCGTCTACGGTGTCCTGCTGGCCTTCGGAGTGCTCTTCCCCAACACTCAGCTGATGTTCATCTTCCCGCCCATACCCGTCAAGGCCAAGTATGTGGTCATTGGTTATGCTGCCATTGAACTCTATCTTGCCATCACCAGTCCCGGCAGCGGCATAGCCCACACAGCCCATCTCGGCGGCATGATCTTCGGATATCTCCTGATAAGATACTGGCGCAAGACAACAAAAACACTCTACTGATGAGTATATGGGATGAAATAAAGGGGTCATTCAAACGCGGTTCAGCCCTCACCAGGCTCATATACATCAACGCCGCCATATTCCTCCTGATAAAGATAATAGAGGTTATAGGTGTCCTGTCGGCCAGTCCGGCACTGGCACCGACGGTGATCTCCTTTCTGTCGGTCCCGGCCTCCATCGGCGCCCTGGCCCTGAAGCCATGGACGCCCCTCACCTACATGTTCACCCACCAGGGCTTCATCCACCTCCTCTTTAACATGCTGTGGCTATGGTGGTTCGGGAAGATATTCATGAGCTACCTCGATCAGCGCAAGCTGGTGTCGCTATACATCATGGGCGGACTGGCTGGAGCAGTGCTGTACATCGCCGTATTCAACATCTTCCCCGCCTTTGCCGGCATGGTGCACGTATCCATGGCACTGGGGGCTTCAGCCTCGGTGATGGCGCTGGTGGTTGCCACCGCTGTCTACCTGCCTGACCTGGAGCTCCATCTCCTCTTCTTCGGCAGGGTGAAACTGAAATACCTGGCGCTGATAACCTTCCTCATCACCTCCGTGTTCGACTTCTCTGTCAACACCGGGGGCAAGATAGCGCACATCGGAGGGGCAATGATGGGGTTCGCCTACGGGTACAGTCTGAAGAACGGCACTGATATCGGGGCATGGCTGAACAGTTTCATCGATTTCCTTGTTACCCTCTTCAAACCGGGCAAGAGGCGCATGAAGGTCACCTACAAAAATACCGGCACGCAGTTTGATGCCAGGAAGACGAAGACAGACTACGGGTACAACGCGGCGAAGGCAGAGAGGCAGAAGGCCATAGATCACATACTTGACAAGATCTCAAAAGGAGGTTATGACAGTCTCACCAGGGAAGAAAAAGAGATCCTTTTCAGTGAAAGCCAGAAAAAAGGATAGAGGGATAAAACGGTTTACGCGTAACATCCTCCTGGCCGTGAACATCGTTCTCGTCCTCATGCTCATGACCGCCTATCTCTCCATCTTCGTCAACCCCGCCACAACAGCCGTCCCCGCTCTCTTCGGGCTGGCATATCCATATATCGCCGCCGCGAATATAGCCATGGTCCTCTTCTGGATAATCTTCAGGAGATGGTATGCCCTGATCTCAGCTGCCGCCATTGTGCTCGGCTTCGGCTACATACACAACTTCATCAGGTTCACCAATCACGGCAACGAAGAGCATCACGAACTTAAACTGATGAGCTACAACGTCAGGCTCTTCAACTTCTACGAGGAGAGTGAGCACAACACTCACAGCAAGATGTTGCAGCTTCTCAGGAAGGAAGATCCCGGGATACTCTGTCTCCAGGAATATTTTGTCAGGGGTGATCCGGCTGCCGGCGAGCGTAAGCTGAAGAACGGGCTGGGAGGAAGGTGGTCAACCCACTTCAAGCTCATAAAAAGCGGCACTGCCAGTCGTTACGGCATAGCCACCCTCACCCGCTACCCCATTGTGTACCGTGGCGATATTGTCCACCCGGGCTCGTCATCGCTCACCATCTTCACGGATATTATTGTAGATGCCGACACCTTCAGGGTCTACAACACCCACCTGCAGTCGTTCCGCCTCCGCCGCGTCGAAGGTACGCTCCTCAGCGACATCACCGGTGAGGTTCAGGGAAGATCGGTTGACAACATCAGGGGGCTCTACCGGAGTCTCACGGAGGGTTTTGCCAGCAGGGCCCTGCAGGTAGACAGGGTGAGGAGGCATATTGAGAGCTCACCCTACCCGGTCATCGTGGCCGGTGACTTCAATGACACGCCTGTATCATACACCTACCGGCGTATGCGCCGCGGGCTGAAGGATGCCTTCGTGGAGGCCGGATACGGTGCCGGATTCACATACCGTGGCAAGTATCCTCCCAACCGTATTGATTACGTTCTCTACAACGAAGAGATAGAGTGCACCGATTTTGACATCGTCAAGGTGCGCTATTCGGATCACTATCCGGTGATTGCCTACTTCAGGCGTCTTGAGAAAAAGGCAGCTTCGACAGGTCAGCATTCCCCCCCGAAAGAATAATCGCCACCCTTCTGCCGCTGAAGAGCGCCCTGTTGGCCAGCACTGCGGCCAACGGCACGGCCGCTGATGGTTCAACGACAATCTTCATCCTCGTCCAGATGAGGGTCATCGCCTCTATGATCTGCTCTTCGCTCACCGTCAGGATATCATCGACCTTCTCCCTGATGACGGTGAATGTCCTTTCGCATAGCGATGTTAGTAGCCCGTCGGCGATGGTTCCCGGGGGCAGTGCCGGCTGTATGGCTCCGGCATGCAGTGACCGGGCTGCGTCATCAGCCAGCAGCGGCTCGGCGCCGTATATTTTTGCTGCGGGAGCGAGGTGTCTGGTGGCTATCGCCGAGCCGCTGAGGAGGCCGCCACCGCCCACGGGGGCGATGACCGCATCGGGGTCGGGGATATCGGCCAGCATCTCCATCGCGGCGGTACCCTGACCGGCGATGATGAAAAAGTTGTCATAGGGGTGTATCATGGTGGCGCCGGTACGACTGATGATCTCTGCGGCGGCGGCCTCCCGCGCCGCCAGCGTGGGCTCACAGAAGGTGATATCCGCACCGTAACCCGCCACCGCCCTCTTCTTTACCTCCGGAGCCGTTGAGGGCATAACAATATAGGCCTTCACTCCGCGCGATACCGCGGCATGCGCCAGGGCGGCGGCATGATTGCCCGACGAGTGCGTCACCACGCCGGCGGCGCGCTGGCTGTCTGACAGACTCAGCACTGCATTGGTGGCACCCCTGAACTTGAAGGCCCCCACCCTCTGGAAGTTCTCGCACTTGAAGAAGAGCCTGGCACCGGTGATGACATCAAGCTGCCGGGAGGTTAAAACCGGAGTCCGGTGCACATGCTGCGCTATCAGCTCCATGGCCGATTCAATATCTCTGAATTCCGGAATGAACATCACCTGTCACGGTTTAAAACAAGTAACGACGCCCGGTCAGGGCGTCGTTACATAATCCTGTTCAGTAATTATCCCATTATGCTCCACGTCACGGTCAGACCGGCCATAACAACCGAGACCATTGACATGAGCTTGATGAGGATGTTGAGCGAGGGGCCTGAGGTATCCTTGAAGGGGTCACCGACGGTGTCACCCACCACGCCGGCCTTGTGAGACTCACTGCCCTTGCCGCCGTAGTTGCCCTTCTCAATGAATTTCTTGGCATTGTCCCATGCACCGCCGGAGTTGTTGAGCATGCTCGCCAGCGTGAAGCCGGCAGTCATGCCTCCTATCAGCAGTCCCACCACACCGGCCACGCCCAGCGTGAGCCCTATGGCCAGCGGAACAGCGATGGCTATCAGTGACGGGAGCATCATCTCTTGCTGTGCACCCTTGGTGGAGATGGCAACACACGTTGCATAGTCAGGCTTACCGGAACCGTCCATGATGCCTTTGATCTCACGGAACTGGCGTCTCACCTCGTCAACCATTTTACCGGCTGCGCGACCTACGGCTTTCATCGACATAGAGCTGAAGAGGAACGCCATCATGGCGCCGATGAAGATGCCGCCGATAAGCAGCGGGTTGAACAGTGACAGGTCATATGCTGCCACGAAGTCACTCACATTAGCTGTGCTTACATCGACGGCCGTCATCCCTTCAGGTATCACCGAGGGAACGGTGCTCTTGTAGAAGAGTACGTCGCCAATCTGCTTGTATCCTTCGACGGTATCGTCGGCGAGGCGTCCGAGCCAGAGCTTGACCTCCTCCATGTATGCTGCCACCAGGGCCATGGCTGTAAGAGCTGCCGAACCGATGGCAAATCCTTTTCCGGTTGCAGCTGTAGTGTTGCCAAGCATATCCAGTGCATCAGTGCGCTCGCGCACCTCTTTTGGCAGGTGCGCCATCTCGGCGTTGCCGCCTGCGTTGTCAGCTATCGGACCAAAGGCGTCGGTGGCCAGCGTGATACCAAGTGTGGAGAGCATCCCCACTGCGGCAAAGCCTATACCATATACCCCTGCTGCAAAGTCCTGGAACCCGCCTGCGAATCCGTAGGCAGCGATGATGGCAATGGCAATGGTGAGGACAGGAATCCATGTCGACTGCATACCGACGGCTATACCCTCGATAATGGTGGTGGCAGGTCCCTGCTGTGTCTGTTTTGCGATGCCCCTGGTAGGCTTATATTCATCGGAGGTGAAGTATTCAGTCGACTGTCCAATGATGACTCCGGCAGCGAGGCCGGCGATCACGGCGCCGAAGACGCCCCAGGTGATCCATCCGGTGAAGGCCATGACAGCAAGGGCCACAAGTATAAGTGCCGAGCTGCCGCCCGTGCCGAGCAGCAGTGCGTTCAGCAGGTTCTTCTGTGTAGCCTGCTCCCTGGTGCGCACCATGTATACACCTGCAATGGAGAGCAGTATTCCTATTGCTGCCACTATCATCGGGGCGATGACAGCCTTCATCTGGTCAGCGGCCGTCAGGAGCGGCAGGGCTGCTCCGAGAGCCGCCGTCGCCAGTATTGATCCGGCATATGATTCATAGAGGTCAGCACCCATGCCTGCCACATCACCCACATTGTCGCCTACGTTATCGGCTATGGTTGCGGGGTTGCGGGGGTCATCCTCGGGTATATTGGCCTCTACTTTCCCTACGAGGTCAGCGCCTACGTCGGCAGCCTTGGTGAATATGCCGCCGCCGACACGGGCGAAGAGAGCCTGTGTGGAGGCACCCATCCCGAAGGTAAGCATGGTGGCGGTGATCTCTATCATCTTCTGGTGGTCAGTAGTGCCCGGATGCACGAAGGTCAGGCCCAGCCACTTCCATCCCTCAAGCATGTTCTCCGGAGAGAAGACCCAGTTGTTGAGTATGAGGAACCATAATACAATGTCAAGCAGTCCGAAACCGACAACTATCAGTCCCATCACCGCACCGCTGCGGAATGCAATCTTAAGACCCTTGTTGAGTGATTCGGAGGCACCCTGGGCTGTCCTTGAGGAGGCGTTGGTTGCCGTTCTCATTCCCAGGTAACCGCAGAGGCCGGAGAAGAACCCGCCGGTAAGGAACGCTACCGGAACAAAGGGGTTCTGAACCCCCAGGTAGGCAAGTATCACAAGTAAGATAACAAGAACTATGAAGACCTTGAAAACAACACCGTACTGGCGTTTGATGTAGGCCATCGCACCCTCCCTGACGTAACCGGCGATCTCCTGCATCCGGTCGTTGCCGGCAGGTGACTTCATCATGCTCCTGTAGAATATCCATGCAAAGAGCAGGGCCAGCACCGCTGCTACAGGTGCTATCCAGAACAAACTACTGATCATAAGCTTAGGTTTTTTAAGATTAGAGTGACAAAACTAATCAGTTTTTTCTGATAACCTAACTGCTTATTGCAGATATTACTTTTTGTTCTTTACATATTTATCAAGCCACCTGACATATTCCCAGTGCATGTGCAGCAAAGATTCGCGGGCGTCGTAACCATGGGCCTCGGCAGGCAGCAGCACCAGCCTTGTCGTGGCACCGGCCCCCTTGAGAGCGGCATAGTACCTCTCACTCTGTATCGGGAAGGTGCCCTGGTTGTCGTCGGCCATGCCGTGTATCAGCAGCAGGGGGTCCTTGACCTTTGTGGCATGGGTGAAGGGTGACATCTCAAGATAGAGCTCCGGCGCCTCCCAGAAGCTGCGCCGTTCACTCTGGAACCCGAAGGGTGTCAGCGAACGGTTGTAGGCACCACTGCGCGCTATGCCGGCAGCGAAGAGCCTTG
The DNA here is from genome assembly GCA_937871625.1 of uncultured Bacteroidales bacterium. Taxonomy (GTDB): domain Bacteria; phylum Bacteroidota; class Bacteroidia; order Bacteroidales; family VadinHA17; genus SR-FBR-E99. The sequence continues at coordinate 24,691 of CALMRD010000069.1, read as the reverse complement.
AGTGCGAGAGCAGGTGAGCCGTCATGAAGGCACCGTACGAGTGGCCGCTGGCCACTACCCTCTGCGGATCTGTGACACCCATCTCCACAGCCTTGTTTATGGCAGCCTCGGCATTGGCGACAAGCTGACTGACAAAAGTGTCATTGGGCTCCTCTCCCTCAGCCCCGATTATGGGGAAGCTTGCGTTGTTGAGGATGGCGTACCCCTGGGTGACATATACGAGCACTGAGGAGGGACTCACCCTTGTGAAGCTGTATGGTGAGCCGCTGATCTGCCCGGCTGTTGAGGGATCATTATACTCGCGCGGATAGGCCCACAGTATCGTTGGCAAAGGACCGTCCTTCTCCCTGTCGTAGCCTGCCGGAAGGTAAAGCATGAATGATAGATCGATGCCGTCATTGCGCTTGTATGTGACCATCTCCCTGTGCACTCCGTCAAGCTGCGGATAGGGGTTCTCAAAATGGGTCACCTGCTTCAGAGTCCCTTTCTTCAGATCGCGGATAAAGTAGTTGGGAACCTCGGTGACCGACTGCCGGACGGTGAGCATCACCTGCTTCGCCGGGTCAATAAGCTCATTGACAGTTTCATAATAGGGTGCCTCTGAACGCCACAGGCGTGTGGTCTTGCCCGACCTGAGGTCATACCTGTCGATGAATGGCCTGTCACCCTCGGGAGAGGCGCCCTGGCCGGAGAGATAGAGGCTCCTGCCCCTGTCGGCCAGCAGCAGCACCTGTCTTCCGTAGCTGTTGGCCACGGTGAGGGGAAAGCCCGGGTTATTGTAACGGTCGTCAGCATTGATCTCGAAGATCTTCTTAAGCGTCGCCTGCGGGCTGGCCGGGCTGAAGGTGCTGGTGACCCTTATGCGGCTTTTGGAGAGCCCCTCGCTGAGCATAGCCAGATTGTCATTGCCCCAGACAATACCCTGGTAGCGCTTCTCCGTTGCGATGAACGGCACCGGCTCTCCTGCAAAGGGAGCATCAAGCATATAGACCTGGTCATGATACTGCATCTCATTGGCATGGTAGTCACCTTCATCGAGTGCCTCCACCCACATGATGGTTGCAGGTTTGTCGCTACGCCAGCTGTAGTTGCGGGGACCGGTATTGACCACATCGTAGCCGCGCGGCAGGTTCTCCTGCAGGGGCTTCTCGAGCAGCGTGGTGACGACATTACCCTGCAGATCCCATACCTGCGTGGATGAGGGAAAAAGATAGTAGGGTACTATATATGAAAATGGCCTGTCGATTTTGGTAATCAGAAGATACTGCCCGTTAGGTGAAGGCGACAGGTCGATGATCATGCCACGGCTGCCCAAAGCCGTGCTGCTGCCGTCGCTCCAGCGGATCAGTTCGGAGGTGGCATAATACTCAAATATCCTTTCGTCGTCAGGGTTCCTGATAAGGTCCTGGAAGGTGCGTGACTCTCCCCTGACGCCTTCGCTCTCCTGTATCGCCGGTCCCTCAGGCACCCCCGATGCCTCCGGAGCCTTGCCCCTGTCACTCAGTGTGCGCAGGTAAACAATCGATCCGTCGGGAAGCCAGGTCATGGTCCTCCTGAATATGTCATTCAGCCCCTCATCGATCCTGCGTGCGGTCATGGTCTCCAGATCGGCCACCCAGAGCTCCACCGTGGCATCGGTGGTGTTGGTGAAAGCGAACATACTGCAGTCGTCTGACCATGTGACCCCGCCAATATGAGGATCAACCGGCACTCCCTTAAGCTCGCGAAGGTTGGTGCCGTCGATGTTCATGGCGGAGATCCTTACCACTCCCTGCCCGCGGCTGCTGCCGTTGGTGGAGGGATTGAACCTGATGCCGGCAAGACGCAGCTCCGGTTTGGAGAGATCGGCAATGGATGGCAGCTCCGGACGCTCAAGCAGGAGAATGCTTTTATTGTCGCGGCTGACAAGCACACCCGGTGTCTGCGGTGCGTCAACAATTGATACTATCTCAGGGGGAGGAAGCTGGTACCCCGGGTTATCCTGGGCTCTGACAGCCAGAGCTGATCCGATGATGATGGCGGTGAGGAGAATTTTTCTTATCATGACGGTTGTTTTAGCTTTGGTTCAAAATTATACTTATGTATTAAAGTATATATACCAAATAACTGCTATTATTGTTTTTTAACTTTTCACTGCCTCCACAGGGCGGTGACAGGTCAGCACGGCCCGGAGCAGTGAGCCCTCCCGGCCAAACCGGAAAAAAGCATCAGCCATGAAAAAGGAATATGAGGATGATATCAGGAATGCCCTGAAGGTATTGCGTGACGGCGGGGTTATACTCTATCCTACAGACACTGTATGGGGACTGGGGTGCGATCCCCTGAACGGTGAGGCAGTAAGAAGGATCAGTGAGATCAAGCAGAGGATTGATAAAAAAGGCCTTATCATCCTGGTAAATTCGCTCTCCATGCTTACACGTTATGTTGTTGATCCGCCGGAGGTGGCCCTGCAGATAGCCGAATGGAGCGAGACTCCGCTGACCGTCATCTATGACCGCGGGCGGGGTGTGGCTGACGGTGTGGCAGCCGATGACGGCTCACTGGCAGTGAGGCTCTGCACCGATCCCTTCTGCGACGACCTGATAGCTGCCTTCCGTAAGCCCCTGGTCTCTACCTCAGCCAACATCAGCGGCACACCTGCCCCGGCTTTTTTTGATGAGATAGCCGGGGAGATCAGGAGTGCTGCCGATTATGTATGCCTCTGGAGACAGGATGACCGAAGCAGCGCAGAGGCCTCTTCGGTCATCAAAGTATCCGGGAATGGAGTCGTTAAGATATTGCGCGGCTGACTATTTCGTCCGCACCTTGCCGGAGCCTGAAACAGCTGCATCAATCTTCGGGTTACCCGAATAGACTATGTTCCCGCTGCCGGAGATGGCAGCCCTGAGCATATCTGTAACATAACAGTCGCAGCTGCCGCTGCCGGAAATATTTGCCTCCAGCGTTCCCACCCTGGTGGCTTCCCCCAAATAATCACCCGAACCTGAAATATTTATCTCAAGGCTTCCGATGGTGCCGCTTCCGGCAATATTCAGACTGCCTGATCCTGAGATCGAGCACTCTACATCCTGCAGAGCTACTTCTTTCAGAAATGCTTTTCCGCTGCCGCTGATACCTATGTCCAGGTCTCCCCCCGTGAGAGGATCATTGACTGTGACCTTCCCGGACCCTGACAAGCTGATACCTTCAAGCTTCGGCATAGTGATACGCACAACGACCTTTTTGTTCCCGGAATCAAACCATTTCTCCCTCTTTATTTTGAGCTCATCACCATAGACCTTCGTCTCTATCTCACTGATATAACTCTTGTCACCTTCAAGGATAACGCTGTACTTATCACCGATGTCTATGGACACCTCTCCTGCCACAGCGAAGGCCACCTCGCTGAAACCGGAGACATCTCTTGTTTCCCTGTAAGTGTCCTGTGCCTGTGATACCTGGACCGCAACGACCAGCAGAGCTGCAAAAAGAATTGATTTTTTCATTCGATTATATTTTTATTTTGTTGTATGTATGGAACCTGCATGAGATCAAATAATCAAATCCTGTTGTCAGCTTATGCCATTGCAGATCTCATGACTGCACCATTCCCGGATTAACGGTAACCAGATAAAAGACGGCACCGGTGACGCAGTGCTGCATGAAACGGTTAAAAAGAGGAGTTAGTCGTTCAGGCTGGTCAGTCCCTCAGGCAGTGTCATCTCTATGATCTTTTTCCGCCTGTCAAGAGATATTATCAGATCCGGGTGCAGGGGAACGAGGATCACACCTGCCGGGGAGGTTACTTCGGCAAGCAGCTGACCGGGGTTGCTTATCACAGAAATGACCCTTCCGCTAAAGCCGCTGACGGTGTCGGTAAGGGTAAAGCCCGCCAGGTCCTGCAGCTCATCGCCCTCTTCCGTCTCGCCGGCGATGATGAGTTCACATCCCTTCAGGACGGCAACCGATTCGGCCGTCAGGTAATCATCGAACGAAATTATAAGTGTATCTGGTGCAGGGCAGTAAGCCTCCCTGACAAAAAAGGGAACCGGTATCCCGTCAGTAACGACGAATACCGGTTCTCCCTGTTCCGGTTCCCCTGTGATGCCGCCCTGCATCTTCACCACCACGGCTCCTTCATAGCCGTATGTTTTTGTTATTCTGCCAACGGTTTTCACTGTCAGGCGGCGGGGATGAGAAGCGCTTTATTCAGGCTTCTCAGTCTCTTCGGCACTCTCTTCCTCTGCCTTGTCGGCAGCCGGTGCCTCTTCTTCTGAAGGTTCAGCGGCAGCTTCCTCTGCTGCGGCCGGTTCTTCCTGTGCTGCCTCTGCAGGAGCTTCTTCAGCGGCAACCTCAACAGGTGCCTCCTCTTCTGCTACTGCCTCAGCGGCGGTGGTCTCTTCAGCTACGGCTTCAGCCTCTTCGGTCCCGGCGACAGCTTCTGCCACGGGCTCCTCTGCTGTAGCCTCACCTCCTGCGGCAGCCCTGGCGGCAGCCTCAGCCTCGGCGGCAAGAGCAGCAATCTTTTTGGCATATTCGGCTGCCCTGGCTTCCTTGATAGCAGTCTCTGCCTCAAGTCTCTTCTGGCGGGTCTCCTCGCCCTTCTTCTCGATGCCCGTCTTCTTGGTCTCGATCTGCTCCTCCTTGAACTTCATCCACTCATTGAAACGGCGGTCAGCCTCGGCCTCGTCAAAGGCACCCTTCTTTACTCCTTCAAGCAGGTGCTTCTTCATCATGACACCCTTGTACTTAAGGATCGCCCTGCATGTCTCTGTGGGCTGGGCACCCTTCTGGAGCCAATCCAGAGCCTTACCGAAATCGATATCTATCGTTGCCGGGTCGGTAAGAGGATTGTACATCCCGATCTTTTCAATAAATCTGCCATCACGTGGCGCACTGCTATCCGCTACCACCACGTGGTAGTAGGCCTGTTTTTTGCGGCCCTTCCTAGCTAATCTGATTTTTACTGACATTTAAAATTTACGGTTTAATTGATACCTGTTTTTTTATGAGGGTGCAAAGATATCACAATAAATCGATGTTACAAAAATAATCAGCCGCCGTCATGTTAATAAAAAAATTGAACGGGCAACAACCTTTTTGATATTTTTGTTTCCAGCCACCGGCATTGGTCAAAATCCCGAGATTATGTCTTCATTTGTTCATTTACACGTACATACACAGTATTCCATTCTTGACGGGGCATCAGGTGTAAAGGCACTTGTCAGGAGGGCTGCCGACCTGGGCATGGATGCCCTGGCCATCACCGATCACGGTAGCATGTTTGGCGTAAAGGAGTTTCATGATGCTGCCACGGCGGCCTCCATCAAGCCGATCATCGGGTGCGAGATCTATGTGGCGCGCACCAATCTTGAAGACAAGACATCCGTTGAGGACCGTTCCGGCGATCACCTGATACTGCTTGCCAAGAACCTCACAGGCTACCATAACCTGGTGAAGCTTGTCTCCGAGGCATGGATCAGGGGCTTTTACTACAAGCCCCGTATCGACAAGCAGCTTCTCCGTGAGCACAGTGAGGGGCTGATAGTCTCATCGGCATGCATTGCAGGAGAGGCAGCCCAGGAGATACTCTCGGGAAACATAAAGGGGGCCGAAGAGGCTCTGCTATCATACAGGGAGATATTTGGCGACGATTACTATCTCGAGGTGCAGCGCCATGAGACCTCCGACCCGACGGCAGACACCACCGTCTTCCCGCAGCAGCAGAGGGTCATTGCAGCCTACCGTGAGCTGGCGGCAAAGCACAATGTGAAGATCATTGCCTCGAATGATGTTCACTTCATCATGGAGGATGAGGCCGAGGCGCATGACAGGCTCATCTGCCTCAATACCGGCAAAGACATTGACGATCCCAAACGCCTGCGCTATACCAAGCAGGAATACCTCAAGAGCGAGGAGGAGATGCTGGAAGTTTTTCGCGATATGCCCGAGGCAGTGACAAACACCCGGGAGATAGCCGACAAGGTTGAGTACTACTCGCTCTCCAGCGATCCCATCATGCCTGACTTTGCCATTCCGGACGAGTTCCCCGACAAGGATGCCTACCTGCGTCACCTGACGCTGCAGGGCGCTGCGGAGCGCTGGGGTGAGATCAGCCCCGAGCTGCAGGCACGGATCGACTTTGAGCTCTCGGTAATAAAGAACATGGGCTTCCCGGGGTACTTCCTGATAGTGCAGGACTTCCTGCGGGCGGCACGCGAGATGGGAGTGTGGGTCGGCCCCGGGAGAGGATCAGCCGCCGGCAGCACCGTAGCCTACTGCCTGAAGATAACTGATATAGACCCTATCAAATATAACCTTCTGTTTGAGCGCTTCCTCAATCCTGACCGCATCTCGATGCCCGATATCGACATCGACTTCGATGAGGACGGGCGGGAGAAGGTGCTGAAATATGTTGTCGACAAATACGGCCACAACCGTGTGGCCCACATCATTACCTTCGGCACCATGGCAGCAAAGATGGCGATCCGGGATGTGGCCCGGGTGCAGAAGCTGCCGCTGCCCGAAGCCATCAGGCTGACGAAGCTCGTTCCCGACAGGCCCGGCATGACCCTCGCAACAGCATATGAGGAGGTGCCCGAACTGCTTAAGGAGAGGAGCTCCAAAGAGCTGCTGGTGGCACAGACACTCAAATATGCCGAGGTGCTCGAGGGAAGCGTCAGACAGACAGGCGTGCATGCCTGCGGCATCATCATCAGCAAGGATGACCTGTGCGAACATATCCCCATCTGCACGGCCAAGGATGCCGAGCTCTACGTCACACAGTATGAAGGTAACTATGTGGAATCAGTAGGTCTGCTGAAGATGGATTTCCTGGGCCTGAAGACACTGTCGATCCTCAAGGATGCCGTCGAGAACGTGCGTAAGTCAAAGGGCATCACCATAGACCTCCCGTCACTGTCGCTGGAAGACAGGGCCACCTATGAGCTCTTCAGCAACGGCGAGACCACCGGGGTGTTTCAGTTTGAATCCGTGGGGATGAAGAGATACCTCCGCGAGTTAAAGCCCAACCAGTTCGGTGACCTGATAGCCATGAACGCCCTCTACAGGCCCGGCCCCATGGATTATATCCCTCAGTTCATCCGGCGCAAGCACGGCAGGGAGAAGATCAGTTTTGAGGTGCCCGCCATGGAGAAGTACCTGAAGGAGACCTATGGCATCACCGTCTACCAGGAGCAGGTGATGCTCCTCTCGCAGGAGCTGGGAGGGTTCTCCAAGGGACAGGCCGACTCTCTCCGTAAGGCCATGGGAAAGAAGAAGCGGAACATCATGGACCGGATGAAGATAGAGTTCATCGAGGGTTGTCACAGGAACGGCTATGATCAGAACACCATCAACAAGATCTGGTCCGACTGGGAGTCGTTCGCTGAGTATGCCTTCAACAAGTCGCACTCTACATGCTATGCCCTGATAGCCTACCAGACCGGGTATCTGAAAGCCAACTACCCTGCGGAGTTCATGGCTGCAGTCCTCAGCCGCAACATCAGTGACATAAAGAAGATCACCGTCATGATGGAGGAGACAAAACGGATGGGTATCGAGGTGCTGGGCCCCGATGTGAACGAGAGTCTCCTGAAATTCACCGTCAACCGTAACGGTAACATCAGGTTCGGCCTGGGTGCCATTAAGGGGGTAGGTGAGAACGCCGTGCTTCACCTCGTGGAGGAGCGTGAGAACAACGGGCCCTACAGCGATATCTATGACCTTGTCGAACGGGTCAACCTGAACACCGTCAACAAGAAGATGCTGGAGGCCCTGGTGGTATCCGGAGCCCTCGACGGCCTGCCGGGCATCACACGTGCACAGTACTTCTCTGCCGACAGCAAGGGCATCAGCTTCCTTGAGAGCCTGATACGCTACGGCACCAGCGTAAAAAACATACGCAACAGCAGCCAGCAGTCGCTCTTCGGAGAGGCGGCAGGCTTTGAGCTGGTGAAGCCTGAGCCGGCACCGTGTGCCGACTGGTCGAAGCTGGAGAAGCTCAACAAGGAGAAACAGGTTATCGGCATATACCTCTCGTCACACCCCCTCGACGATTACAGGCTTGAGATCAATACATTCTGCAATGCGACCCTTGCCGATCTGCAAAACCTCCATGAATTTGCCAACCGCGAAGTCACGGTGGCAGGTATCGTCACCGAGACAAGAAACGGAGTCACAAAAAACGGGAAGCCCTTTGGCGGCTTCACGCTGCAGGATTACACTGACTCCTTCTCCTTCCTTCTCTTTGACAAGGAATATGTCTCATTCAGCAACTTCTTCAACACTGATTACCAGCTTCTTGTCAAAGGCAGGGTGCAGGGAAGACACTATAACCCCGATGAGCTTGAGTTCAAGATCCGGGAGATATTTCTGCTCTCCACCGTGCGGGACGAGCTGATCAACTCCATAACCATAAAACTGAAGGCAGAGCTCGTCAACACGGAGTTCATCAAGAACCTGAAATCACTTATCAGCGACAACCCGGGAAACAAAACGGTCAAATTCCTGTTGATAGACCATGAAGACAAGATTACAGTTCCTCTGTTTTCGCGAACCATCAAGGCAGGCATTACCGATGAGCTCATCGGATGGATTGAAGACAACCCGGAGCTTGATTTTAAAGTAAATTAGATATATTTGCGGACTCGGAAAGATGTACAAACAAAAAATGATATAATATTATGGCACAGCATGTTAACGACAGTAACTTTGATGAGGTTGTTCTTAAGTCAGACAAACCGGTGATAGTGGATTTCTGGGCAGAGTGGTGCGGTCCCTGCAGGATGATAGCCCCCTATATTGAAAAGATAGGTGAAACATACAGTGACAGGGCCCTTGTCGTTAAATGTGATGTGGACAGCTCCCCCGATATCGCAAGAAGGTTCGGTATAAGAAACATCCCCACGGTGCTCTATTTCAAGGGAGGTGAGGTTGTTGACAAGCAGGTGGGTGCTGCCGCCATGTCAGCTTTCGAAGCCAAGCTCACCCCTCTTCTCTGATCGCTCATGAGAGTCTGTGTATTCGCGGCATCAAGCAGCCGCATTGACAGTGCATACCTGCAGGCCGCCGGTGAACTCGGTACCGTATTTGCCCGCGAGGGCGTTCATGCTGTCTTCGGCGGCGGCGGCATAGGCCTGATGGGCATCCTCGCCGACAGTATGCTTGCAGCCGGTGGAAAGATTACGGGCGTAATCCCGGGTTTCATGATTGATGAAGGTTGGGGACATGCCGGTGTCAGTGATATGATCGTGACTGCCGACATGTCGGAGAGGAAGAAGGCGATCTTTGCCATGTCTGATGCTGCGGTGGCCCTGCCCGGTGGCGTGGGTACCCTGGAGGAGCTGACAGAGGTGATCACCCTGAAGCAGCTGGGGCAGTTCAACAAGCCCATCATCATCGTGAACGTCAACGGTTTCTATGACCATCTCATAGAATTCTTCGAGCACATGTTCAGGGGTAACTTCATCAGGCTGGAGCACAAGGACATATGGCAGATAGTCACATCAGCCGAGGAGGTGGTGCCGGCAATAACCAATTATACCGGCTGGCATGCTGACCCGAAGGTAATAGCCAGAATTTAGTCCTGATACGCAGCTGTCGCCCGGTAACCGAGAAGTAGCCTGCCGCTGATCATGTATACAGTGCTGATCGCGTATACAGTAACTACGGTATCCTCGTTCCGATGAACAGGATATCGTCTATCTGGGAAAGATCTCCCATCCAGTCGCGGATGGATTTCTCAAGCAGCCTCTTCTGCTCATCAACGGGGAGCATGTATATCTCCGCCAGCAGGGACCGTATGTTCACAGTCTTGAACTTCTTCTCCCCGGGCCCCCCGAACTGATCGGCGAAGCCGTCGGTGAAGATATAAAGCATGTCGCCCTTCATGACATCCAGCCTGTGGTTGGTGAAGACCTTCCTGGCCTGTCCGTCGATCATGCCTATAGGGAAACGGTCAGCCCTGACGACGGTCACCTTCCCGTTCCTCACATGATACAGGGGCTGGTAGGCACCTGCATACTCAACATAATGGTCCAGTATATCATATGATATTACCGAGATGTCCATGCCGTCGCGCACTGCCTTCTCGCTCCTCTGAAGCAGCGCATGCACCACCTCGGTGTTGAGACGGTCGAGGATCTCAGACGGCCTGGTGATACCGCTCTCCCTGACGATCTTGTTGAGGGAGTTGTGTCCGATAATTGACATGAAGGCGCCGGGGACGCCGTGGCCGGTACAGTCTACGGCAGCAATATACTGTTTGAATCCGCTGTCATACATCCAGTAAAAGTCGCCGCTGACGATATCCCGGGGCATGAAAAGCACGAAGGTGTCATTGAAGAAGTTCTCCGGAGGAAGCATGGCGGCCTGTATCCGCTCGGCATACCTGATGCTGGCGGTGGTGTCTCTGTTCCTCTCCTCGAGCTCGATACTCTTTGTCACGACCTCCGCCGTCCGCTCATCTACCTTCTGCTCCAGCAACTCCTTCTCCCTGCGGAGTGTGCGTTCCCTCAGGCTTATGAATATGTATATGGCGCTCAGCAGGGCCGTGATGCACAGTATTATAAACCACGCCGTCTGATAGACAGGCCCCTTGATGGAGAAGGACAGCTCAACAGGCTCTTCGTTCCAGTAGCCGTAGTTGTTTGATGCCTTCACCCTGAAGAGATACCTCCCGGGACTGAGGGAGGAGTACATGGCCCGTGTCTGGTCGGTTGTCACCCACTCCTCATCGGCACCCTCAAGCATAAACTGGTACCTGACGGTCTCAGGGTTCACAAGGCAGATGCTGAGGAAGTCAAAGATGATCCTGTTCTGCGTGTGTGAAAGACGGATGCCGTCATACATCGGGAAGGTCTCATAGTTGACCAGCGTCCTCCATATATGTGTCGCCGGCTCTGTCACCACGGGGGGCATCAGCGCGGGATTAAGCCTTATGGCTCCGTTGGCTGTGCCGAACCACAGATCGCCCCTCTCATCCCTGAATGAGGCGCCGGGCCTGGTCTCTATCCCTGTAAAGCCGCTCTTCTCCGTGAATGAAGATATACGTCCCGTAGTGCAGTCGTACCTGTTCAGTCCGAGGCTGGTGCCTATATAGAGGTTGCCGTCGGCGTCAGGCTGCAGCAGGTTGACAGAGTTCATCAGCAGCCCGTCAGCCTCTGTCAGCCTCTTCCAGACCGTATCATTTCTCAGCCCGTAGAGCCCGTCGATGGTTCCCACCCACAGGGTGCCGTCGGCAGTCTCACTGATAGCCGTCGGCCTGACATCAGCGCCGAAATCAACAGCTGTAAAGATCCCGCTGCCGGGAACGTGTTTCGTCAGGCCGTTACGCTCTTCGGTGCCTATCCACATCACCCCGCGGCTGTCACAGAAGAGTGAGGTGATGTTGTTGCCCGTCAGCCCGTTGATCTGGGTATAGGTGGTGACCTGCTTCCTCTCCTCATCCCACGAGATCAGGGCGCGGTCAGTGCCCAGCCAGAGGTTGTGGCTGCCGTCGGCAGCCAGCGCAGCTATCCTCAGAGACCGCAGGCTGGCGTTGAGATCGAGGTCATACCTGTAGGTCTTCTCCAGGAGATCATACCTGTAGACCTCATCGCCGGAGGTGACGATCCAGACATTGCCATAGCCGTCTGGCCTTATGATGCTTATGTGCACCTCTTCAAGGGCTGAGGGGAATCCCCTGAGTATCAAACGCTCCTCTCCCCTCTTCTCCGGGTCGTACAACGACAGCCCCTTGCTGGTGCCAAACCAGTATCGACCCGTGGTATCCTGTGCAAGGGTAAAGACGTCATTCGAGGGGAGATACTCGGGTGCAGGGAACGAGGTGAAGTGATCTCCCTTGTAGATGAAGAAACCGGCATCCCTGTCGGCTATCAGGATGTTTCTCTCCCTGTCTTCGGTCATGCACAGTATATGCCGTGCCATGAGCCCGTTGGTGCTGTTGAAGACCCTGGAACCATCAGGTGTGAAGACCGTTAGCCCGCCCCTGCTCTCCCAGTCTTCCATTGATGCAACCCAGATGTTCCCACGGTAATCCTCGGTAATGTAGGTTACGAAGTTCCCCCACAGGCCATTGCGTGTATCATAGAAGCCCATCTCTCCTGTCTCGCTGTCAAGCCGGTAAAGCCCCCCGTTGAAGGTGCCGAACCACATGTTGTTCTTTGAGTCTTCGAAGATGGTGGTTGTCAGAAAATACTTTGTCAGTCCTTCCGGGTGGAAGGGGATGAACCTGTCGCTGGCATGATCATATTTTTTGATGCCGATGTCAGTGATGCAGTAGAGGCTTCCGCGGCTGTCGCTGAAGAGGCCGAAGGCATCATTGCTCAGTCCCTGCCTCCCCATATACTGCTGTCCGGTCATCACGGCACCTCCGTTTTCCGGGATCTCAAGACGCAGTGCCCCTCCCAGTGATGTTGCCACCCATAGGGAACCCTCATATTCAACAATGGCGGTAATGTCTCCCGTGAGACTCATCACCGGGCTCAGCGGGTCGGTGATACGGGCAGAGTCGACCCCGATGAATAGTGAGGGTGAGAAGCTCACGCGCCGGAAGAGGTTGTCTTCCAGGACTGACATGCCTCCACCGATATGGCCAAGCCAGAGACGTCCGCGGCTGTCCTCAAAGATACTCTTGACTCCTCCCGGGGCAAGACTGTCAGAGGAGGAGAAGTTCTCAAACCTCAGCCCGTCAAACCGTGTCACCCCGCTGCCTGTGCCAAGCCAGATGAAGTCATTGGCGTCCTGTATGACAGTGTAGACCTTGGATGCGCTCAGCCCCTCCTTGGAGCTGTAGTGTTCGAAATAGTAATGCTGCCCGGATAAATGCAGGGGCAGCATGAAGGATACGAGAAGCAGGCACGCCGAGAGGAGAGAGTGTGAGTTCCCGTGATTGGCGCTTCCCAGGTACATCAGGCTATTTCTTTACGAAGAAGAAGGTGCCGTCTTCATCTTTCAGGCCGGTAATTTTACCGAATTTGGGCTTCTGCTGGGTGTTCCCGGCAACGGCCATTGTGACCTGCATCACTATCTCCTCGATGGAGATACAGGTGTTGGGATTACCCCTGAGAGTGTTCACGAAGGTGCGGGTGAACTGCGAGTCGTCAACCGCCAGCTCATAGCCGGCCGATGAGAATACCTGGCTCGACTTGAACTGCGTGGCCCTCCAGTCGGAACAGTTGCGCGGCTTGACGTCAGACCTCATGGCCTGGTAAAAGCTGGGGCCCGATTCACAGGCATCGGTGATGACCAGGACGTGAGTCAGGTAGTTCATGTAGGTCTCCATCGAAGCCCTGAGAGTGTTGAGGCTGTAATAGGTGAACTCCTCATCGCGGCGGGCATCTACAGGTATCCAGTAACCGACATCGTTGATGAACTTGCCGTGCCCGGCGAACCATATCACCAGCGACTTGATCTTTTTGGCCCTGACCTCATCACGAAGATCGATGGAAAAGAACTTTTCCATTTGCTGCTTCGTCTGGTTCTTTAACCTGCGCACAGGCAGCACCTGGTAGTCGCCCTCCAGGACTGAAGTTACAAGACTGGCATCCTTGGGCGGACCCTGCAGTTCGGCGAAGTTCCTGTAATCGCTGTTCTCAATGAAGACCACGAGAGTGTTTCCCATGGGGTTCGACTCGGAGATGGTTGTGCCGTTGCGGTTCAGGGCGAAATCCCTGATGGTCCTGTTGCCATACTTGTCCTCAACAAGGATGGTGACCTTGTCGCTGTTCCTGATGTCAACCCCCCTGGCAATGAACTCCGGGTTCAGGTTGTCCTGCGAGAACTGCGCGCTGATGTTTTCAATCATGACCGACTTGATCATGTTCTGGTCAAGGATCTTGCCCTCTATATCGATGCGGGTGGCGATACTGTCTATCACCAGCATGTTCTCACCCGCCAGGTAAGGCGCGAGGATCTCTATCTCCGGAGGATCCACCTCGGTGCGCCTTACATGGTAGGTAAGTGCGCTCTCGTTGTTGTAGATGTCGCGGGCAACGATCCTGACCATCTCGTCTTCGGATATCTCCACCTCCGCCGAGAAGGGAATGGTGCCCTTGCCCTCGAAGGCAACCGGCTGGCTGTTGATGGAAAACTCTGCAAGCATGCTCTTGTCTGTGATCTTGCCGGTGATGAGCACGCTCTCCCTGTCAAGACCGACCTCTATCTCACGTCCTGAGATGATTGTGGGCGACTCTATCATGATCTCAGGACTGACAGTCTCGCGGTTGATGGCAAAAAGCCTCTCATTGGCCTCCTTAAGCATCTGCTTTGCCGACGAGTTGCTTTCATTCATGACGATGACCCGCGAATAGTCGTCCCCTGCTTTTTCGAAGTCGTTCATCTCTTCGTAAGACCTGGCACGCAGCAGGTATGTCTCCGTGATGTAGGGGTCAATGGCCAGTGCCTTGGTGAAATCGTTCACCGCGGCCAGATGCTGGTTGAACTTCTGATAGCAGGTGCCCCTGGTGACATAATGGGCGGCCGTCGCCGGATCAAGGAGTATTGCAGTGGAAACATCATTGATGGCTGCCGGATAGTCGAGCTTGGCTTCATATGCCATTGCTCTTGTCAGGTAAGCATCAACATTCCTGTCATCCTGCTTCATAACCATATTGCACTGTCCCAGTGCACTGTTCACGTCGCCCTGGCGGACGAGTACCCTGGCCAGCTCGAGGCGGGCCTCGGTAAACGATTTGTCCTTGGTCACAGCCTTTTCAAGCTGCCGCCTGGCAGTGTTGTAATCACTCTTTTTCTGGTAAATGATCCCCTGGTAATAGTAGTTCAGGGCATCGTCCCTCATCTGCAGGGCAGTGTCGGAGGCTCCGAGAGCCTGGTCCCACAGGCCCATACCTATCAGTGACACAACCTTTTCCGTGTATAGCTTGCCGTTGCGGTACTCAGCACTGATGGCCTTCTGTAACAAAGACACAGCTTCAGAATAGAATTTGTCCTTCTCATCCGGGGTGCTCTTCTCTTCTGCCCCGAGCCTGTTGCACATGCGTGCCAGGTTATAAAGTATTCCGGTATCGTCGGGTTTGAAGTTGCCGGCTCTCCTGTAGTCGTCACACGCCAGGCCGTAATCGCCTGTCAGCTCATAAGCCATCGCTCTCCTGACATAGCCGTCGGCAGAGGCTGGCGCCTCATCTATGGCCCTCGAGAACTGGTCAATGGCATCCTCGAACATACCGCTGCGCACAAACTCGTCCCCGGCCTTGATATATTTGCGCGCTGTCTGTCCGCTCAGATCAATAACGGCAACTAAAAGAACCATTACAAGAATTGAGAATCCTCGTTTCATGATATTAGATCCTTTTTAAGATTGGGTCTCAAAAATACGAATTATTATTTATTAACAAATAATAGCAGTTACTAACAGTAGGGTTATACGGAGTTCCCGTCAAAATGATACGTAATTTCCAGTTTACTTTTCTCAAAAAGGAACATTTTTTCCGGTGTCATCCCGGGACAGGGGTCCGGCACCCCGTTGCCGAAGCTCATCATGCCGGTGAATCGTCTGGCCTCATCCCAGGCTCCGGCCTCGATGAAGCTTCGTATCATGAAGGATCCGCCTTCGACGAAGAGCGACTGCACATCCATGGCATGAAGTGTGTGCAGTATTTCCCGGATAAAATCGTTTTCACCTGTCAGCCTGATTATCTGTACGCCGGGCAGGCTGAGACCCGCATTTGTAGTGAAGAGCAGTGTCTCCGTTGACCCGTCGAGAACCTTTGAATGCGGGTCAATGTTACCGCTGCGGCTTACTATCACCCTGAGGGGGTTCTTCCCGTGCCAGAAGCGCACGTCGAGCGACGGGTTGTCGGCGCGCACCGTGGCTCCCCCGACGAGGATGGCATCTTCTGCTGCGCGCCAGCGATGTACCAGTATCCGTTCCGTCATGCCGGTGATCCAGTGAGGCTCCACGGGGTCATCGGCCTTGCGCACCAGGTCTATGAATCCGTCAGCGCTGCGGGCCCATTTAAGTATCACATAGGGACGCTCTCTCTCATGCCATGTAAAGAACCTCCTGTTGATCATACGGCACTCCTTCTCTGCCACCCCTGTTATCACCTCCACACCCGCCTCCCGCAGCCGTGCTATACCCCTGCCGGCCACCCTGAGGCTGGTATCTGGCGAGCCCACCACCACCTTTCGTATGCCGCTGCTGATGATCAGATCGGCACACGGCGGCGTACGCCCGTGGTGTGAACAGGGCTCCAGGCTGACATACATCACTGACCGTGGCAGCAGCGACTTGTCGCTCACCGCATTGAGGGCATGGACCTCTGCATGGGGGGTGCCTGCCTTAAGGTGGTATCCTTCGCCTATTATCACGCCGTCATGCACTATCACCGCCCCCACCATGGGGTTGGGGGCTGTGGCTCCCTCTGCATTGCGCGCCAGGTCAAGACAACGGTGCATGAAGGCCAGGTCATCGGTGTGTGTCATGAGAGCAAATGCCTATCTTTGGTTCATGGCCGAAAAGTTACAAACAATAAGCGACATTCAGCGCCATCTTTCACGAATGCTTGGCCGCCTGTGGCCCCCGGAGGAGGCCGCGGCCCTGACCTCCTCCATCATACTGGAGTACACCGGAATGAACCGTGGCGCGCAGCTGGCTTTTGGCGACCGTACGGCAGAGAAGGAGCAGATGGAAAGGATACTTGCCGCCGCCGGCCGGGCCGCCGCCGGCGAACCGCTGCAGTATATCCTTGGCTATACCCTCTTCTGCGGACAGAGGATAGAGGTAGGGAGCGGTGTGCTTATACCCCGGCCTGAGACAGAAGAGATGACTGCCATGATCATCGCGGAGAACGGCTGTTTCTCAGGAACCGTCACCGACCTCTGCACCGGGTCAGGGTGCATAGCCATCGCACTGTCGGCTGCCTTTCCGGAGGCAACGGTAGTGGCTACAGAGAATGCACACGCAGCACTGCGGGCTGCAGCACGCAACATAAACCTTACCGGCACCTCAGTAGAGCTGATCACTGCTGACATCCTGAGCCAGGCACCGGAGACGGTGCCAGTGAGTGATATCATAGTCAGCAACCCGCCCTATGTGAGGAGGAGTGAGATGGTCGCCATGCACCGCAATGTCATGGAGTGGGAGCCTCATGAGGCCCTGTTCGTGCCTGACAACGACCCTCTGCTCTACTACCGCACCATAGCAGCCATAGCCGATGCCCGTCTTGTACCCGGAGGTGTACTGTGGCTGGAGGTTAACGAACAGCTCGCGGAGGAGACGGCCTCACTGCTGCACGGTAATATTTTTGAGAGCATAAACATCATCAGGGATATCAGGGGGAAAGAGAGGTTTATCAAAGCTGTGAGACATGGGAGACAAAGCTGACAGGGAGGAGCTGCTTCAGAAGGCCATGAAGGCATGCTCGGGAAGAGAATACTGCATAAGTGACATCAGGGCAATGCTCGACCGGTGGGGAGCAGAGGATGAGACCACTCAGGAGCATATTATCAACCGGCTGCTTAAGGAAAAATTCATCGACGAGCAGAGGTACAGCAGGGCTTTTGTCCTGGATCACTTCAGGCACAGCCACTGGGGAAAGGTGAAGATCACCATGGGGCTGCGGAACAAGAAGGTGTCTCCGGAGGCAATCGCATCAGGACTGGAAGCCATTGATGATGAGGAATATATGGCCCTGTTGCGAAAGACGGTGGAAGATCAGCGCAGGAAGATCAGGGCAAAGAACAGGTATGATCTGAAGGGAAAGCTGCTGAGGCACGCCCTGGGCAGGGGGTTTGAGAGTGATCTTGTCTACAGGGTGATAAACTCACTGTTCGACGAATGACGGTCAAAAGAGTGATATCCACAGTGCCCTCAGGAAAGGGTAGAATGCATAGAGGGCCATCGCTGACGAGATGACTGCGTCGGCGGTCGTCACCTGCCTCAGACCCGACAGATGTCCGGTTCCGGCAGCCTCTCCTCTCTCCGCAGCCTGCCCCGTCCGGGCAGAGGCTCCTGACCCCCTGCCACCCAGCAGAGTCCACGTCCCCAGCGCGGCCCGCATTAACAGCTGAAGAGCAAAGAAGAGGAAGACTCTCAGTGAGAAGCTGTTCCACTCCAGCGCCTCGTCGATCCTTCCCCTGACGATCAGGGAGAACGCATGTGAGAGTCCGCAGGAGGGACACGGCTCCCCCGTAAGCTTCTCATGGATGCAGGAGACGGGGTACTTCCCGGTGTCGGGGGAATAAAAAACGGAGTAACCCATGATAAACAGGATCACTCCGGCAAATATCGCGTTTACGGTAAAGTAAGCTCTCCGGGAAGATGACAGCTTCACTTTTGCACTTCTTCCTTCTCCGGTTCCTTTTCAGTTTCCTTCTCAGCGTCACCCTTCACGGTGTCAGCCGTGCCCTCAAGCTCCTCAAGCCTGTCCTTGAGTTCATCCCTCTTTGTCGAAGCCTTGATCTCAACAGTCTCGTCATCGTTGTTGATACGGATTGTGATCTCGTTATCACCGAACTCCTTCTCGATATCATCGGTCACATCCCTGATCACCTTCTCGATATCGTTGGACCATTTGCCTGAGTTATTGGCGATCTTGCCTATCACAAAGCTTTGTGATACTGAGATCATGAGGGCTATTACGGCCACGACCAGACCGCCGACAAGCATCCCCTGGTTGCCATTCGACCGTGAGAGACCGACAATGGCCAGAACGATGGCTATGACTGCAGGAATGATTGCGATAAGTCCAATACATGGCACTACTGCCAGCAGAAACGCTATGATGGCTGTCACCAGGGCGCCCACGCCCACTCCGGACTGCTTGTTGGTTATTTCTTCTTCCATTGGTTCAAAATTTTATCGGTTCATATTTTCCTTCGAGGATATCTCTGCTATCCTGTTCTAAAGACGATACCGGAATCTCAATGATGCGTCCTTTCTCCGAATTATTTTCAAAAAAGATGAAGGTGGGGACTCTCTCTATGCCCAGGCTGGCATACTCATCCAGTGGAGCCACCTTGTTGATGTCGACGCCGATAAACCGTATCTTCTCTGTCGGGAAGCCCCACAGGTCGGCCAGCTTCATGAACCGCGGCACCTCCCTGCGGCTGTCGGGGCACCATGTGCCGAGCACCACTGTGATCGTAATGTCGCTGATGTCGGTATTCCTGAGCTGCTCCAGGCATACAGCATCCGGGATGTAGCTCGCGTAACCCTCCAGAAACCATGATGAATGGGGTGGTTCTGCCAGCCGCTGCAGGCTTATGTCACCCAGAAGCCAGGTGGTGGCGTCACGGAAGTCCCACACATGAGTGGCGGCTTCACCCCCTGCCTCCTCTTTGCCTGCCATGGCGGCATTGCCGAACGGTGCTGTCTCCGGAACTGTCTCATCCGGTGCAGGTTGATCCTGTGCCGCAACGGGTGCAGGCTCTGCTGCCCCTGCTGCATGCTTGCGGGATGTGCCGCATCCGGCCACGAGGGCCAGAACGGCAATGATGGTGATGATACTGATAGTTCTCATACTGTCTGCAACAGCAAAGATAGTATCTCTTTTGCTGTTTTCGATACTGACGTTCCGGGACCGAAGATGGCTGCCACGCCGGTATCATACAGGAACTGGTAATCCTGCGGGGGTATCACGCCCCCGGCGATGACCAGTATGTCTTCGCGCCCCAGCTTCTTAAGCTCGTTGATCACCTGCGGTATCAGGGTCTTGTGTCCGGCGGCAAGGCTTGAGACACCCAGCAGATGCACATCATTCTCGACTGCCTGGCGGGCAGCTTCGGCAGGGGTCTGGAACAGAGGCCCTATATCGACGTCGAAGCCGATGTCGGCATAGCCTGTGGATATCACCTTGGCACCGCGGTCATGGCCGTCCTGCCCCATCTTTGCTATCATGATCCTGGGCTGTCTGCCGGCCCTGGAGGCAAACTCGGCCGCCATGGCCTTTGCCTCTTCGAAGTCGGAGTCCGACTTGTACTCCGACGAATATACTCCTGATATTGTCCTTATCACTGCTTTGTATCTTCCTGCTATTTTTTCACATGCGTATGATATCTCACCCAGGGTAGCTCTTTTTGATGCAGCCTCCACGGCGAGTGCGAGGAGGTTACCCTCACCCGTCTCCGCTGCCCTGGTGATGGCCTCGAGAGCTGCGCCGCACTCCTCTTCGTTACGGGAAGCCTTGAGCTGCTGGAGCCTCTTTATCTGGGAATCACGTACGGCACTGTTGTCAACCTCCAGTATCTCAAGTGGGTCCTCCTTCTCCAGCCTGTATTTGTTAAGACCGACGATGGTCTGTGCCCCGGAGTCAATCCTGGCCTGTGCCCTGGCAGCAGCCTCCTCAATCCGCATCTTGGGTATGCCTGACTCTATGGCTTTGGCCATCCCGCCGAGGCTCTCCACCTCCTCTATCAGCTCCCATGCCCGGTGTGCTATCTCGTTGGTGAGCGTCTCCACGTAGTATGATCCGGCCCATGGGTCTACAGCCCTGCATATGCTGGTCTCCTCCTGGAGGAAGATCTGGGTGTTGCGGGCTATCCTGGCAGAGAAATCGGTAGGCAGCGCTATCGCCTCATCAAGGGCGTTGGTGTGCAAGCTCTGTGTGTGTCCCAGGGCGGCAGCCATGGCCTCGATGCAGGTACGTCCCACATTGTTGAACGGATCCTGCTCTGTGAGACTCCATCCCGAGGTCTGGGTGTGCGTGCGCAGGGCAAGCGACTTGGGGTTTTTCGGGTTGAAGCCGCTGACGATCTTTGCCCAGAGCATACGTGCCGCCCTCATCTTGGCTATCTCCATGAAGAAATTCAGCCCGCTGGCCCAGAAGAAAGAGAGACGGGGAGCAAAATCGTCAACACTCATCCCGGCATTGACGCCGGTACGCAGGTACTCGAGCCCGTCGGCGAGGGTATAGGCCAGCTCTATGTCAGCGGTGGCGCCGGCCTCCTGCATATGGTAGCCTGAAATCGATATGCTGTTGAACTTCGGCATCTTCTCTGAGGTGTACCTGAAGATGTCAGCGATGATGCGCATCGAGAAGGCCGGGGGATAGATGTAGGTGTTGCGCACCATAAACTCCTTCAGGATGTCGTTCTGTATCGTCCCCTGCAGCTCCTCAAGCCTGGCCCCCTGCTCGAGGCCGGCGACGATGTAAAACGCCAGCACGGGAAGCACGGCACCGTTCATCGTCATGGAGACAGACATCTTGTTCAGGGGTATCTGGTCGAAGAGTATCTTCATGTCAAGCACCGAATCCACCGCGACGCCTGCCTTGCCCACGTCACCGACGACACGCTCATGATCCGAATCATAGCCGCGGTGCGTTGCCAGGTCAAAAGCCACCGACAGACCCTTCTGTCCTGCCGCCAGGTTCCTGCGGTAGAAGGCATTCGACTCCTCAGCGGTGGAGAAGCCGGCATACTGCCTGATGGTCCACGGCTTCATGACGTACATGGCAGAGTAGGGGCCTCCCAGGTAGGGCGGTATTCCGGCCGCATAGTCCAGGTGCTCCATCTCACTCAGGTCAGCACGTGTGTATACGCTCTTCACGCGTATGCGCTCGGGAGTATCCCAGAGCGGCGGGATGCCGTTCTCCCTCTCCCATTCGTTGATATTGCGCCGGGGCACCGTGACCCTGTCAATATCGTGCTCTGTATATTTTGGTCTGTTGCTCATCTCCTGTCACTTTATTCCCAGTAATCCGTTGAACATCTGCAGTGTCTCCAGCACATTCGAGCGGATGCTGATGAAATGCTCCACCCCCAGTGCCCTGAGGTCATCCGTACATGGCGGGTTACCAGCCACCACCACAATTGCCTTACCGGTAATCAGCTTATGTATCTCCGGCACCAGCGTGGCATACTCCTCATCCGAGCTGCAGATGACCACTATCTCTGCTTTTGCCTCCAGGGCGGCAGCGACACCCTCCTCCGGGGAGCCGAAGCCGTTGTTGTCTCTCACCTCGTATCCTGCGCAGGCGAAGAAGTTGGTCGAGAACTGCGCCCTGGCCATCCTCATGGCACGGTCGCCTATGGGGAGCATGAAAGCCAGCGGTCTGCGACCGGCCCTCTCTGTTGCCAGCCTGAGCTTTTCAAACTCCTGTGCCCCGCGGAGGGGCATGATGCGTGTCACCTCCTCATCCCCGGTGGCCCCGGCTGTCGGGAAGAGCTTTTCCTTATCGTACCGGGGTGCCTGTTTTTCGGTGAAATTCGGGTACTGGTTCGTGCCCAGCAGTATGGCGCGCCGACGAGCCACATCACCCTCGCGTGAGGCAGATGTAGTATCTATCCTCTCCTGTATCAGCCCCTTCCGCGCTGCCGCCAGGAAACCGCCCTCGTTCTCGATCTCCAGGAAGAGACGCCATGCTTCATGAGCGATGGCCGAGGTGAGCTCCTCGAGGTAATATGATCCGGCACCGGGGTCCGCCACCTTGTCGAGGTGAGACTCCTCCATCAGCAGCAGCTGCTGGTTGCGGGCTATCCTCTCGGAGAATTCACCGGCAGTGCGGAAGACTGTGTCAAAGGGCTCCACGGTAATCGTCTCTGCCCCTCCGAGTACGGCAGACATAGCCTCTGTCTGCGTGCGCAGCATATTTACATAAGCGTCATAGAGGGTCTTGTTCCATCTTCCGGTCACGGAGTGTATGTGCATTGAGGAGGCCTCTGCGGTGGCAGGGCTGTAGCCTTTGACAATCACTGCCCAGAGCAGTCGTGCCGCACGAAGCTTGGCGATCTCCGGGAAGAAGTCGGGACCGATGCCGAAGGTGAACCTGAAGGCCCCTGCTGCCATATCGGGGTCTATGCCCCGGGATGTCAGTGCCGCCATGTATTCATTGCCCAGCGACAGGGTGTAAGCAAGCTCTGCCACCGGCCCTGCCCCTGCATTGCTGAAGAGGGTGCCGGAGGGCTCCACGCACTTCAGCCCGGGCAACGAGGCTCTCTCCCTTACCAGGTCAGCGAGATAATCGAGACCCTCCTCCACGGAGACGCACAGCCTGCCGTTGGCCAGCAGCCTGCCCAGCGGATCTGCCGATACTACGATGTTCACCGCGCTGGGATCGCTGCCCATGTTGGTCACTACCTTTTTGATGGCGGCGGTCAGCTCCTTCGCCCTGCCGGCGGTGACAAAATTGAGCTCTGCACTCTCCGCGTGAATCCCCTTCAGCAGGGTGGCGATGTTGGTATCGCTGACCGACTGCGGATCTTCAATGATGAAGCCTGGGGCGGAGACCCCCTTCATGAGTATCTCCAGAGCCTTGCGGTTTGCCTCTGCAAAGTCGGTGACGGAAATATCCTGCCGCACCAGCCAGCTGTTGCCGGAGAGCCTGTTTCCCCTGAGAAAGGGAAAGTCACCAGGCAGGAGATTGGTGAGTGGGAGGCTGTTGAGATCCTCCTGCCTGTAGAAGGGCATGACCTCGATGCCGTCACGCATCTTCCACACCAGTTTCTTCCTGAAATCACCCCCCTTGAGGTCGGCAGTGATCTTTGCCATCCACTCTTCCGTGGTGACAGGCGGAAAATCGCCGAATAACCTTTCTTTACTATCCATTGATATGCTTGTTCCTGATGGGGTAAATAAACGGATTATTAGCCTTTTAAATCATGCTTTTTGTCATGGAGCCTCACTGGCTGCCACCGAACTCCATGAGGTACGACTTGATGAACCCGTCGAGTTCGCCGTCTAGTACCGACTGGGCATTGCCGGTCTCAAATCCGGTACGCAGGTCCTTCACCAGCTTGAAGGGGTGGAGTGTGTATGACCTTATCTGCGAGCCCCACTCTATCCTTTTCTTTGACCCTTCAATCTTTGCCTGTGCCTCCTGTCTCTTCCTCAGCTCCATCTCATAGAGATGCGACCGGAGCAGGCGCAGCGCATTCTCCCTGTTCTGTCCCTGTGACCGTGATTCCTGGTTCTCTACCACCAGCCCCGTGGGTGCATGGCGGAGTCGCACCGCGGTCTCCACCTTGTTGACGTTCTGGCCGCCGGCACCCGACGAACGAAAGGTCTCCCAGGTGATGTCGGCGGGGTTGATCTCGACGGTGATCTCGTCATCCACCAGCGGAGCCACATAAACCGACGCAAATGTCGTCTGCCGCTTACCCTGGGCGTTGAAGGGCGAGATACGCACGAGGCGGTGGACACCGTTCTCGCTCTTGAGGTATCCGTAGGCGTTGTCGCCCTCGAACTCGAGGGTGACGGTCTTGATGCCTGCCTCATCACCTTCCTGGTAGTATGCTTCGGTGACCTTATAGCCGTTCTTCTCTCCCCACATGAGATACATGCGCATGAGCATCTGTGCCCAGTCATTGCTCTCCGTGCCTCCGGCACCGGCATTGATCTTGAGCATCGCCCCGAGGCGGTCCTCCTCATTGCGGAGCATGTTGCGCACCTCGAGCTTCTCGATGGCGGCAAGGGCAACATCATACTGCTGCCCCAGCTCTTTATCGGTGACCTCACCCTCTTTATAGAAATCGTAAAGGACCACCAGGTCCTCGACGGCGGTGTCGACGGTATCAAAGGCGGTGGTCCAGCTCTTTACAGCGGATATCTCCCTCATCAGCTCCTCGGCCTTCCTGGGGTCATCCCAGAAGCCGGGGGCATGTGTGATCTCCTCTTTCTCCTTTATCTCTGTTCTCTTCCCGTCGATGTCAAAGATACCTCCTTAACGCATCCCGGCGTTCAGTGAGCTCTTTTAGCTGGTCATTGGTTATCATGGCTCTTTCTGTCTGGCGCAAAGATAGTAAAATTAGG
>CALMRD010000068.1 GCA_937871625.1 uncultured Bacteroidales bacterium | reverse complement strand
TCTACGCTATCAGCGCCTTGACGAAGTAGAAGGTTATCAGCAGTGAGGCGGCGAGTTTGAGGCCCACGCCGGTGAGGAATCCGAGGAGGCTGCCAAAACCTGCCTTGACAGCATATTTGAAATCATCCTTGAATATGAGCTCACCTACTACGGCTCCAATAAAAGGACCTATAATTATTCCGGGCGGGCCGAGGAAGAGGCCTATGATGAGTCCCACCGTTGCACCTCTCATGCCGTATTTGGATCCTCCGAACTGGCGAGTTCCCCATATGGGGACGATGTAATCGATTATCGTAACAACGACAGCAACTGCTCCAAGTATGATGAAGAGGTTCTTGCTTATGTCAGCAAAGCGGGTCAGGTGAAGCAGAACCAGTCCCAGGTAGCTCAGTGGCGGCCCCGGCAGTACCGGCAGAAGACATCCGGCGATGCCTGCGATCATAAGAATAATGGCCAGTGCTAAAAGTATGTAATCCATTTAAACGCCGGTTTCAGGTTCGGGAAGGGACAGGCAGACTGTTTTACCTGGTTCCCAGTTCATCGAAATCGACATCTGAGAATTCGCTGGCAGGCACTGCTGTTACATTGTCTTCGATGGCAGTCACCTCGTCCTGAGCGGCAAGAGTCACTTCACCGTTGCCGGCGAAGGTTACCGCTTCACGCAGACCCTCGGTAAACTTTTCGAAATCCTCCTTGTAAAGAAAGATCTTATGTTTCTCGTAGAACATCTTTCCATCTTTGCCCATCCTCTTCTTGCTCTCGGTGATTGTCAGGTAGAGATCCTCATGTCTTGTTGACTTGACATCAAAGAAATAGGTCCTCTTCCCTGCGCGCACAACCTTAGTGAATACCTCCTCCTTGTCACTTCTCTCATTCTGATCGTCAGTTCTGCCTTTCTCGTCTTCCATCAGTAGCGAATGTTTTAGGGTTTCAACCGGTTAGTATGGCCAAATGTAACAATTATTTCCTCAACTCAAAATCAAGCCTCCAAATTGTAAGAGTTTTTTAAGCAGGCTGTCAGTTTAAGTTTCTATTTTTTTAACTTTGCTGCCTGAAAAATCTGTTCTTTAAATGATAAGCAGAAGACAATTAAGGATCAAGGCGCTCTCAGTTCTCTACGCCTGCAACAGAAAGGAGATATCCGACCTGGAGGAGGCTGAACAGGAGCTGATGCTGAGCATCAGGAAGAGCTACGATCTGTATCATTATCTGCTGCTGCTTCTGGTTGCTCTCTCCGACATGGCGAGGGAGAAAGTGCTCCTCTCGAGGGCGAAGAACATTCAGTCACCCGAGGATATCAATCCGAATACACGTTTTGCTGAAAACAGGGTCATTTCCCAGCTCCGGAAAAATGAGCAGTTGTATCGCTATGCAGAGGCGACTCCTGCCTTATGGACAAGGAAAGACAGGATCACCGGTTTCAGGTCCCTGAGCCGCTGGCTTGGAACACAGGGCCTCTCATGGTCAGAGCATCCGGGGATAGTAAGGATAGTATACAACGAGATGATACAGTGGGAGAACTATAAGTCATACATGGCTTCTCCTGATGACAGCTACAAGGCTGACCGCAGTTTCATAAAAGAGCTTGTGACCAGGTTGCTGCCTGCATCAGGGGAGCTGGCCGCCAGCCTCGAAGAGCAGTCGGTCTACTGGAACGACGATCTTTTCTTTGTGGTATCGATGATCAGGAATTCACTGGGCAAATTCAGGGAGGGTGACGACGGCAGCTCTATAGCCATGCCGACCCTGTTTACCAATGAGGATGATGAGAAGTTCGTTAAGGTGCTTCTCCGGAAGGCAATACTGAACAGTGAAAAGAACAGTGCTCTGATCGATTCTCATACGACCAACTGGGAGGTAGAGAGGATTGCCCTTATGGACCAGCTGGTGATGCACCTTGCAGTTACCGAGCTTGTTGAGTTTTCAGAGGTGCCGGTCAAGGTGACCCTCAACGAGTATATCGAGATTGCCAAGGAGTATTGCACGGCCAAAAGCAGTACTTTTGTGAACGGCATCCTTGACAAGATCGTAAGGGAGATGAGGGCTGACGGAAGCTTTGTCAAGGAGGGAAGAGGCTTGATAGGGGAGGCCTGACGGCACCACTCTCTCTGCACCGCAGTGAATAATATTGTGAAAGGGGAAAAATGATAAAGAATTCAATACATGTTCTGGCAGCGCTACTGGCAGTTGCGACAGCGATAACCACCTCATGCGGCAGGAGTTCATCCGGTGCGGAGCGTTTAATGCCCTCTGATACTACCGGAACGGCGGTCATGACGTTTCAGTCGCCGGAACACAACTTCGGGACTGTCAGATCGGGAGAAAAGGTGGGATGCATCTTCACTTTCAGAAACACGGGCGATGCTGATCTGGTGATAACTTCTGCCACGGCAAGCTGTGGCTGTACCGTTCCCAAGTATGACAGGAAACCGGTGCCTCCTGAAGGTGCGGGAACTATTGAGGTGATATTCGATACGTCCGGCAGAGAGGGCCTTCAGACAAAAACTGTTGTGATTCAATCGAATGCAGAGAATAATTTGGTTATTTTGCGTATTATTGCGGAGGTGGAGGAGGATTGAGAATTAAGGATTAAGAATTGGAATCAGGGATCTGGTGGCAAGGATTTAGAAGCGGAGGGTAGCCAGGCCGCAGAACTATAGAGAGAAGAAAGACATTAAACAGTAATTAACAACAATAAACAAAACCAAAAATGACAACACTAGCAATGATTTATTTACAGGCCACACCGGCCGGACAGGGAAGTCCCAACATGCTTACAGGCCTGCTTCCCCTCTTACTGGTCTTCGTGGTCTTTTACTTTTTCATGATCAGGCCGCAGATGAAGAAGCAGAAGGAGCTTACCAACTACCGGAACGCGATTGCCAAAGGTGACAAGGTGATAACCACGGGAGGTATCTACGGAAAGGTTGTTGACGTCACTGACAATGTTGTTACCGTTGAGATAGCAAATGATGTAAAAATCAGGGTTGACAAGAGTGCTATCCTGAAGGATCCTTCGGACGTACAGGCAAGGCAGTAAACATATAACTGAAACGGAGTCATGATAATGAACGACAAAAAGCGGTCGAAGCAGTTTCTGAACAAGGAGCTGCCGGTCTTTGCCTTTTTCCTGCTGCTGTCGTTCATCTTCTGGTATCTCAATGAGCTCAGCAAGGAGCTTCAGGGTACCATCAACTACCCGGTGCGTTATATCAACCCACCCAGGGACCGCATTGTAACTGGTGATCTACCTGACAAGCTGGAGATGGACCTGCGCGGGCCGGGCTACTCAATACTAAAGGTCAAGCTGTCAGGCAGCAGGGCTCCGGTTGTAATCGATTTCACCAAGCAGACGCCCAGGCGATTGCCGGGACCGACGCCCCACTATTACCTTCTGACATCCGGGCTTATCAGCAACTTCTCAAAGCAGCTTCATGCTGACTTTGATATCCTTTCTGTCTATCCGGATACTCTCTTTTTCGGGTATGACAGGCTGGTCACCCGGCGCAAGGCTGTGATTCCTGATCTGACTATCGAGACTGCCGGGGGGAAGAGGGTGATTATCGTTCCCGCCCCCGACAGTATAAGTGTCACAGGTCCCGCACACATTCTGGACACTCTTCCGGGCATCTTCACCAGGCACCGTTCATTCCGGCGGATAAATGAGAATTTCAGGTCGAAGATACCTCTTGACTGTCCGGACTACCTGTCGACGGACCAGAAGAGGGTTGAAGTGGAGGTGACGGTGTCAGGAAAGCAATCCTCCTTCTTCAGCCTGAAGCAGAGCAGGGATAATAAGTAACATGTGCAATGGCAAAGCGACTGGGTGTAACGGGGGGCATAGGCAGCGGGAAGACAACCGTATGCAGGATTTTCAGGGTTCTTGGAGTCCCCGTCTTCGTTGCTGATGTTGTTGCCAGGGAGTTGATGGAGAACGACCTCTCTTTGCGGAAAGAGATAAACGCGATTGCCGGCAGGGATTTGTATGCCACGGGTAACCTTGACCGTAAGGAGCTGGCGCGGATCATCTTCAACTCACCGGATATGCTCCGTAAGGTCAATGCAGCTGTCCATCCGGCAGTTCTGGGTCTGTTTGACCGCTGGGCCGGCAGTTCAGAGGCCCCCTATGTTATAATGGAGTCAGCCATACTTTTCGAGGCGGGGGCTGACACTTTCGTTGACAGGGCCCTGACACTATCCGTGCCGGTGGAGGAGAGGATAGCCCGCGTTATGGGACGCAATGACCTGAGCCGTGAGCAGGTGATAGAGCGTATCAAAAACCAGCTTGAGGATGAGGAGCGGGAGGAGCAGTCGTATTACATACTCAACAACTCCGACAACGAGATGATCATACCGGAGATCCTTAAGATACATAATGACATGCTTCGTTTTGCGGGAAGCAGAAAGTGATGGGAAAATTTGCCAAGTGGATAGGAGGGGGACTGGGTTTTGTCTTCGGAGGTCCGATAGGAGCACTTCTGGGTTTCTTTATCGGGTCATTCGTTGACAGCACTACCGTGATCCGGGAGGAGACAGGCGGGCAGAGGGTATACAGAACCACCCCCGGAGACTTCGGCGTCAGCCTGGTGGTGCTCATTGCCGCTGTCATGAAGGCTGACGGCAAGGTGCTTAAGTCGGAACTCGATTATGTGAAACGGTTTTTCCTGTCGCAATTCGGTCCGGGCACCGCCCAGGAGGCGCTGCAGATGCTCAGGGACCTGCTCAAGAAGGATATACCGCTGAACGACGTCTGCAACCAGATACGCAATAACATGGACTACTCGTCACGGTTGCAGCTCATACACATCCTTTACAATATTTCAGCGGCTGACAGACGCTTTGAGAAAGCCGAAACGGAGATGATCAGGTCTATTGCAGGCATGCTGGGCATCTCAACAGGTGATTACGAATCAATTCGCAATATGTTCGTGCCGGCAACCGACGCCGCCTACCGCATCCTGGAGGTGGAACGTTCGGCGACGGAGGAGGAGCTCAAAAAGGCATACCGCAGGATGGCACTGAAATATCACCCTGACAAGGTGAGCCATCTTGGAGAAGAGTTCCGGAAAACGGCGGAGGAGAAATTCAAGGCTGTCAATGAGGCATGGGAGAATATCAAAAAAGAACGAGATATCGTCTGACGGAGATCAGGCATACATTTCATTAACATTTAATTATCATAACCATGAATCTGAAAGATATTCTGGCTATTTCCGGTGAAGGAACGCTCTTTAAATTCATCGCACAGGGGAAGAATGCAGTCATAGTCGAGAACCTTGAGACCGGGCGCCGTTTCAGTGCCGGGGCACAGGCCAGGGTCAGCGCCCTGGACGAGATATCAATCTTCACCACCGGCGAGGATATGCCCCTGGGAAAGGTGATGGATCTTCTGTGGGAAAAGGAGAACGGCGGTGAGGTTATCTCACACAGGCTGCCAGACCCGGAACTGAAAGACTATTTTGCGGGTGTTCTGCCTGACTACGACCGTGACAGGGTTTACACATCGGACATTAAGAAGGTGTTGCACTGGTACAATATCCTTCATGGTCTGGGCATGCTGGTCAAAGAAGAGGAGTCTCAGGCGGATGATGCTGAAGCCGCAGGCACAGGTAAGGAGCCTGAGGCAGAGGTAAAGAATCCGGAAGGTAAGAAGGCCGGAAGGAAGAAGAGTGATGATAAGGATGAAGCCGGAAAGGCAAAAGGCAAGGGCGCGGCTGCTGGTAAGAAAAGCACAGCTGATGCAGGGGGACCTTCAGACGACGCGGCTTCCGGGCAACCTGCAGAAGAGACTCCCGCAGAACCGGAGAAGGAAAGTTAACATGGCAGTGACGAACTTCGGCGGTGACGAGGTACGGTACAGCTATGATGAATCGCACATAATCATCGTCCCTGTCCCATATGATGCTACGAGCACCT
Source organism: uncultured Bacteroidales bacterium (assembly GCA_937871625.1). Lineage (GTDB taxonomy): Bacteria > Bacteroidota > Bacteroidia > Bacteroidales > VadinHA17 > SR-FBR-E99. The sequence goes on along the minus strand of CALMRD010000068.1, from coordinate 19,487 downwards.
ATATCCGCGGGGCAGACAGGGGGCCGGCAGCTATTATCGAGGCCTCACCGGCGTTAGAGTTTTATGATATAGAGACAGGCGGGGAGGCTCACAGGAGAGGTATATTCACCATGCCGCCACTGGAGAGTGGCAGTGACCCGGCAGTTCTTGCCGATGCTGTCTACAGCACGGTAAAGAGCATCTTTGACGAACAGCGGTTTCCCGTTTTGATCGGCGGAAACCATACCGTCAGTATCGGTGCCTTCAGGGCAGCATCAGAGTCATTCGAAGGGCTGACCATACTGCAGCTCGATGCCCATTCTGACCTGCGTCATGAATATGAAGGCTCTCCCCTTAACCATGCCTGTGCAGCTGCCAGGGCGAGGGAGTGTGCTCCGCTGGTGCAGGTCGGTATCCGCAGCATGGCTGCGGAAGAGCTGCCCTATATTGACAGTGAAAGGATCTTCTATGCCCATGAGTTGTGGTCTGACAAGTCGCTCTACGGCAAGGCACTGTCACTCCTGTCCGAAAATGTATATATCACCCTTGACCTCGATGTCTTCGACCCCTCGGTCATGCCATCGACAGGGACTCCTGAACCCGGGGGACCTGACTACCGGGAGCTGATGTTCTTCCTGCGTGACGTCATCAGAAGCCGCAACGTGGTGGGTTTTGATGTTGTTGAACTATGTCCTGCACCGGGGAACAAAGCCCCTGATTTTATGGCGGCAAAGATCATCTACCAGATGCTCAGCTACCGTTTTGCGGTGTGACTCAAGGACTCTTTACGTCAAACTGTTTGGCCTCTTCCCAGATTACATTCATCTCATCCAGGGTCATATCACGCAGGGAGAGTCCCCTGGCCAGTGTTTGTTGTTCAAGGTAACTGAATCGGCTGATGAATTTCCTGTTGGTCTTCTCAAGGGCTGCCTCGGGATCGATCTCGTAGAGCCTCGCGGCATTAATGAGTGAAAAGAAGAGATCGCCCAGTTCAGATTCGATGTCATTGGTACGGCCTGCAAGAATCTCCTCCTTAAGCTCGTTGAGTTCCTCGGTTACCTTATCCCATATCTGTTCCCTTGACTCCCAGTCGAAGCCAACACCTCTTACCTTTTCCTGGATCCGGTTGGCCTTGACGGTTGCCGGCAGGGATGAGGGAACGCCTGAGAGTACCGGTTTATACTCGCTCTGTTCCTTCATCTTAAGATGCTCCCAGTTCTCCTCAACCTCGCGTGCTCCCCTGGTAATACTCACGTCGCCGAATACATGGGGATGACGGTATATAAGTTTGCTGTTGATGCCTTCGAGTACATCGCCCATATCGAACGCTCCTTTCTCGGAACCGAGTCTGGCGTAGAAGACCACGTGGAGCATCAGGTCGCCAAGTTCTTTTTTTATTCCGTCACTGTCATCCCTGATGATGGCATCGGCAAGCTCATAAGTCTCCTCTATTGTCAGTTTGCGCAGGGTCTGGTTAGTCTGCTTCCTGTCCCAGGGACACTTCTCCCTCAGTTCTCCCATAATCTCCAGCAACCTGGCAAATTCAGCAATCGCTCTTTCCTTCATCTGTTTCAGTTTTTAAACAGGCCTTCAGTATCGCCTGCGTCATTTCTTGCCTCGACCCTCACGGCGTCGCCGGTATCCACTCCGAACAGCTGGCACAGGTTGGCACCGTTGATGGATACCTCAAGGAGGTCAAGGGTATTGAAGCGTGTCACTATCTCCCCCACCGGTTCATCACTGTACCGTTGGCTGATCTTTTCACTGTAGTATCGGTTGTTCTTTATCAGGATCCTGTAGCTCCTGCCATCAAAGACCCTGGTAAATATCTCCCGGGTGATGTTTGTGATAGCATTACCGTACGAATCGATGAAGATGACACTGCCTATTATCACATCCCTGTCGATGGCAGCCCTCAGCGGCATCTTTTCAGACAGACTTTCCTCCCTGGTGCCCAGGCTGTCGGGCTGGTTCCCTGCCACGATTGCGGCAGCAGTCCTGGCAAACAGCGCTATCTCCTCTTCCCCGGTGTCGTTTCTGAGACGGATGACAAGGTCTGGCGGCGAGTTGAGGATAAGGTTGAAGATGCCATTGTCAGCACCTATGAACCAGTGACCCCGCGCCTTTACCAGGAGGTGGGGCCGGTTTCCGGTTCCTTCGCTGCTGATGAAGACAAGGTGGATGGTACCCTCGGGATAGTGGGAGAAGGTGTTCCTGATCACGAAGGCTCCGTGCATGATGTTCATGGGCGGGATGGCCCCGGCATTGTTCACCACCGTGGCATCAGGACAGCCAGAGGCAAGCTTGCCCCTGAGTATGCCGTAAAAGAAATCATCTTCCCTCCACTCGGTGGTCAGTGTGATCAGTGCCATTCCAAAATTGTTACAGCAAAGATAATCTTCTGAAAAAAATAAGTTTACTTTGTGAAGAGAGGCATTAAAAAAAAGAGCCGGGAGAGCAAACGAGAGAGAGGATTGATGACAGAGAAAGTAATAACGCTTGATGATATAGACCCTGTAGTCATTTTAGGACCCAATAACAGGCTGCTTGAGCAGATACAGGGTTATTATCCGAAGGTCAGGCTGATTGCCAGGGGAGGGGAGATCAAATGTGTCGGTGAGGCTGAAGAGGTCAGCCTCTTTGCCGAAAAGATGGCTGAGCTGATAGATTATTACCGTCATTACAACAGGCTTGATGAGAGCGACCTGGAACGGTTGATTCTTGATGCCGACCACATGCGCATTGCCTCGGAGGGTGAGTTTGAGGACGCGCTGGTCTTTGGCACCAGCGGCAAACCCGTGAGGGCACGTACTGTCAACCAGCTGCTGCTGGTTAAGGAGTACCGCGCCAATGACCTTATCATTACCGAGGGTCCTGCCGGCACGGGCAAGACCTATACCTCCATCGCACTGGCTGTGAGAGCCCTAAAAAACCATGAAGTCAAGAAGATAGTCCTGACCCGCCCCGCCGTGGAGGCAGGTGAAAGGCTGGGGTTTCTTCCCGGCGACATGAGGGACAAACTTGATCCTTACCTGCAGCCGCTCTACGACGCGTTGAATGATATGATCCCCTTTCGCAAGCTGGAGCAGTGGCTCGCTGACGGAACGGTGCAGATAGCACCTCTCGCCTTCATGCGGGGACGTACGCTGGAGAGCTGCATCGTGATACTTGACGAGGCCCAGAACGCAACGGTGAGCCAGCTCAAAATGTTTCTTACCCGCATGGGAGTAAATTCGAAGTTCATACTTACCGGTGACACCACGCAGATAGATCTGCCCCGCAGGGGTGAGTCAGGACTGCTGCAGGCCATAAGGCTGCTGGAGGGCATAGAAGGTATCTCGGTAATACGCTTTGATGAGCGCGATATTGTCAGGCACAGACTCGTCAAGCAGATAGTGAGAGCATACGATGCCGAGGAGAAAAACAGGGACCGTGATAATAACGATATAAAAGAGAAGTAAAATGGCACAACCTATAGTAAAGACAGATTTCAGCTTTCCCGGCCAGAAAGATATATACAGAGGTAAGGTACGCGATGTGTACAACATAGATGACAACTACCTGGTGATGATTGCATCGGACCGCATCTCTGCCTTTGATGTGGTGCTTCCCGAAGGCATTCCCTACAAGGGACAGGTTCTCAATCAGATAGCTGCTATGTTCCTGGAGATGGTCAGCGATATTGTCCCCACCTGGAACGTAGCATCACCGGACCCCAACGTCACTGTCGGTCACAGGTGTGACCCCTATCCCGTGGAGATGATCGTCAGGGGTTATCTCACCGGCAGCTCGTGGCGGACCTACAAATCCGGAGCGCGCGAGATATGCGGCATCCCCCTTCCTGACGGAATGAGGGAGCACCAACGTTTTGACAGGCCGCTGATAACTCCCACTACCAAGGCCGAACAGGGATTGCATGACCAGGATATCTCTGCCGCCGAGATCATTGCCAGCGGCCTTGTGCCGGAGGAGGAGTACAGGATGCTGGAGGAGTACTCCATGAAGCTCTTTTTGAGAGGGTCAGAGATAGCCGCTGAGCGCGGACTGATACTGGTTGACACAAAGTATGAGTTTGGCAGACGCGACGGGAAGATTTACCTGATAGATGAGATACATACACCTGACAGCTCACGCTATTTCTATTCCGACGGGTATGAAGAGAGGTTTGCTGCCGGTGAGCAGCAGCGGCAGCTCTCAAAGGAGTTTGTGAGAGAGTGGCTTATGTCGAACGGGTTCCAGGGCAGGAGCGGGGAGAAGGTGCCGGAGATGACCCGGGAGATAGTGACGCAGATCTCCGAACGTTATATTGAGCTATATGAAAAAATTACCGGCAGGAAATTTGTAAAGGATGAGTCGGAAGATCCTCTCTTCAGGATGGAGAGAAACGTAACTGCTTTCCTGGCAGGAGTGTAGTAACACTGCAGGAAGGCGGTAAGATATCAATGAATGTTCAGTTTATGATGAAAATAAGGAAGTGTATGCTCCGCGGACAGTTGTTGAAGGCAGTGGTGATACTGCTGGCGACGCTCTCTCTGACACCGCTGAGTGGTCAGGAACCGGTACCGGTTGAGCTATCGGAAAATCGGACCGTCAAAGAAGGAAAGGAATATTTTCTCCACGTGGTTCTGAAAGGCCAGACCCTCTATTCGATATCCAGGGCATATAATGTAACCATTGAGCAGATCAGGGATGAGAATATCATAACTGATAAAGGCTTACAGGAGGGGCAGATGCTGCAGATACCTGTCTCTGCAACCTTGCAGAAGACAACGGGTGATATGGTGCCCAGGCCTGTAAAGGATCCATTGCCCGTGCAGGATACTCCCGCTGCGGGAGAGCGAGCTACCGCTATCTCCAGGGAAGCTCCCGCTGCAGAGCAGGGTGATGAGAAATACATCTTTCACAGGGTCAGGAGGGGCGAGACCCTGGCCTCGATTGCAAGGCAGTATGGCGTTACAGTCAAGGAGTTGAAGAGGGCAAACAGGGGGTTGCTCTTCCCGCAGATAGGAGACTACCTTCGCATACCACGCAGGCGCGTCTCAGCCGACTACGGGAAGAGGGAGACAGTCAGTGTAATAGACACCATACGGCTTGGAGAGCATGTCCCGGATACGATGTACATTCCGGAGGAGGCAGAGATATTCACGGTGCCGGAGGCGCGGACAGAGGTCAGATCACTGACCGGTGCACTTCGTGTCGCAGTGTTGCTGCCTTTTTATATTGACGAGAACAACAGGAGAACATATATCGACTCCACCCGCAAGGATATACGGGGTGATGTGATATACAGGGAGGTGACCCTTCCGGCCACCTGGATCTACGAAGGCAGCCTGCCGTTCCTGGAGGCATATGAGGGTATCCTGATGGCAGCAGACAGCCTCAGGTCTCTGGGGCTTGCAATAAAGATGGATGTATACGACACTCATGCTGATACCTCGCAGATCAACAGGCTTATATGGTCCGGGAAGCTTGATAATGCTGACCTTATCATAGGACCGGTATTCTCATACAATCTTGAAAAGATTTCATCATGGGCTGCAGGGCGCAATATACCTGTCGTATCCCCGGTGCCACTGCGTGACAGGGATATCCTGAGCAACAGGCCAACACTATACAGGGTTTTCCCGTCAGAAAAGACAGCACAGAGGGTCATGGCCGGGGAGCTGAAGTCGCATCCCGGCAGCAATGTGATATTCCTCCATGGTGACAGTGCCATGTACGATCCGTCAACCGCGTTGTTGTGGGAACGTGTAAGAAAGGTGGCAGAGGAGGTGGCTCCTTTTGACACCATAGGTCCGTTGCCCTACTGGTATACCGGGATGTCATCACGACGCGATGCCTACAGTGGGGTCGCATCATTGGAAAACTTGCTCTCCCCCGAACGAGAGAACATTATTATACTCGCTTCAAAGAACAGCTCCGTGATCAGTTCTGCCTTTTCAGCCATTCATTCACTCCTGCGCAAGTATGATATCAAGGTTATTGGTTATCCTGAGGTCAGGGAGCTGGAGACCATAGACCTGAAATACTATTATGACCTTGAGCTCTTCATCCCTGCAGAGTGCTATGTTGACCTCGAATCGCCGGAGGCCAGGGCATTCAGCACCTCATTCATGAAGAAGTTTCAAACAGAACCGATGGCCGGCAGTTTTGCCTGGAGAGGGTTTGACATCGCATGGTATTTCATCGGGGGTATGGCCCTGTATGGCAATAATTTCCTTACAGATCCGGGTCTGTTCAATCCTGTTCTTCTCTGCCTGGAACCCGATTTCAGGCGTGACAGCAGGAGTGACGGATATGAAAACAGGGGTATGTTCATCCTCCATTACAGGAAGGACATGACGATTGAAGTCAGGAGGCCGTGGCCCAGGCTACTCAGTGAGGAGGAGTCCCCGGTGTTTCATGAGGCTGATTCCGCCGTCACCGATCCTTTTTCAGGCTCATCAGTACGTAGTCAAGGACGATGGGCAGGTCGTCAGAACTGACACCGGCTGCCGTCAGGACGGGAGAGTCATCATTGAAGATATTTATAAACGCCTCCGTACTGAGTTCACCTTTCTCCAGTGCGCTGATGTAATGCGAGGCAGCCTCCCGGGAGGATCCCTGGACGAGAGCCAGGTGGCCCATGTTTACCAGGTCATAGGGTGTGAGGCCGCTGGCTGCTAGTCTGCCGAAATACTCTTCTGCTTCCCTGTACTTTCCCGTCATCAGGTAGCACCATGCGATGGGCCTCAGTACCTTCACATTGCCAGGACTCTCATATTCTATCCTGAAATAGTTTTTCAGGGCATCCTCATACCTGCCGGTGTCCAGGAAGCAGTGGGCGGTCATCAGTATGGTACCCGGGTCGTCAGGTTCGTTTTTGAGTGCCCTCTGGTAGGCCTCCAGTGCCTCGTCTGACCTTCCCAGTCTTCTGAGGCAATATCCGGTCTTGCGCAGTGTCCAGGTTTTCGGGTCAATGAGGGCAGCAGTGGAATAGGCCTCCACCGCTTTTTCATATTCACCCTCCTTCTGATAACAGTATCCGGCCTTCTCGTATAGCTCTGCATCATCGGAAACAGTGCTGATAAGGGTCAGATAGAGGGCAAGGGCATCTGAATAATACTCCTTGCTGAAGAAATAATCAGCAAGTGACCTGTCGTCTTCAGGGGAACCGCATATCTCCCTGTAGAAAAGAGAGTTGTAGATATCCAGTCTGCTGGTGAAGAGATCCTCAAACTCATTTCTGAAGTCGGAGAGCTTGTAGAACCTGTAAAGGTCGTGTACATACTGCGTCACGTTGGTTCTGAACTGTGCCTCCGGGTCTGTAAGTTCACCGTCATACTTCATCTGTTCCAGTCCTTCAAGCTCCATCCTGAACACTTTGAGCATCATGCTTTTCTGTTCTGCGGGCAGGTGTTTCATATTGAGGATGAGGGAGAACTTGTCGGAGTTGCAGATGAAGGGAGTTTTATAGAGTGCTTCGGCCAGTTCGTTTATTGCCGGTCCGAGAATCTCATCCCTGAAGATATCATCAACCGCAATATGGTCAGGGTAGAAAGGAATGAACCAGTTGCGCAGCTCCCTGAAAAAATCGAATTTCTTTAGTCCCGAGAAGGCTGACATATATACATCTGATCCCTCCATCTGAAGGTTGGAGAGCTCCTCCATTGTTTTAAACATCTCTTCGGAACCGCTGAACATCTCTGACCAGTCAGGGTTTTGTCCCTCTCCGGGATTCTCACCAAGGATCATGTCGAGGTCGAGCTTCTCCTCGATGCGGGGCTTCAGTTTCACAACCCTGGGGAGTATCTCCTCATTCATTCTCTTGCTCAGCTTTTCGGTGTCGCGTGATCTGACGGCCTGAAGCACAATCATCCGGCTGCGCTCCCTGAATTTCTTTAAGGAGGCAAGGTCGCGGACCGTCTCCATGACCTCCGGGTAAAGGCTCAGGCGGTCGTTGTAATAGTAGAGGCTGAATATGAGCCCTGTCAGGGCCCTTTCAGCCACATGTGCTGTTTTGTCGTTTGTGAGCCGTCCAAGCAGCTTCAATTTGGCCGGGTCCCATATCCGAAGAGTGCTGAGGGTCACGGCGCTGACAAAGGAGGCCATCTCATGCCACTCAAACCTGCCGGAGGTGGTAAGCATTTTTACCAGTCGCTCCTCTGTTTCACCGTAAAAATCAGTTAGCCACAGGTGGTTGAAGATGATACCCGACAGATGTTCCGTCTCCCTGGCCCTCTCACTCTCCGGGGTGGATTTGAGTATCTCCGCAGATGAGAGTATCTCGTCGAGCCTTGAGTTGAAAACGAGGTCGTCGACGCTCTCTACAATATTGCCGCCACGGAGCTTCTCCTCCCTCTGCTCACGCTCTCTGACAGAATATGTGTACCAGGATGAGTGATGTGCCAAAATGTCCTGTTTGATCCTGTCATTCAGACGGAGGATATCACGTAACAGTTTAAGATATATCTTCTGGCGCTCGGGGTCACTGATGCCATCGACGGTATACCTGAGGATGTTCATGTAAGTCGTCCGGAGCTCGCCAAATTCATCCCTTAGGCCTCCAACAGACACACTGTCAAGCATTTCAGACATAATATCGAAGCTCTGTTTGACCTTGCGGCGGACCACGAGGTTGCAAACTCTCTTATGCTGCAGTATTACGGTATTGATATTCATTTTTCAGGAGGGGAATAATCTCCATGTTTTTCCAAACAACAATCAGGCCAGCGCTGATGTTCAGAAACTGAAGCCCGCACTTACATAACCCTTAACCGGTTTATAAAGGAGTTCGCGGTCGTAGATGCCATGCATGAGTCCTATTGTTATTGGTCCTGCAATGGTCATGTAGCTTATTCCGAGGCCGTAACCGCCAATCAGGCTAAACCCGGTAATCCGGTCAGGCTCCCGGATTGCGAAGATATTGGCGATTGCCCGCAGGTAGAGGTCATCAAGAACCTCAAAGTCTCCGCCAAACCTTACTCCGGCGAGGCTTCTGACAGCTATCTGGTTTGCGTGGAACCCTACGGCGGTTACAGAGCGGTCTGTTACAGCGTCAAGACCACCGAGGTAGTATAGATTATTGTTTGAGGTGACTGAATCGGCTCCGGTAACGATGAGTGCCTCTCCTCCAAAGTTCAGGGTCAGCTTTGCCGACGGTGAGGCATATGTACTGAATGAGGCCCTCGCGGAGTAGAAACGCTCAAAGGAGAACGATGAGTCATCCTCTTTATCGTATACGTACCTGCGGGTGCCCACCTTCACTGCCCCTCTGAGGAGCCCGGAGGTAGTTGCGGAGAGGCAGTAAACCAGGCCGTTATCAGGAAAGTGCTTGTAGTTAAGCGTGTTAGCCTGATAGGTGTAGTTGAATTTCAGGTAGTTGTAGGAGAGTTTGCGTATCTGATCAGTGGTGAGATAATCAGGGATCAGGTGTTGATTCTCAATTGATCCGCTCAGGCTCATCATGTGATTCAGGCTTAGCCTCCTGCTGAATGAGAGTGATGTGACAAAGTTCTGACTAAGCATCGCTCCTGTCTGGTGTCTCAGTCTGACAAGCGGAAGCCTGGTATTGTCAGCGAAGAATGAAGCTTCCATGCCTGTTTTCTGGCTTCGGTCAACGAACTGTATGGCAGCCAACCTTATGCGGTAGTACTGCCCGAGAAAGGAGTCGAAGTTGATTACTGATCTGGGAGTCAGGAGATCTCTGGCCGACATGTTGATAACCACCCCTGAGCCCAGTGCGGGATCGTAATGAAGTGATCCGTAAAGCATTGCCTGTGGGCGCTCAATACAATCGATCTGGAGTATCAGGGAATCATTCCGGGGCAGCACCCTGTACTTTACCTTTTCAAACCAGCTCTTGCCGTAAAGCAGTTCGATACCTTCTGCGAGCATATTCCTGTCGACAGCCTGTCCGGGTTCTATCTCAAGCACGCCGGCAATCTGGTCATCGCCGATAGTGGTGTTGCCGATGACCTCTATGCGGTCAAAAATGTAGGAGTCTACATCAGTCAACAGCCTTACCGGTGCCTGGGGACCGATCGCATCGAGTGAATCGGCGAGCCGCTTAAACTCTTCGAAATAAGGGAGCGCATCGCGGTATCCCTTGCTGATGATGGAATCCGGATTATTAAATGAGAGTGTTGATACATCAGGAAGTTTCGGCTCTATCAGGATGTCGGTCAGCCCTTTTTGCACCTCATAGTCGGCAAAGCTTGTCAGGAAGCCTATCTGCTTCAGGATACCGTATGCCGATTCCAGATCCTCCTCCTTAATTCCCCGGAAGCTAACGTACGATCCTATTACAATGTCGGCTCCCATATCATGGAGCTCGGAGACTGCATAGTTTCTTACCACACCGCCGTCAACGAGAAGTGCAGTGTCAATCCTGACAGGGGTGAAGACTGATGGTATGGCCATGCTGGCCCTGATTGCATCAGGAAGGTAGCCACCGGTCAGGACAACCTTTTTTGCGGTTATTATATCGGTGCCGACGCAGAGATAGGGGATAGGCAGCTGAGAAAAGTCAGTGACAGTAAGTGCCGGCCAGAAGTAGTAGTTCATGCCGCTTTCAATCAGCTGGCCATTGATAAGTCCCGATGGGATAGATATCTTGTTCCTTGCAATAGGCAGGGAGATGAGGCTGTTGAAGTAGTGTTTCTTTTCGAGAAAGATCACCCTGTTTTCGTCGATCCTGTCAGAGAGGGCTGCTTCCCAGTCATATTCACGAAACATAGATGCCAGGCTGTCAGGGGAGTATCCCATGGCATACATGCCACCTACTATGCTCCCCATACTGACCCCGGAAATATAGTCGGGTCTCAATCCAGCCTCCTCCATCACCTTCAGTACCCCGATATGGGCCAGTCCTTTTGCGCCGCCGCCGCTCAGTGCCAGTCCTACCTTTGGTCTTACGGGAGCATCCTGGGCAGAGAGGGGCAGGGTACTGCTGAGGGCGCAGAGCAGTACCAGGCAGATGGCTATTTTAATGCCTGCCCTCGCTGAACTACTGCTGTTTTCTTTAGATACCAACCGGCTGTTTTTATGGAGATGACCAATTTGGGGCATCTTCTACAGGCAAGTTAGCTATATTATGTAAATTGGTGACGTGAAAAGCAGTGAAAATATGAGGTCTCACTGGCTGCCCACCTCAAAGAAGGAGATGGAAGCCCTGGGGTGGGAGAGGGCCGATGTAATACTCTTCAGCGGTGATGCATATATAGACCACCCCTCCTTCGGGGCGGCGGTGATTGCCCGCGTGCTTGAGGCTGCCGGTATGCAGGTTGCCGTAGTACCACAGCCCAACTGGAGGGATGACCATCGCGACTTCACCAAGCTTGGTGCACCACGTCATTTCTTTGCCGTCACCGCCGGTAACATGGATTCCATGGTCAACCACTATACTGCTGCCCGGCGGCTGAGGTCTGATGATGCCTACACTCCGGGAGGAGCTGCCGGCTTCCGCCCTGATTATGCCACGGTGGTATATACACAGATACTTAAAAGGCACTTCCCGGAGGTGCCGGTGGTCATCGGGGGCATTGAGGCCTCAATGAGGAGGTTTATGCACTACGACTACTGGAAGGATTCCCTTGAGCCGTCAATTCTTGTATCCAGCGGTGCCGACCTGCTGATATACGGCATGGCCGAGAAGGCGGTGACGGAGCTGGCGCAGCGAGCCGGGAAGGGAGAGAGGGTGAACAGGATATACGATCTGCCGCAGTCAGCTTACCTCCTGCCTGCCGGGGAGATGCCCCCGCCAATGCCAGGGGCAAAGGATAAAATCATGCACTCATGTGAGGAGATGAAGGGCTCACGCAAGGCATATGCCGAAAACTTCGTCCTTTTTGAGAAGACCAGCAACAATCCCGGACCCGTCAGGCTGACAGAACCGTGCGGCGACCGGAAGGTGGTGGTCAACCCACCCTCTCAGCCGGCAACCGAGGCAGAGATGGATTGGATCCATGAGCTGCCGTTCAATTATGCACCCCATCCCCGCTATGACCGGAAAGGCCCGATACCAGCCTGGGAGATGATACGGTTTTCGGTAAATATACACCGCGGCTGTTTCGGCGGCTGCAGCTTCTGCGCCATAGCGGCACACCAGGGAAAGTTTGTCAGCAGCCGTTCCGTGACCTCCGTGCTGCGTGAGGTGGAACGTATCAGCACGATGCCGGGATTCAGGAAAAACCTCACTGACCTCGGAGGCCCGTCGGCCAACATGTACAGGATGGGGGGAAGGGATAAGGAGAGGTGTAACAGGTGCAGCAGGCCGTCATGTATATGGCCATCGGTATGTGACAATCTCAATACCTCTCATGGGGAGCTGCTGGCACTGTACCGTAAGGTCAGTGCGCTCCCCTACATCAAGAAGGCCTTCGTCAGCAGCGGGGTGAGGTATGACCTGCTGATGAGGGAGTTCAACAGCTCTGCAGGAAGGGATGAGGAGCAATACCTGAAGGAGCTGGTCCTTAATCACACCAGCGGCAGGCTGAAGGTTGCCCCCGAGCATACGGATGATGAGGTGCTCAACCTGATGCGGAAGAGCTCATTCAGCCACTTCAGGAGACTGCGCAACAGGTTCCTCAGGATTGTACGGGACAGCGGTGTGAAATATGAACTTGTGCCCTACTTCATCTCAGCCCATCCGGGAACGACGGAGAAGAAGATGGCAGCTCTGTCGCGCGAGCTGCAGGAGCTGGGGATGCATCCGGAGCAGGTGCAGGATTTCACTCCGACGCCGATGACGCTTGCCACGGCTATGTACTATCTTGGATTCGATCCCTACAGCGGGCGTAAGGTCTATGTGGCCAGGGAGCCTGCGGAGAAAAAGAGGCAGAAGGGGTACTTTTTCAGTCGGCAGTCCTCAGTCAGCAGTCGGCAGTTTGGGGCTCCGACATCGGAGGAGACTCAATCCCGTATCCGCCAGCTGGCGGATCGGGACGGCAGTCAGCAGCGCTCAGGTGTCAGGAAGAAAAATTCTGCCAGGGGTAGCGCGAAAGGCCGAAAGCGTTAGCTGCCTACTGGTACTCTTTCAGTATGTCCTGGACATCATCCGGGGCTACCCGTCCGTAGGTCTTTTCGCCGATGAGCACCACCGGGGCGAGGCCGCATGCACCCACGCACCTGAGGCTCGAGAGAGAAAATTTTCCGTCAGGGGTAGTCTGACCCACCTGTATTGCCAGTTCCTTTTTGAATTCATCAAGCACCTTCTCAGCTCCCCTTACGTAGCATGCCGTTCCCATGCAGATGCTTATCGGGTGACGGCCCTTGGGTGTCATGGTAAAAAAAGAATAGAAGGTGACCACCCCGTAGACCTGGGCCACAGATATATCTAGTTTTGAAGCGATGGCCTCCTGAATTTCTGCCGGCAGGTAGCCGAAGTGTTCCTGGGTTTTGTGAAGGATATTTATCAGCTCCAGCGGCTCGTTGTCGAATGAATCGCATATCTCGTTGATCTTGTCAACATCTTCCTTTCTGAGTTCTATCTTTATACTTGACATCTCGTTGAATATTAGATTAATGTTTCAGATCTCACTGCCTGACAATGATCTTCGCCTTCTTGTCAAAATAGTGCGTATGCAGCAGGTGGTGTGCCTTCTCGCTGTTGGGTTCGCCAAGAAACTCCCTGTAAAGCTGAATGATGTATGTGTTCTCATGTGAGACCCTGATGGGTTTGTTTTTATCCTCCTCATAAATAGCTTTGGCCCTTGCCTTGAGTATGGAGGAGTCTCCGTGGTGCAGGGGCTGTCCCCCTCCTCCGATACAACCTCCGGGGCAGGCCATCACCTCTATGGCATGGAATTTCGAGCGGCCGGCGCGGACCTCATCAAGCAACTTGCGTGCGTTGCCAAGGCCGTGTGCTATCCCGATATTCAACGGAAGGCCGTCAAAATCGATAGTGGCCTGTCTGACCCCTTCCATTCCCCTGAGCTCATCGAAGTCAAGACGGCTGAGTTTCTTTCCCGTATAGAGTTCATAGGCGGTACGTACCGCTGCCTCAATTACTCCTCCGGTGTTGCCGAAGATCACCCCGGCGCCGGTGGATTCGCCCAGCGGCCTGTCGAAATCCGCATCCGGAAGGTTGTTGAAGTCGATGTTGGCCTGCTTGATAAAGTGTGCCAGCTCACGGGTGGAGATGGAGAAGTCGACGTCAGGGTTACCGTCGACAGAGAATTCAGGTCTCTGGCTCTCATATTTCTTTGCCAGGCACGGCATGATGGAGACGACCACCATATCCTTGCGGTTGACATTTATTTTATCAGCAAAGTATGACTTGGCGATGGCGCCGAACATCTGCTGGGGCGACTTGGCCGTGGAGGGGACATCCTTGAGGTCAGGAAAGTTGTGTTCAAAGAAGTTCACCCATCCCGGGCAGCATGATGTCAGTATGGGAATATTTGCATCCTTTTCGCCTTTCAGGAATTTGCCCAGCCTGGTAAGCAGCTCGGTGCCCTCCTCCATTATGGTAAGGTCGGCAGCAAAGTCGGTGTCAAAGACATAATCGAATCCGAGTTCTTTCAGGGCCGAGACAAGTTTTCCGGTGACCAGTGTTCCGGGTTTCATGCCGAACTCTTCACCGAGGGCGGCACGTACGGCGGGGGCGGTCTGAACCACCACCGTCTTCGAGGGATCTGCTATTGCGCGAAGCACGTCTCCTGTATGATCCACCTCCGTCAGGGCTCCTGTAGGGCAGACGGCGACACACTGGCCGCAGTAGGTACAGGGTGAGTACTCCAGGTTCTGTTCGAAGGCAGGGGCAACCACGGCCATGAAACCACGGTTCACTGCCGAGAGGGCACCGACGGTCTGCACCTCGTTGCACATCATCTCGCAACGGCGGCACATTATGCACTTGTCGAGGTCACGTATGATTGAGGGTGAGGTGTCTTTACGGTATGTCGACATCTCTGCAATCTCCTGTCCGGGAATCTCTCTGATACCCAGCCTTATAGCCATATCCTGCAGCTCGCAGTTTCCTGACTTGGGGCATATCAGGCAATCTTTTGGATGGTCTGAGAGGATGAACTCCATAACTGTCCTGCGGGCGTTCATGACCCTCGGGGTGTGGGTGCGGACCACCGCTCCCTCATCACATTTGGTTATACAGGCCGGGGAGAGGTTCCTGCGTCCCTGCACCTCCACGACGCATATCCTGCAACCTCCGGGTTTGTTTTCGATATTCAGGTCATCGAGCTTCATGTGGCAGAGTGTGGGTATGTCAATACCCATTTTGCGGGCGGCACCAAGAATGGTGGTGCCCTTTTGAACTTCAATCTGCTTGTTGTCTATGGTAAGCTTTATTGTTTCCATCGTCGTCCTCCCTCTCGTTAGTTGATTAATACAGCGCCAAATTTGCATCTCTCGAAGCAGGCACCGCATTTGATGCATTTCTCCTGGTCAATGAAGTGCGGCTCTTTTCGCTCTCCGCTGATGGCATTGACGGGGCATCCCCTGGCACATGCCGTGCACCCCACGCACTTCTCTTCGATAATGGTGTATTTCATCAGGTCGCGGCATGAGCCGGCAGGGCATCTTTTCTCCGTGACATGGGCCAGATACTCATCCATGAAGTTTTCCATGGTTGAAAGGACAGGGTTGGGTGATGTCTGTCCCAGTCCGCAGAGTGAGGTATCCTTGATGACATTGCACATGTTCCTCAGCCTGTCGAGGTCAGCGAGGGTGCCATTACCCTTTGTGATATGAGTAAGAAGCTCGTATATCCTCTTGTTTCCGATACGGCAGGGAGCACATTTACCGCAGGATTCCTCCACGGTGAATTCGAGGAAGAATTTGGCGATGGAGACCATGCAGTCGTCCTCGTCCATCACTATCATTCCTCCTGATCCCATCATTGATCCTACAGCAACCAGGTTGTCAAAGTCGATGGGAGTGTCGAGGTGATGCTCGGTGAGGCATCCGCCTGAGGGGCCCCCGGTCTGCACAGCCTTGAACTTCTTACCGTTTTTGATGCCTCCGCCGATCTCGAAGATGATCTCGCGCAGGGTGATGCCCATGGGTACCTCAATGAGCCCTACGTTGTTTATTTTGCCGGCGAGGGCGAATACCTTCGTGCCCTTGGATTTCTCGGTACCTATTGATGAGAACCACTCCCATCCCCTGTTGATGATCACCGGTACACTGGCAAATGTCTCCACGTTGTTGACGTTGGAGGGTCTGCCCATGAATCCGCTTTCGGCAGGGAAGGGGGGTTTGTTAGTGGGTTCACCGCGCATGCCCTCCATGGAGTGGATAAGGGCTGTCTCCTCGCCGCAGACGAATGCCCCTGCGCCATAGCGGAGGTCGATGTCAAAGCTGAAGTCGCTTCCGAGGATGTTGTTACCAAGGAGGCCGTAATCACGTGCCTGTGCTATGGCGATCTTCAGGCGCTGTATCGCCAGCGGGTATTCGGCACGGATGTATATAAGGCCCTTCGAGGCGCCGATAGCATATCCGCAGATCGCCATAGCCTCCAGGACAGAGTGGGGATCGCCTTCCAGCACCGAGCGGTCCATGAATGCTCCAGGGTCACCCTCATCAGCGTTGCACACAACATATTTCTGGTCGGCCTGGTTTTTCGATGCTATCTCCCATTTGAGTCCTGTGGGGAAACCGGCGCCGCCGCGACCGCGCAGTCCGGATCTCTTCATGATATCAATGACATCGGCAGAGGACAGCTCCGACACACACTTTCCTATGGCAGCATAACCTTCACGGGCTATGTATTCGTCGATGTTTTCCGGGTTGATGAACCCGCAGTTGCGCAGTGCGATGCGTATCTGCTTCCGGAAGGAGCCCATCTGCCCTGATCCGCTCACATGCTCGCCGGTGGCAGGGTTGACGTAGAGGAGACGCTGTACAGGTCTGCCCTTGATGACATGCTCGGCTACGATGACAGCAGCGTCCTCCGGTCTGACCTTTACATAAAAGGTATTGTCAGGCATAACCTTAACGACGGGTCCTTGTTCGCACAGGCCGAAACATCCGGTCATTACAACCTGTACCTCGTTGCCAAGGCCCTTCTCTTCAAGTTCCCTCTTCAGGCTCTCAGCAATGAGAGCGCTTTCCGAGGCGCGACAACTTGTCCCGCCACAAACCAGAAGGTGCATTCTGAATTTTGACATTATACTGGTCCTCCCTGTTATTAGTCTATTTTTTCATAGTTAACCGGTATGATTCCCTCAACCAGTTCACCGTTCCTGATGTATTTCTCAATGATCTCATCGGCTCTCTTCCTGTCGACAAAGCCGTAGACGACAGGTTCCTGCCCCGGGAGCTGTACTTCCACGGTAGGCTCGGCATAGCAGTAGCCCATGCAGCCGGTCTGGGTTACAACGGCACTTATCCCTCTCTTGTCGAGTTCGTCAACGAAGAAGTCCATTACAGGTCTGGCGCCTGATGCGATGCCGCAGGTTGCCATGGCAACCCTGACCTGCACAACTGCCTCCGGACTTCCATCTCTGGCTCTCAGGTCGAGTTTTGCCTGTGTCTCTGCCCGGACTTTCTCCAGGTCTGCAAGTGATTTGAGTTTTTCCATTTCTGATGATCTTTTATGATGCTTCCCTCTTCCGGTGAACGGCAGGAGTGCAAACTTAAGAGGTTAATTCTGCCAAATAGCTAAGAATTGTCATTCCTTGCATTGATATTTATCGGTTCATTTTCGGGAGCTGGAAAGCGGTGCAAATATAATAATTATTGTTATATTAATAACAGTGTTAATAAAATAACATAAAATTATCTCTAATTGTCTTGCTGGTCGTTCTTATAAGTATATATAATCCTTATTATCTTAACCTTGCAAATTCTGAACCGGGTTTCCAGGCAGGTCTGGAGTCGCTTGTCACAATCCTGTAACCGACTTCAAGAATGGTCCTGGCGTCTTCAACGATGCCGTCGAAATTCATCTCCGGGTAGTAGTTGTCAGCCGGCTTGTGGTAGCGGTTGATAATGTAATCCTTCTCCCGGGCTGCAGCCCACTCTTTCCCGAACTCCCTGCTGTCGCAGTTACCGCGGGCAAAGAGGGCCGGGATGCCTGCCTGTGCGAAGGGGAAGTGGTCGGACCGGAAGTACATGCCTGTTTCCGGATTGGGATCAGGCATGATATATCTCTCCTGCCTGGCCGCTGCTTCGGCAAGCATATCGTCAAGCTCCGACTGTCCGTAGCCTGTAATCATAATATCCTTCATTCTTCCTATCGGCAGTAGGAGGTCGTTGTTGAAGGCAGCAATGATATTTTCTCTTTGAACCGGAGGATTGGCGGCAAACCAGGATGATCCGAGAAGGCCCTGTTCCTCGGCAGTAGGAAAGAACAGT
Source organism: uncultured Bacteroidales bacterium (assembly GCA_937871625.1). Lineage (GTDB taxonomy): Bacteria > Bacteroidota > Bacteroidia > Bacteroidales > VadinHA17 > SR-FBR-E99. Next base: position 1,214 of record CALMRD010000068.1, on the reverse strand, counting down.
ATTACCGATCTTGCCGGTCTCTCCCTGAGTGAGGCAAATGCTTCACCGATCTCAAAGGCCCAGGCCATGGAGGTGCCGTTGTCGACAGCGCCATTGTAGATGGAATCTCCGTTTTCAGGTTCGCCTATGCCAAAGTGATCCCAGTGTGCCGAAATGACGATGCACTCTTCAGGCACGGTGCTGCCGCGCAGAATGCCTGCCACATTCAGTGAGCTGTCTCTCCTGTGACTGTTTGCTATGGTCATTGAGATGCTGGTTCCCATGGGGAATCCTTTATAACCTGCGCTGCATGCCTCTGCACGTAGTTGTTCGACATCGCGTCCGACAGCACTGAATATCCTCTCCGCAGCCTCTGCACTGAACCATCCGGTGACGGGGCAGGGCGGTATGTCCCCTTCGCCCTGTTCCATATAGAGCCCGGGAGATATGGAGCTCTTTCTCGGAATGGAGTAGTCATATCCTGCCCCTACTGTCTCATGTACTATCAGTATTGCAGTTGCCCCCTGTCTTGCCGCCTCCTCATACTTGTATGTCCACCGTCCGTAGTAGGTCATCTCCCTTCCCTTGAAGAGTGTTGTGTCGCCGGTGTACAGTCCGGGGTCATTGACCAGTACCACGGCACATTTCCCCCTGACGTCCAGACCGGCGTAGTCGTCCCGGCCATACTCGGGTGCTACTATGCCAAACCCGCAGAAGATCATGGGAATCTCCACAAGCTCCACAAGCTGTTTCATGGACGGGGATTCGACGGCGATATCATCAGGCGCTGAGAGATCCATCTTCCCGGGGCCGGCAGTGACTGTCACCATGCCGGTGACCCTGGAGGTTATCTCCACCATCGGTACGTTCTGGAACCAGCTCTCTCCGAACGCCGGCACGAACCCTATTTTTTCCAGCTCCGTGGCCAGGTAGGCTACGGTGAGGGTCTCACCTCCGGTAAAGGGCTTTCTGCCCATGAAGCTGTCAGACCCCAGTGTCTGTACGTAATCACGCAGCTCCTCCGCAGTGATGGTGGCTTCGGCTCTCCTGAGGGAGGTTTCTCCGGTGCAGGCTGCAACAAGCAGGATACAGGTGATGACGGGAAGGATCAGCTTTTTCATCAGATTATTTGATTATTGTTTTATTGGTTTGATGGAACTTACATGAATTGTATAATCAACTCCTGTAATGTGCTGTTGTTAATGTAAGTTTCATTTGATTATAATTTGTTGGCA
>CALMRD010000067.1 GCA_937871625.1 uncultured Bacteroidales bacterium | reverse complement strand
TCCTCTGCCGCTGCCCGCCGCTGAGCCTGTTGCCTCCCTCGCCCACGGTGTACTGATACCCCTCCGGTGATTCACTTATGAAATCGTGAGCATTGGCTATTGTTGCTGCCCTGACCACACTCGGTGCGTCAGCTTCACCGTTGATGGCAAAGGAGATGTTATTATGAAAAGTGTCATTAAACAGAATCGCCTGCTGGCTTACAATACCCATAAGGCTTCTCAAATCCTTTATATTCAGATCCCGCACATCGGTGCCGTCTATCAGCACCGCCCCCCTGTCAGGATCGATGAACCGCGGTATCAGGTCAACCAGTGTCGACTTGCCACCGCCGGAGCGACCCACAACAGCCACCGTCTGACCCTTTTTGATGGTGAGGGAGACATCCCTCAGCACCGGCTCATGGTCATAGGCAAACCATATTTTTCTGAACTCGATGCTCTCCATGAACTCGCTGATCCTTATCGCGTCCGGTTTCTCCGTAATTGTCTCACCTGCATCAATGACCTGGTTGACCCTGTCGATGGAGGCCATGCCCCTCTGTATGTTGAACCATGCTGTGGAGATGGCCTTTGCCGGCTGGATGATCTGTGAAAAGACCACCACAAAGGCGATTAGCCTGTCGGGTGAGAGGTTGCCGGCACCCTTCAGCGCCAGTATACCTCCATAATAAATCACTATCAGCAGTACCACGGTTGCCAGAAACTCACTCACCGGGTGAGCCAGGTATGCCTTCCTGATCACCCTGCGAAAGATACGTGCATATTTCTCGTTGGCTGTCCGGAACTGCCCTGTCATCTTCTCCTCAGCGTTGAACCCCTTTATGATGCGCAGTCCTGTCAGAGTCTCCTCCACAACCGACAGCAACCTGCCCAGAGCCTGCTGTCCCTTGAACGAGGCACTCTTGAGAGTACGGCTGATACGGGCTATAGCCCATCCACTGAGAGGCAGCAGCAGCAGGGCGAAGATGGTAAGCTGCGGGCTTGTGATCACCAGGTAAACCACGAAGATGATCACCGTAAACGGATCGCGGAACAGCATCGAGAGGGATGACATCACGGAGATCTCTATCTCCTGGACGTCATTGGATACCCTGGTCATAATGTCACCCTTGCGCGCCTCGGAGAAATATGAGAGCGGGAGTCTCAGTATCTTATCGTAGATTTTCTTGCGTACATCCCTGACAGTGAATGCCCTGAGACTGGCCATGCAGTTGTTGGCCAGGAAGACCAGCAGGTTCTTGGTGAAGCTGGCAACGGCGAAGATAATGACCACCACCAGCAGGGTCCTCATCTCCCCGTGTTTTTCTATCGATGATGAGAAGAACCAGTTGGCCCAGTCGTTCAGGTAGCGCACCGAGAAGGTGAACGCACCTGGATGAGTGGCATCAGCCACCCTGTTGAACAGTATCTGAAGGAAAGGTACTATCAGGGTAAAGGTGAACAGGGCAAAGAAGGCGCTCAGAATATTGTAGGCCATATTCTGAACCGCAAGCCATTTGTATGGCCTGAGGTACTGCAGAAGGATCCTGACGCTCTTCATGCCCTCGATTCAGAAACCGGTGTAATTGAACGGAGTGACTGCCTTCATCTCCTCCTTCAGGGCCGAGCTCACATCCAGACCGTCGATAAAGGAACGGATAGTCTCGCCGGTGATCTTCTCGTTGGTCCTCGTGAGTGCCTTGAGGACCTCATAAGGCTTTGGATATCCCTCCCTCCGAAGAATGGTCTGGAGGGCTTCAGCCACCACCACCCAGTTCTCCTCCAGGTCACCGCTGATCCTGTCACGGTTGACAATCAGCTTTGAGAGTCCCTTCTTTATCGATTTCCAGGCTATCAGTGAATGAGACATGGCGACACCCACATTGCGTATCACCGTTGAGTCGGTCAGGTCGCGCTGCAGCCGTGAGACCGGCAGCCTGGACGACAGGTGGCCCAAAAGGGCAGATGCCACTCCCAGGTTACCCTCGCCATTTTCAAAGTCGATGGGATTGACCTTATGCGGCATGGCCGAGGAACCCACCTCACCGCTGACTATGGTCTGCTTGAAATAATCAATGGAGATATAGCTCCACATATCCCTGCAGAGATCAGTAAGGATTGTGTTAATGCGTCTGAGGCTGTCGAACAGTGCTGCAAGCCCGTCATAATGCTCTATCTGGGTCGTTGTCTTCTGTCGTTCCAGTCCCAGCCTCCGGGTGAGGAAGCTGTCGGCAAAGCCAACCCAGTCGACAGAGGGATAGGCAACCCTGTGGGCATTGAGGTTTCCGGTTGCGCCCCCAAATTTGCCACTGTACCTGGTACTCATCAGGGTGATCATCTCATCATCGAGTCTCTCCCTGAAGACTGCTATCTCCTTTCCCAGCCTTGTCGGTGTTGCGGGCTGTCCGTGCGTGCGTGCAAGCATGGGAATCTCATCCCAGTCGGCAGAGAGTGATGCAAGGTCATCACGGAGAGAGACCAGCGTGGGAATCATCACCTCGCGCATTGCGTCCCTTATGGCCATCGGGATGGCGGTGTTGTTGATATCCTGTGATGTAAGACCGAAATGGACAAACTCAGCCCACCGTTCCAGACCCACTGAGACCGCCTTCTCCTTCACGAAGTATTCAACAGCCTTGACGTCATGGTTGGTGACCTTCTCCTTCTCCTTTACGGATTCAGCATCGGCAACGGTGAAATCACGGAAGAGGGACCTGAACAGTACTCCCTTATCTTCGGGAAAGCCCTCGAACTGAGGAAGGGAGGCCTGTGACAGAGCAATAAAATACTCAGCCTCGACCGTTACACGGTAGCGTATGAGCCCGAATTCAGAGAAGAATGGGATCAGCTCCTTAACCCGCTCACCGTAGCGGCCGTCAACCGGTGAAATAGCCTTCAAACGGTCCATATTACTGTTTCCTCACCGTGATTAAATGTAAGAATCAAAAAACAAAAATACTATTTTGTACTGGTGTAAAAAAATTGAACCTTTGTATTTCTCTGCAGAGGGGCAAAACAGGATGGAAAAAGTAAGGGTTTCGGCAGTAAGGTATATCAACAGTTATCCGTTCATGATAGGCCTTCGCGATGGTGAGGTATCATCCGCGATCGACCTGAATGTATGCCATCCCTCTGAATGTGCTGACAGGCTCATTGCCGGCGAGACCGATCTCGGCCTGATACCTGTTGCGATGCTGGCTTCCATGAAGGAGTATCACCTTGTCGGCGACTACTGTCTGAGCACCAACGGGGAGGTACGCACCGTGCTGCTGGTGAGCAACACCCCCTTTGAGCAGATCAGTGTGATTCATCTCGACTACCGGTCGAGGAGCTCTGTCACTCTCTGCCGTATCCTGGCAGCCAGGTTCTGGCACCGCGAGTTTGAGTGGCGGTCCACGGATGAAGCATTTGATATCAGGGCCATGGCAGAGGGTGAGGGAGCCGTCATGATCGGCGACCGCTGTTTTGAATATGCCCGTTTCTTCTCCCTGAGGCTTGACCTGGGCCTTGAATGGAAGAGGTACACCGGGCTGCCCTTTGTCTTTGCCTGCTGGGTCTCTGCAAGGAGACTGCCGGAAGAGTTCACCGCCCTGTTCAACAAAGCCCTTGGCGAGGGACTGGAGCGCAGAAATGAAGCTGTCTCATTGCTTGAGAAAGAGTCTGCTGCAACACCGGAAGAGGTCATTTACTATCTGAACCACAATATCGACTACAGGCTCGACGACAGGAAGCGCGAGTCACTATCAGCCTTTATTGCTCTCATTAATGAACTAAAGCTAAATCCATGAATAGAATTACCGTCACAGTCACCCTCCTGCTGTTAATCTCCTTTGCTGCTTCAACAGGCATGAGGGCACAGTCGGGGCCCGATACAACCACGCTGGTGTATAAGGTTAAGATAGACAAGATGATAGCGGCGCCGCTGTGGCGCAGCGTCAAGAAGAGTTTTGTTGAGGCTGATTCACTCAACGCCGACTTCATGCTGCTGCACATGAACACATATGGTGGTCAGGTTGATATAGCTGATTCTATGCGTACACTCATTCTGAACCATCGTATCCCGGTGCTGGTCTTCATTGACAACCAGGCCATCTCTGCCGGCGCCCTGATAGCCATCGCTGCTGACAGTATCTACATGAGGCCCGGCGCCAGCATCGGCGCCGCCACTGTGGTAGACCAGACAGGGCAGAAGATGCCTGACAAATACCAGTCGTTCATGCGTGGCATGATGAGGGCCACAGCCGAGGCGCATGGCAAAAAGCCGGTGGTAGAGGAGGGCGATACCACCTGGGTATGGCACCGTGACCCGGAGATAGCCCAGGCGATGGTTGATCCCTCGATAGTGCTGAAGGGTATCGTTGACACCGGACAGGTACTGACCTTCACCGCCCTGGAAGCCATCAAATACGGCTTCTGCGAGGGAGAGGCCGAGAATATAGAACAGGTGATGGAGATGGCCGGCATCAAACGCTACAATATCAAAGAGCTGAAGCTCTCAGCTGTGGACAGGATAATAATGTTCCTTGTAAACCCTGTTGTATCAGGACTTCTCATCATGCTCATCATCGGAGGCATATATTTCGAATTGCAGTCGCCCGGAGTGGGCTTTCCGCTCGCCGCCGCAGCGTTGGCTGCACTGCTCTATTTCGCCCCGATGTATCTTGAGGGCGCCGCTGAGAACTGGCATCTCATCATCTTCATCCTGGGCATCGCCCTGGTGCTGCTTGAGATATTTGCCTTCCCGGGCTTTGGGGTCACCGGCGTGCTGGGCGTGATAGGGATAGTCACCGGACTGGCCTTTGTCATGATTGACAAGATCGTGTTCAGGTTCGGACCATCTACTGACGGCATCAGGGAGGTGCTGGCAGCCTTTGCAATAGTGGTCCTGGCTGCATTTTTCTCATTCTTCCTGTCGCTCTGGCTCTCCAGGAAGCTCTTTGCTCCCAACAGGCTCTTCGGCAGCCTGGCCCTGGAGACCTCGGTGAACCAGGCCGACGGTTTCGTCAGCTTTGATAAGGTTAAGCTTCATTCGCTGGTGGGCAGCAGCGGCACAGCCCATACCGTCCTCCGCCCGTCGGGCAAGGTGATGATCGACGGTGATGTCTATCCGGCTGTGGCAGAGACAGGCTTTATTGCCAGGGGGACAGCCATCACTGTCAGGAGAGAGGAGCAGGGACAGCTCTATGTTGTCGAAGCAGGCCAGGCCTGAAACGATGGATGCAATAACCGTCAGACACTATCAGAGAGGTGACTTCCCCTCCATCATGGAGATATGGACAGCCACGGAACTGAGCAGGCCTGAGCGGGGTGACGACGAGGCTGCTGTGGAGCGCAGCATCGGGATCGGCGGGGTCATGCTGGTAATGTGTGAAGGCCCGGAACAAGAGATAATCGGCACTTCATGGATGACTTACGACGGCAGGCGGCTGCACCTGCACCACTTTGGGATAACACCCCGCCGCCAGGGCAGGGGCCTCTCCCACCTGCTGCTGGACGAGACACTGAAGGTGGTGAAAGAGAAGAAGTGCCAGGTTAAACTGGAGGTTCACAGGAGCAATGAGAAAGCCATAAAGCTCTACATGCAGGCGGGATTTGAATATCTGGGTGATTATGACGTATATATCATCAGGGATGTTCAATCTATTGAAACATAAAATGTTAAAATAAGCTTAAAGAGATTTTTTTAAATTCTTTTCCGGAAATTTTTAGTATCTTTGAAGAAACCTATCCAAGAGATAAACATGGCACGAACTATTACTTTTTCGCAATTGAGGAAGATCAAGGACCAGCTTCCTGACGGTAGCATCAGAAAGATAGCCGACAAGCTTGACATGTCGGAGGAGACCGTCAGGAATTACTTCGGAGGCTGGAACTTTGACCGTGGGCAGAGTGCCGGGATCCACATTGAGAAAGGGCCCGAGGGGGGTATTGTCACCATAGAAGACACAACAGTGCTTGACCTTGCAGAGAGCATGCTGTCACGCTGAATCACCAGGCATGAAAAACCACAGAAAGCAAAAGTACTTACTTTTGCTTTTTTTTATCCTGAAATTGTAACCGACATTATGATGATGAAAACCATCCTTATACTTTCCCTCCTTCTTATCATGGTTGCTGCCCCGCTCGCGGCGCAGGAGCCGGCGACGCTTCCCCGGCTGAGGTATACTGAAAACCAGAGCCTTACATATGATGAGGCCATCAGCTTCTACGCCGGGCTTGACAGCCTCTGGCCTGAGGCGACCCTGCTGGAGATGGGCATGACAGATGCTGGCAGACCCCTGCACCTGTTCCTCATATCGGGCGACAGGGTCTTTGATCCGCAGGAGATACACAGAAAGGGAAAGAGCATTGTACTCATCAACAACGGCATTCATCCAGGGGAGCCGGAAGGCATTGATGCCAGTGCACAGTTCGCTGCCGACATCCTCTCCGACAGCAACGGCATGAAGAGATACCTCCGCAACTGTGTGGTTGCAATAATACCTGTATATAATGTCGGCGGCACTCTTGCCCGCAGTCCATACTGGCGTATCAACCAGAACGGTCCCGAAGAGAAGGGGGCCAGGCGTAACGGCCGGTTCCTGGACCTGAACCGTGACTTTGTCAAGCAGGACTCCCGCAATGCAAGGGCTTTTGCGGAGATATACCGTTACCTCGACCCCGATGTTTTCCTAGATACACACACCACCAACGGCTCTGACCATCAGTTTACGGTGACGCTCATTGCCACCCAGCCCGAGAAGATGTATCCGGAGATGGAGCAGTTCTTCCGCAACGATATGCTGCCGGGTCTCTACGGCAGCATGATCACCCGGCACAACAATGAGATGGTCCCCTATGTGCAGTATACAGAGAGAGGTGAGATAAAGGCAATCATCGGGTTTGATGAGCACGCCTACTACTCAACAGGTTATTCCGCGCTCTTTAACTCCTTCGGTTTCATGACCGAAACGCTGGTATATAAACCATACCATCAAAGGGTTGAGGGCACACTGCAGTTTATCACCGAGCTGGTCAGGTACACGGCAGAGAACAGCAAGAAGATACTCAGAATGAGGCAGGAGGCCAACCGGCGCACACTATCGGCAAAGGAGTATGTGATCGACTGGGAACAGGATTCAACAAGGTGGGACCTGATAACCTTCCACGGGTACAGGTATGAGGAGACCACATCTCCCATCACAGGCCGGAAGACAGGCATATACAACCATGACAGATCCTTTACCGACACCATCAGGTACTATAACTATTTCAAGCCGGCCGTGACCGTCAGGGCACCCGAAGCTTACATTGTGCCCTTCGCGTGGGAGGAGGTCATTGAACGTCTCCACGCCAACGGTGTATGCATGCACCAGTTGCAGAATGACACAACCATCACCCTTGAGACTTATTACATCGACAGCTATGAGCCTGCCAGAAGAGCCACGCAGGGACACTACTTCAACAGCAAGGTGAAGCTGCGCACCGTGACCCAGGAGGTGCAGTACCTGAAGGGCGACTATATCATACCCCTCAACCAGAGGGCAAACAAATACATCGTGACCATGCTTGAGCCGCAGAGCGAATCGGGCTTCTTTGCATGGAACTTCTTTGACTCATTTCTTGAGGGTCAGGACTGGTACTCGGTATGGGGCTTTGAGAGTCACCTCAAGGAGCTTCTCGACTGCGACCCGGTGCTGAGGGCTGCCTATGACAAAGCGCGCAGTGAAGATGCCGAACTGGCAGCAGACCCCGTCAAACAGCTGCAGTGGCTCTATCAGCACACCCCGGCTTCGGAGCTGGAGAAGAGGACCAGGTTATATCCTGTGGGAAGGATCATGAGCGGCCTCAACTGATATTACCAGCGAGAGAAATCAGTCACTCTCTCCCCCTTCAGCCCTGCTACAAGGCTGTCGATACAACTGACATTAACTGCTATAGAAATAGGGCACCGTCTCCACTTCGGATATGGCAACCAGGCTGCCACCACGATTGCCAATTACCTTGCGAAGAAGTCGAGTACCGTCTCCCCCTCCAGCCTGGCAACGAGGTTGTCACCGCTGCTTACCGGCCCGACACCTGAGGGAGTGCCGGTAAAGATCAGATCACCGGTCTTTAGTGTATAATATCTTGATACATATGATATTATCTCATCAAAAGAGAATATCAGGTCGGAAGTATTGCCGCTCTGTCTCGTGGTACCGTTTATCTCCAGGGTGAAGCTGATATTCTTCATATCGGCAAACTTCTCTTTCAGAACGAAAGTCCCCAGCGGTGCGGAACCGTCAAAGGTCTTCGACAGCTCCCACGGGTGCCCATCGCGGGAGAACCTGCCCTGAAGATCGCGGGCTGTAAAATCTATCCCCACCGTCAGGGCGTCGTAATACCGTCCCGCATACCTGACTGCGATGCCTTTGCCCAGCTTTGAGATGCGGAGTACTATCTCCGCCTCGTACTGCACATCGGACGAGAAGTCCGGGATAAAGAAAGGTTTGTTCTTTTTCAGAATCGCCGAGTCGGGCTTCAGAAAGATCATCGGTTCAGCCGGCACCGGACGGTTCATCTCGGCAGCATGCTTCCGGTAGTTCAGTCCCACACAGATAATCTTCATGATGCGGTCAGGCTTTGCCGAAGGAGCGCAGTTTTATTGCGGTGATAACCTGTTTTGTGTTAAGAGGGAAGTCGCCGTTCATCATCCACGAGTAGTAAGAGGGCTCTTCCCTGAAGACCTGCTCCACCGGTTTTCCCTTGTGCTTGCCGAAGTTGAACACCTCTGTGCCTCCCTCATTGAAGATAATTCTACCGGCGAGATCAGCATTGTTGTTGAAGGCGCTGAAGGCTGAGAGCTTCTCTATGTCATTCTCCAGGTCAGAATATCTGTCGAGCTGTGCTTTCAGTATCTCATAGGTAGCTGCAGTATCTGCCTTTGAGCTGTGTGCATTTTCCAGCTCCATGTTGCAGTAGAACTTATAGGCGGCACTGAGGGTACGCTGCTCCTTCTTGTGGAAGATCACCTGGACGTCGACATACCTGTGACGGGCAGGGTCAAAATCGACATTTACCCTCAGGAACTCCTCGCAGAGAATGGGCATGTCAAACTTCATGGAGTTAAAACCGGCAAGGTCGCATCCTTCAAGGAATGCGGCTATCTTACGCGCCACATCACGGAAATGAGGGGCATCAGCCACATCTGCATCGGTGATCCCGTGTACACGGGTCGCTTCCGGGGATATCGGAATGCCCGGATTGAGTCTCATGGTCATCCATTCTTCCGCGCCACCCGGTGACACCTTGAGAGCGGCAAACTCCACGATGCGGTCAGTAGCGATGTTTACTCCCGTGGTCTCGAGATCAAAGACGACCAGGGGTTTCCTGAGGTTTAGCTCCATATCGTGATTCTTCTCAGGCGTTGATCATCATTGGCATCAGAAGCATGAGGAGATCCTCATCCTCATTGCTGGTCTCCGACGGCAGGAAGAGTCCTGCCCTTGTCGGATCAGCGAGCTCAATGATGACATCCTGTGATGCTATGTTCGACAGAATCTCAATCAGAAACAGAGACTTGAAGCCTATCTCCATGTCGTCGCCCTCATACAGGCACTTGTGACGTTCATATGCCGAGATCGAGAAGTCAACATCCTGTGCAGAGACGGTTATCTGGTTAGGCGTTAGCTGAAGCTTGACGAGATTACTGGCCTGGTTGGAGAAGACGGAGACCCTGCGCAATATGTTGTACAGTTCCAGCCTGTCAACGCGCACCTTGCGCGGATTGCTCTTCGGGATGACGGAGTTGTAGTTCGGGTAGTTGCCTTCCACAAGGCGGCATACAACCTTGTAGTCAGAAAGAGTAAAGAAGGCGTTTCTGTCATCAAACTCCACGGAGACGGAGCCGCTTTCACGGGGCAGTATATTCTTGAGGAGCGAAGCAGGTTTCTTGGGAAGGATGAATGAGGCATTGTCCTCAGCCCTGGCGTCACTCCTCTGGTATCTCACCAGCTTATGTGCATCAGATGCCACGAAGGTTAGCTTCTCGGTGGAAGCCTCAACCAGAATACCACCCATCACCGGGCGAAGCTCGTCATCGGCAGTGGCAAAAAGGGTTTTGGAGATTCCTGACAACAACAGATCGGCAGGAAGGTTGAAGCCGAACCGTTTCTCGGCCTTGATCACAGGCAGCACAGGGAAGTCAATCCCATTCTGGCCCACTATGCTGAAGCGGCCGTTCTCGGAGTTAATCACCACGGCCATGGTATCAGTGTTGATATCAAAGGTGAGCGGCTGTTCCGGGAACTCCTTGAGCGTATCAAGCAATATCCTGGCCTGGAGTGCTATGGTACCGCTGCCGGTGATATTGTCAAGCCTCATCCTGGTGATAAGGGTAGACTCAAGGTCAGAGGCCGTTATCTCCAGGTCATTGCCACTGATATTGAACAGAAAGTTATCGAGGATCGGCAGTGTATTCTTAGTGCTGATCACCCTGCTTATTGCCTGCAGATGACCCAGAAGTTCCGTGCTTGATACAACAAATTTCATACTGTCAGTTTTAAAATTACATCACTTCACACCCGGTCATACCTGCAATTCACTGATTAAGTGATCAGTCCGCTTTGAGAACCGGCTTACCAATATTACAAAAAAATATCTTTCCCTCAAACAAATTTATTTCACTCTCATATAATGTCTCCGCTTGAGCCTGTTATACGCCACTCCTGCGGTGATAATCAGCAGCGCCGGCACTATTGTGTTGAGCAGCTGCCAGAGCAGTCTTTGGCTGCGGATCCTCGACTGGTCGAGAAGCCGCGGCTTTATCTCCCTTGACCGCATCTCCGTCAGGCCATTCTCCTCAACCAGGTAATTGATACAATTAACGAGAAAATCCTTGTTCCCGAAGATCTGCTTCGTATACCTGTCGAGCCCCAGAGTCAGTGGTTCCGGCACTCCCCCTGACCAGCTGACATCATTACGTATGATGTCACCGTCGGCAATGACGATCATCTTTGTCGGCCTGCTGCGGGTTACCGGCTCCCTGCCCTCCTCTCCGATGATGCTTTCAGTCATCCTGTTTTCAAAGACTGAACTGAAGATACCCTCGAGCAGCAGTGCCACGCTCTTCTCTCCGGCAGTGAACATCTCCGGTGGCATCCTCTCCTCGGCCTCCTCAAGAGTTATCAGTGCCGGGGGTGTGACAGTACGTGTTTCGCCGGAGGTGGTCAGAAGGACACTCTTTCTTATTGACGGATCCCGGCCCACGGTATCCAGTGTACCTGCGAACTCAGCTTTAACCCTGTTCAGGTTGCGTGTTATCGGGTGGCTCTGAGAGGGGCGCAGCAGCGGATAGTATACCCACGGTGCCGGGACATACTGTGCCTCTCCCCCGGGGTTGGTGATCTTGAGCGGGATCAGCATACAGTCGGCATCCTGGATGATGACCGGGTTGATCCTCGCCCCGTACCTGAAGAGCATGTCACTGAACGACAGAGGCTGATAGAGAGCCACCGTTGCACCCGCTGTCAGGCTGTCGGCATTGACTGCCACCTCTTCGGCAAGCCACATGACGCGCCCTCCGTTCATGATGTACTGATCAATTATATACTTGTCCTTCTCATCAAACCGTTCCTTCGGAGCGGCAATGACAATTGCCGCGTAATCATCAATGATACCGGGCTTACCTCCTATAACTCCCCTGTCTATGTTATAGAACTTTGCCAGCTCGAGGGTCAGGTCAGCCACACTTATCTCATCAAGCTCACCGTGACCCTCGATAAAGGCGATCCGGTGAACAGTATCTGCAGTGGCTGTTGCAACAGCCCTGATGATCTCATATTCAAGTCCTTCAGTGGAATGAAGCAGGTTTACCTCAGCAGGTAACGACGGATTATTTCTCAGGAAATTGACGGGGATGACTGTCTCTCCGGCGGTGACGGTGAGTGAGGGGAAGATACGTTTCTGTGTCCTGCCGCCCTCGCCGTCGGAGGCCATGACGTTTACAGGCATCAGTCCGCGGCTGATCAGGTCACTGTGGAATTTTTCCCTTGTCGCGGCATCGGATGAGGCTGAGGGGTTTGTGAAGTCGTAAGATATCCTCCTCCCGGATGCAACGCGGAATTCGTCAAGATACTGCGCGGCGCTGCGTCTCAGCTTCCTGAACCCGACAGGCATCTCACCATCGAGGTAAATATCTATCCTGACATCTCTGTCGAGCTCCTTCAGTATCTTCCTTGTAGGCTCAGCCAGCGTAAACCGGCGGTCTTCCGTCAGGTCAACCCTGAGGTTCAGCAGTGACAGCAGCAGGCCTGCAGCGGCCGTGACCATTATGATCAGCAACGGTCTCATCACCTTACTGCGGCGCAGGGATAGCCTGGCGGCCTCATTGAACAGTACCGTCACGAAGATAAAATAGGCTATGTCGCGTATGTCAAGCACACCCCTGCTGATTGATTTATAATGTTCGTTGATGCCTATCCGGGCTACCTGTTCACCTGCAGAAGACAGGCCCGGCAGAAGAGAGAGGGAGTCAAAGCCCGTGAACATAATGAAGGAGAGGACGGCTGCAAGAAGAAAGGCCACTACCTGGTTCTCCGTCAGTGATGAGGCAAAGAGACCGATGGCAGAGTAAACGGCGGCAAGCAGCAGGAGTCCCATGAATGAACCGGCTGTGCCTCCCCTGTCAAGGTTGCCGGGTGTCTCTCCCAGTATCCATACTGAGATAACAAACAGAGTTGCCGGCAGAAGTGATATAAGCACCAGTGCCACCGATGCCAGGAACTTACCATAGATGATACTGCCGTCTCCTACCGGCCGTGACCAGAGCAGCTCTATGGTTCCGGACCTCCGCTCTTCCGACCAGAGCCGCATGGTGACGGCAGGCACCAGGAACAGGAAGAGCCATGGCGAGAGCACGAAGAGAGTGTCAAGGCCCGCATAACCACTGTCGAGGAGGTTCCACTGGCCTGGCATAATCCACATTATCAGGCTGTTCGCCAGGAGAAACACAATAATGACTATGTACCCTGTCAGGGAACTGAAAAAACCGGTGATCTCTTTTCTGAAGAGAGTGAACATAACCAAAAGTTTGCTGTAAAAATATTCAAATCTTTCAAGGCCTCAGCGGCCTGCGTGCATTTTTGATGTCGGTGACCACAGTCCCGGGATAATAGAATCCGGTTATCTTCTCGTAGCTCATATTTTTCTCAGCCATGGCCCTCGCCCCGTCCTGGCAGAGCCCCACGCCATGGCCGTAGCCCCTGCCGCTGACCGTCAGGCTGTCTCCCTCCGGTCTCATGGCAAAGAAGGCCGACCGGAGGCCGAACCGCAACCTGATCTCCTCACTGTTGATATTTTTGCCCTCCACTGTTCGGTTCATGATCCTCACCGGTTTGCTGCCGGCAGGTGAATAGAGAGCCGTCTCCTCCCCGGGCATCACACCCCTGGATCTCAGGAAGTCATACCATTCGGTGAGGGATACTCTTTTCACCCAGGCTGCTGACGCCGAATAGCCGCACCATGGATCGGTGATGCCTGCAAGGTAAGGGTGCTTTGCTACCCACACATCCTCCGATGAGGCGGTCACCCCGCCGCAGTTACCATGGAAGGCAGCCTCAATAAGCACTCCCTGGCTGTCAGTGATCACCTTGCCCGCGGTGGAGTGGCAGGCATCTATTATCACGCTCTCACCGATGATACCAGGGTAAACCTGGCAGTGGGTGTCGTCACACAGGTCAAAGCCGTCAAGCTCATGCCTGTCGATGGTTCTGTAGGCATATGTACGTGCCACCACGGCCTGGGCCTTGAAATATTCGGGAGGTCCGGCCCGGCCCGCTTCGGAACGTACCACCCCCGGCAGGTAATCCTCCAGCTCAGTAACGTTGAGCACCAGCAGCGAGCCGGGGTAGGAGCTTATCATGAGACTGCCGTTGAGAGTCTTCACCTCCTCAGCACGTGCAGGGGCACGCATGGTGAAGAGAGCATCGGCAGCCAGGGGGGTGAATCTAAGTGTATCAGCCACCCCTGATATTCCGGACAGGGTTCTGAATATTACCTTCTCGTCATTGAGGGTCACCGCCACCGTCTCTCCCGGTACTATCGTCAGTCCGTCAGGATCACCATGGTCAAGGCGGTACTCTCCCTGACGGGGGGTAAAGACAACCGTCACCGGTTTGGTGCGTGCAAAGATGCGGACCGTCACCTCAGCACGGGCAGGAAGAGCCATCAGCAGAATGAGTATGGAGAAGGCTGCCCTGATCATGTTTTCATGCTCCCCTGCTTCAGCTGCGTCACCATGTCGGAAGCTATTCTTGCCGAGGCACCTTCTCCTCCCAGTATCTGCCTCAGTTCTTCGTAATCTCTCTTCATGACCTCATGACTCTCACCACCGGAGATGATCTTCTCCAGCTCGATGTGCAGTCTCTCGCTGTTTAGTTCTCCCTGGATAAGCTCGGTGACAGCCCCTCTCCCCATTATCAGGTTCACCAGGGAGATAAAGCGCACCCTCAGGAAAAACATACCAAGAGTGTATGTCAACCCGCTCGTCCTGTAGCATACCACCTGCGGTACTCCGAAGAGCGCGGCCTCAAGCGTCGCTGTCCCCGATGTCACCAACGCAGCCTCCGCCACGGAGAGGAGATCATATGCCCTGTCATTGACAACCCTCACCGGGTTTGTTCCGATAATACCTTCATACAGTGACGCCGGCAGGTGATCCATCCCCGCCACCACAAACTGGTATTCAGGAAATAATGAGACCACCTGTACCATCACCGGAAGCACCTTTGCTATCTCCTGAAGCCTGCTGCCGGCCATCAGCAGTATCACGGGCTTCTCGCCGAGACCAAGGGATTCCATCAGTCTCCCGTGCTCAGGAGTCTTCCGGCGCCATGCCTCTACCTGGTCAATAAGAGGGTTGCCAAGGAAGTGGGCCTTGTACTCGTGTTTGCTGAAGAATTCGGTCTCAAACGGAAAGATGATATAAAGCCGGTCAACGTATCTCTTCAGCAGTTCCACCCTGCCTTCACGCCAGGCCCAGAATTTTGGGGAGATGTAATAATAGACGCTGATGCCCCTCTTTTTTGCAAAACGCGCCATCCTCAGGTTAAACCCGGGGTAGTCGATCAGAATAACCACCTCTGGCATCATCTCTTCTATCTGCCTGCGGCACTCAGAAAAATTTCTCCTCACTTTCCGGATGTTGACCATCACCTCCCATACACCCATGAAGGCTGTCTCGCGGTAGTGCCGTACCAGCCTTCCTCCCGCCTTTGACATCAGGTCGCCGCCCCAGCATACGATATCTGCAGCCGGGTCAGCCTCAAAAAGGTTAAGGATAAGGTTTGAACCGTGAAGATCACCCGATGGCTCTCCGGCTATGATGAAATACTTCATATCAGAAAAGCTTTATCCCGAATACGGCAAAAGCCCATATAATGGTTATGCCAAGTACACCCTTGGAGGCCCGGAGCATGTCAAGCCTGTTAAAGATAAGGAAGATGATAATGTTGGCAAAGACGGAGATGCTCATGACCTCCGACACATTGCCTGCCTCCTCAATCTTGTCGAGATAACCGCTGAATGAAAGGCCGTTACGCGTAATAAGAAAGAAGATGAGGAATGCTGTCACCGGGATTATGATTCCGCCGGTGACACCTGTAATGATATTGTCAAACCGTTCCCTGAACCTCATATCAGAGTTTGGATTTCAATGTGCTGAGGAAACCGTGGGCCGTCATATCGGTGGTCACCGGCACCACGGCTACGTATCCGTTCTGAATGGCCCAGTCATCGGTATCCGATGCTTCCGGCTCATGGTTCGTGAACCTGCCTGTCAGCCAGTAGTATGTCTTACCCGCCGGATCCTTTCGTTTTTCGAACTCCTCCTGCCAGCTGCCCAGTGCCTGACGTGCCACCACCATACCTTTTATCTCCCCGGCAGGGATGGCAGGGATGTTAACATTGAGGCATATTCCCTCCGGCAGCGGGTCCTTCAGTAGGAGGCTGCATATCTGCCTGATATAACTGTCACAGGCTGAAAAATCGGCCCTGGGAGAATAGCTGTTGAGTGAGAACCCTACAGAGGTGATCTTATAAAGACAACCCTCAAGTGCGGCAGCCATGGTTCCCGAGTAGAGAACACTGGCAGAGGCGTTTGATCCGTGATTGATGCCCGAGACAATCAGGTCAGGCCTGCGCTCCAGCAGCTGGTTAACAGCCAGTTTGACACCGTCAGTAGGTGTGCCGCTGCAGGCATAAACACGTTTGCCGTCGTCTTCCTCCAGCAGCTTGACACGGAGAGGGTGCTTGACTGTCAGTGCCTGTGACATGGCACTGCGGCTCTCGGTGGCTGAGATCACGACCAGTTTGCCAAAATCGGACATGATGCTGATGAGCCTCTGCAGACCGGCGGCATAGAGCCCGTCATCATTCGTGATCAGTATAAGTTTGTCATTCTCCTGTAATTCCATATTGCCTCCTGTTGACCTGCAAATATAACGATAATGATCATCCATAAATAGAACCTCCATTATGGCTGTAACCTTTTTTCCTTACTTTTGCATCTTACTGAAAAGTATCAGAAGCAATGAAGATTTCTTACAACTGGCTCAGGGAATATCTCGACTTCGATGCCGGAGTGGAAGAGCTCTCAACCATACTTACAGGCCTCGGGCTTGAAGTTGAGGGTGTTGAAGAGTGGGAGTCAATTATCGGAGGCATGCAGGGCGTGGTTATAGGCAGGGTACTCACCTGTGAGAGGCACCCTGACGCCGACAGGCTCAGTGTCACCACCGTCGATGCCGGTGGTCCCGAGCCACTGCAGATAGTCTGCGGCGCACCCAATGTGGCTGCAGGACAGGTTGTTGCGGTGGCACTGCCGGGAGCCTCGGTTTTTACCGGCGAGGAACGCTTTGAGATAAAGCGGTCGAAAATTCGTGGCCAGCTCTCTGAAGGGATGATATGTGCCGAGGATGAGCTTGGCATGGGAACGGACCATGAAGGCATCATGGTGCTTGACCCCTCTGCCAGGCCGGGGTCTCCGGCATCAGATTACTTTGGCGTTGTACGCGATACGGTTTTCGAGATAGGACTGACCCCAAACAGGATAGACTGCAGTTCTCACTACGGTGTGGCACGCGACCTGGCAGCCTTCTTCAACCTGAGAAAACCGGTCATGGCCAGGTTGCCAGACGTGAGTGCATTCAAACCCGGGACGGCCAGTGACAAGGCCATAGAGGTGGAGGTGCTGGACAATGAGGCCTGCATAAGATATTCAGGACTGACCATCAGGGGTATTACTGTTGGCCCCTCCCCTGCGTGGCTGCAGAACAGGTTGAGGTCAATAGGGCTCCACCCCATCAACAATGTGGTGGACATCACCAACTTCGTCCTTCATGAGACGGGGCAGCCCCTGCATGCCTTCGATGCCGCAGCCATCAGCGGCGACAGGGTGATCGTCAGGACACTGCCTGAAAAGACAAAATTCACCACCCTCGATGGCGTTGAGCGCGAGCTGGCAGCCTCTGACCTGATGATATGCAATGTCAGAGAAGGGATGTGCATCGCCGGCGTCTTCGGCGGTGAGAAATCGGGGGTTACTTCGGCTACCACCGATCTGTTCCTTGAGAGCGCCACCTTCAGCTCAGTATCGGTGCGGCGCACATCGCGAAGACACGATCTTCATACTGATGCCTCATATCGCTTTGAGAGAGGGACCGACCCCGAGATGACGCTCTACGCACTGAGGAGGGCTGCCCTGCTGGTACAGGAACTGGCCGGTGGCGTGATCACAGGCGATGTGGTGGATGTCTATCCCAAACCGGTAAGAAAAGTTACTGTCAGTTATTCACCTGACAGGATGGCAAAACTCATAGGCGAGGAGATCCCCTCCGCCACCGTCAGGACAATTCTCAACAGCCTTGACATTCACATCACCGATGAGACGTCCGACAGGCTCACCCTGGAGATACCGGCCTACCGTGTAGACGTGACCCGCGAGGCAGATGTCACGGAGGAGATTCTGAGGGTTTACGGTTATAACAATATTGGTGTCAGCGCCGAGATGCGTTCAATGCTCTCCCACACAGTGAAGCCTGACCGTGAGAAGGTTGCCTCAAACGTATCGGACCTCCTCTCCGCAAACGGCTTTGCCGAGATAATGTGCAACTCTCTCACCCCCGCGGCATGGTTTGACAGGAGCGGTGACTTTGACACCTCCGGAATGGTTCAGCTTGCCAACCCGCTGAGCAGTGACCTCAATGTCATGCGCATGTCGCTGCTGCCCGGTATGCTCAGCACCATTGCACATAATATCAACAGGCAGAACCCCGACCTTAAACTCTATGAGCTGGGATATGTCTACAGCAGCAGGCCGGGAAAAGAGGATGCCGGGATCATTGAAGCCTTCAGCGAGCGGCAGCTGCTGGCGATGGCCATTACGGGTGACCTCAACCCTCAGCGCTGGAATGCTCCTGCCGAAGCAACGGGCTTCTTTCACATAAAGGGATACGTAGAAATGGTCCTTTCGCGCTTCGGCATTGAACGCCGGGAGATTACTGAAGAAGAGGATACTTCAGGATGGTTCACCGAGGGAATGAAATACGGCAGCGCAGGTGCTGACCTGGCATCATTCGGGAAGATCTCGAAAAAGTACCTCACCATGTTTGACATCAGGCAGGATGTATGGTTTGCCGAGCTCAACCATGAGAATATCATCAGGATGATTTCAAGGAAGAGCATTCGCTTCAGCGAACTGCCAAAGTACCCGTGGGTGCGCCGTGATCTCGCACTGGTCATTGACAAATCGATAAGATTCAGTCAGATACGTGACCTTGCCTACAAGACTGAACGCAATATCCTGCAGGAGGTGGACCTTTTTGATGTCTATGAGAGTGATGCCATCGGCAGGGACAAGAAATCATATGCGGTCAGTTTCATTCTGAGGGATGAGAGGCAGACGCTCACGGAGAAGAGTATCGAGAAGGTTATGAGTGGCCTTTTCAAAGCCTTCGAGCGCGAATTTGGCGCTGCACTGAGATGAAGAAGCTCCTGGGCCGCACCGGTGACTATCTTTCGCTCGTGAAGTTCAGCCATACCGTCTTTGCGATGCCGTTTGCACTGGTGGGCTATTTCCTCGGTGCCACCCGGCCTGATCACGGTTTCAGCCTCAGGACCTTCCTGCTGATGCTGGCATGCATGGTTTTTGCCCGCAGTGCCGCCATGGCTTTCAACCGCTGGGCAGATTTAAGGTTTGACATTCTGAATCCAAGAACTGCTGGCAGGGAGATACCGTCAGGCAGGATAAGTCAGGGCCATGCACTGATCTTCGTGGTTGTCAGTTCACTGCTCTTTATTGCGGCAACAGCCATGCTCAACAGCCTGACATTGCTGCTGTCGCCGGTTGCCCTGCTGATAGTCCTGGGTTACAGCTACACCAAAAGATTTACCTGGCTCTGCCACCTGGTGCTGGGACTCGGTCTGAGCCTGGCGCCCATAGGAGCCTATATTGCAGTCACCGGCTCATTTGCACTGCTGCCGCTGATCTACTCCCTTCTTGTTCTTACCTGGGTCAGCGGTTTTGATATAATCTACTCCCTTCAGGATGACCAGTTTGACCGGGAGACAGGGCTCTACTCCATTCCCGCGGTAATGTCACGCAGCAAGGCCCTGGCTGTTTCAATCGCCCTTCATGCAGTGACTCTGCTGATGGCAGTGGCAGCAGGGATCACTGGCCATGGCGGAGTGATATACTGGGCCGGAGCACTGGCATTTGCCGCGATGCTGACATACCAGCATCTGATAGTCTCTCCTGATGACCTGAGCAGGGTCAACCTTGCCTTCGGCACAACGAACGGCATTGCCGGTATCATCTACGGACTGGCAGTGGTGGCTGACCTGCTGGTGTAGGGCAGATGCTCATATTTGCCGGAATGATACTGCCGAATGGTGATCAGAGGTGCCGCATCGCTGATGAAGAACATCAGCCCAGGTATGCCTGACTACTGCAGGGGTGCAGTCGATTCGCGGTATCTGACCCGCTGCTCCTGAACAGCCCCCCCGGCTAGAACTTAAAGACGAACGACACGCCCAGCAGCTCCTTGAACTGAACCATCGGAGCCATTTTCTGATTGCCGTCGGTACCCATAACCGGCTCACCGTTCTCAAAGACTGGCAGCAGGGTGTTGTCATCATATATCAGGTGCACATTGAGCCTCAGGTCAGTGAACCAGTTCAGGCTGGTGGTTGCTATCATCTCCCAGTCGATATCAATGTTCTGAGGTTCTGAGATGAAATTACTGAAGAGCTGTATCTTGTTGTTCATATCAACCCTGTCGAACAGTTTCAGCTTGCTCCTTATGGTAAGGTATGCACCAAGCTCATTCTTTGACCTCTTGTCCTCAGGTATTCCGAATTTTGTCTGGTTGATGGAGGTGTCAGGAACAAATGTGCCTTTGTAGGATATGGGTGAAAAACTGATAGAGGTGTTCTTGTCAGGCTTGTACTCCAGACCGTAGCCGAAGATGAAGGTGGCCGGGTTAAAGAACCTGGAGACCTTAACCGAGTCGTTGGGGTAGTTGTACCCGGGCATAAACTGCGACTTGAACTGGAACAGTCCGGAGAGGTCAAATTTTCCAAAGGCCTTGGAGTTGATCTTTGAATTGATCTCGAAAATATCCAGGTTCTTCCTGATTCCGTTATATTTTCCTGATGCCTGCAGCCCCAGTGCGAAGCGTGCAGTGGTCGATGAGTTTACGTTTGTCTCCTTATTGTTGTAGTTAAGGGCTGACTCAACATCAAGTACCGAAGAGATATTATTCTCTCCCCCCTTGGCCCAGTTGGAGATGGCACCCTGAGAAAGCAGGTAGGAAAGATCGGTCTTGAACTTCCAGTAATCGGGCTTGATCCTGCTCAGCGCCACTCTTCTGAGGTTCTCCTCTGCTGCCGAGATCACGTTGACGCGCGTGTCAACATATCTGTCATGCCAGGTCTGTTTCTTAAACAACACCCCCTCTTCCGCCTTGAGCGATACGGTATTGCGTTCCGGGCTGCCAATCCAGACAGAGACCGAGTCATTCTCCCCGTCAGGAAGCCAGAACCTTACCAGGTTATCTGCGCGGCTGTTGAGCCACATGTCAGTGCCCCTGCCCCTGTCGCTGACAAACCTCACAAGGGTTGAATCACGCTCCTCAAGGTATCCTATGAGAGAACTGACAGCCGCTATGATTGAGTCGCTCACATAGGGATTCTTAATACGCCGGAAGGGAAAATCGTCGCGGTAAAGCGTCACCTCGGGTAAGGTATCAGTGATCACCAGGATAATCGTGTCATTTGTTTTGCGGGGTATTAAAGCCGGAACAAGGTCCTTCACCAGTACAAACACCGTATCGTTAAGCAGCAGTGTGTCGTTGGCAACCACCGGGGCAGCATCGGCGGAGAGCTTAACCTTGTTCATCCTGTTGCCTGCCTCAATGAACATCTCCCCTGCCTGTCCTGCCACAGCTGAACTGTCGGCTGCAACAGAATCCTGCTGCATTACGGGAAGGATTATCCTGAGGGAATCATATACAAAGTAGCTGTCAAGCGGTATCATAATCTTATCATACCCGTATCCCGACAGGTAACTGACAACCGAGTCTTCACGGGGGATGGAAGCAAAATGTACCAGATTGAGGATGGCCTCACGCAGGGGATCATCGCTCCGTTTCCATATATAGTTCGAGGAGCCTATTCTCCTGAGGAATTGCAGTGCATTGTCGCGGTCGAGCACTATGGGACACTGACCGGCGCTGTCAGGTGCAGGCTCACCCTTTATCTTCTGTTTCGGCAGCGGTAATGCCGGCTTCACCGTGTCTTGCGGAACGATGAGTTCTTCGTCAGGCACATCAATCGCCTGGCCGGCAAGAAGCATGCTGCCCGACAGAAAAAACAATATTATATGGAACTTAAGTAATCCCCGTTTCATCATAAATTCTTTTAACATTTCCTGATTGGACCCCGAAGGCAAAAAAACTATATTTGCAAAAATAGCCTATTTCGATGATTTTCCTTTTTCAGGCGATCGTAAACAGGAAACAGATTTTCCGCAACATCAAAAAGAGGGACGCATTCTGATGCCCCGGGGTTGCACGTCTCCGCCTGCCAACCACCCCACCCTGCCCTGCTTCTGTTAATTAATCTTAAATTATTGCTCGCAATATAGGGAATAGGCTGTGGGCAGCAGGCAGTAGTGAGGGTCTGAGTACCTAAGGTCTTAAGGTCTTGCAGTCATGCAGTCTGAAAAATCAAATCGAAAATCGAAAATCACACATCGCAAATCATCATGAATCTTCCATATTGTGAACCCCATAAGATAAAGACGGTGGAGCCGCTGAGGCGAACCACCGTCAGTGAGCGCCGTGAGTGGATAAGAGAGGCCTCATACAATCTCTTCAACCTGCGCTCCGAACAGGTATTTATTGATCTCCTCACTGATTCCGGGACCGGGGCCATGAGTGACCGGCAGTGGGCCGCCATCATGACCGGCGACGAGAGCTACGCAGGAGCATCGTCGTACTACAGGCTTAAAGAGGCCATCCGTGACATTACCGGGTTTGAATACTTCCTGCCCACCCACCAGGGACGGGCAGCAGAGAATGTTCTCTTCTCGGTGCTCGTAAAGGAGGGCGACATTGTTCCCGGCAACGCCCACTTTGATACCACCAAGGGGCATATCGAGTTTCGCAAGGCTGTCGCCGTGGACTGTACCGTGGAGATTGCGCGGGACATATTTGCTGACGATCCCTTCAAGGGCAACGTCGATCTCGGGCGGCTTGAGCAGGTGCTGAAGGAGACGCCCCGCGAGAAGCTGGGTTGCATCGTGATGACAGTCACCAACAACACTGCCGGAGGACAGCCGGTGAGCATGGCCAACCTGCGGGGCGTGAGGGAGCTGGCCGACAGGTATGGTGCCACGGTGATAATAGACTCAGCCCGCTTTGCGGAGAACGCGTACTTCATCAAAACCCGTGAAGAGGGTTACACTGAAATGAGCATCAGGGATATAGCCCGTGAGATGTTCTCATATGCCGACGGAATGACTATGAGCTCCAAGAAGGATGCGATAGTCAACATCGGAGGCTTCATCGGCTTCAGAGACAAGGAGCTGTTTCGCCAGGCCTCGACATACAACATCATGTTTGAGGGCTTCATCACCTATGGCGGCATGGCCGGTCGAGATATGAACGCCCTGGCAACAGGACTCTACGAAGGCACTGACTGTGAATACCTTGAGTCGCGCATCCGGCAGGTGGCCAGGCTGGGAGAAAAGATCGCAGCAGCAGGCGTGCCCGTACAGCAGCCTTTCGGTGGCCATGCCATCTTCATTGACGCAGGCAGGTTCCTGCCCCATGTTCCTGCCGGTGAGTTCCCCGCACAGAGGCTGGCTGTAGAGTTATACCTCGAGGGAGGTATACGCTCCGCCGAGATAGGCACCCTGATGGCCGACCGTGACCCGGTGACACGTGAGAACAGGCACCCGGAGCTGGAGCTGGTGAGGCTGGCCCTGCCGAGAAGGGTTTATACCGACAACCATATGGATTATGTGGCTGCAGCTGTGGGTAACGTCTTTGAGAGAAGAGAGCTGATAAAGAGAGGACTGGCAATCAGATGGGAGGCGCCCATCATGAGGCACTTCACCGTTGAGCTTGAACTGCTCTCTTAACACTGACTACCTGTCATTGCACTGTAAATATGGAGGTTGCGACCTTCATTACTAATTGTCTGTAAAAATCAGTCGTTTTTATGTAAGTTTGCCAGAAGCTTAACCCAATCACCATGATAAGATCAATGACCGGCTACGGCAAAGCCATGGTTGAGACCCCTCAGCGGAAAATCACCGTTGAGGTCAGGTCGCTGAACAGCAAACAGGCTGACGTAAATACAAAGGTGCCATGGCTCTTCAAGGAGAAGGAGCTGGAGATACGGAACATGATCATCAGAAGACTCCAGAGGGGTAAGATCGATATCATGATCTCCCTTGACACCATGGATGAGGAGCAGGCCCCGGTAATAAACACAAAAGTGGTACGGGGATATCTCAATCAGCTGAAGGAGCTGAGCAATGAGCTGGGTATGAGCAGTAACGGTGATCTTCTGAGCATAGTGATGAGGCTTCCGGAAACCCTCAGAACAGAGAAGCCGGAGCTGACGGAGGAGGAGTGGGACAGGATTGTCACACTGATAGAGGATGCACTCTCAATGACCGACGCCTACCGTATGGAGGAGGGCAGGGCCATGGAGACAGACCTGTCCAAATCGCTGGCCTCCATCCTTCGTTACCTGGAGGAACTGAATGCCGTGGAGGGCGACAGGCTGGCCCGCATGCGTGAGAAGCTGCAGGCCTCGCTGCGCGATAACTTCGCCACGGAGAATATCGACATGAACCGCTTCGAACAGGAACTGATATTCTACCTTGAGAAGATGGATATCAACGAGGAGAAGGTAAGGCTCAGAAAACACTGCGACTATTTTAAAGAAACAATGAAGGGTGATGGTTCCAACGGGAAGATGCTCAACTTCATCTCCCAGGAGATGGGGCGCGAGATCAACACCATAGGTTCGAAAGCCAATGACGCCCCGATGCAGAAGCTGGTGGTGATGATGAAGGATGAGCTGGAGAAGATCAAGGAGCTGACACTCAATATTCTCTGACCAGTGGAAAGAAAAAAAGAGAGCAGGGTGCTTATAATCTCCGCTCCGTCAGGAGCCGGTAAGTCTACACTTGTGAACCACCTGCTTGCCTCAGGCCTGCCGCTTGCCTTCTCAGTCTCGGCAACGAGCAGGAAGCCCAGGGGTAGTGAGACGGACGGCAGGGAGTATTATTTTATCTCTGCGGCTGAGTTCAGAAGGAGGATCAGCCGGGATGAGTTCGTTGAGTGGCAGGAGGTATACGGAAACCGTTACTATGGCACCCTGAAGAGTGAGCTGGAGCGTATTGCCGCAGAGGGAAAGACGCCTCTGTTCGATGTCGACGTCATGGGTGGCATCAACCTCAAGAAGATATTCGGCGACAGGGCACTGGCAATATTCATCATGCCACCATCTGTTGAGGAGTTGCGGTCGCGGCTGACAAAGAGGGGCACCGACCCGGAGGAGGATATTGAGGTGCGGGTGCAGAAGGCTGCCTCGGAGATTCTCCTGGCATGCAGCTTCGACAGGGTCATCATCAATGATGACCTGGAGAAGTCATGCAATGAGATAGCAGCAGTTGTAAAGGAATTTCTCGGGTTACGGTAATGGATACAGGACTCTTTTTCGGATCGTTCAACCCTGTGCATATAGGGCACATGGCCATTGCCAACTATATTGCCGAATACTCTGATGTCAGTGAGGTATGGTTTATCGTCAGTCCGCACAATCCCCTCAAGAAGAAGGAGACGCTGCTCGCTGACCGCGACAGGCTTTATCTTACGGAGCTGGCCATAGGCGACGACGTACGTTTCAGGGTGTCAGATGTGGAGTTCAAACTGGCGCAGCCATCCTATACAGTGGATACCCTCGCCTACCTTACCGACAAGTACCCGTCGCGCAGCTTCACCCTGATCATGGGAGAGGATAACCTGGCCACCCTTCACAAGTGGAAGAACGCAGAGCTGCTGGTAAAAGAGTATCCTATAATAGTCTATCCCCGCCTCTACAAGGCCCCCGCCGGCAGCAAGAAACTTCAGGAGCTTCTTAAGAGCGCGAAGGTCACAAGAATTGATGCGCCGGTGATGGAGATATCGGGTACCTTCATCCGCACTGCCATCAGCGAGGGCAGGGATGTCTCATGGTTCGTCCCTCCGGCCACCTGGAAGTATAT
>CALMRD010000066.1 GCA_937871625.1 uncultured Bacteroidales bacterium | reverse complement strand
GGTCGGGATTGAGACTCCTCCTTCTTAGTCGGAGCCTCAAACTGCTGACTGAAGACTGCCGACTGATCAATACTCATCCCACGCCTTTATCTCTATCTCCTTCTCGTCGAGGCTGCAGAAGGCATGGATGAAGGCTGAGGCCAGCCGTGCGTTGGTGATCAGCGGAATGTTGTAATCGACAGCGCTGCGCCGTATCTGATAGTCGTTGCTCAGTTCCGTGGCCGAGAGATCCTTGGGGATGTTGATCACCAGGTCAACCACCCTCTGCCGGATCAACTCCACGGTATTGGGCGAATCCTTCTCGTCAGGCCAGAATGCCACCTCGGCATCCACCCCGGCGTTGGACAGGAAGAGCTGTGTCCCGCGGGTGGCATAGAGCTTGTATCCCCGGTCACGCAACAGCCGTATAGCCTCCAGCAGGTCAGCCTTCGCCTTGGCCGGCCCCGAAGAGATAAGCACAGCCTTCTCAGGCATACGGTACCCTACGGAATACATTGCCTTGAGCAGCGCCTCAAAAAAGCTGTCGCCGATACATCCCACCTCACCCGTTGATGCCATATCCACCCCCAGGACCGGATCGGCTTTGGCGAGTCGCGAAAAGCTGAACTGCGATGCCTTGACACCCACATAGTCAAGGTCAAAGACCGACTTGTGGGGTTTATCCCAGTGTACCCCCAGCATTACCTTCGTAGCCAGCTCTATGAGGTTGACTTTGAGCACCTTGGATACAAATGGCATGCTCCTGCTGGCGCGCAGGTTGCACTCGATGACCTTGATGTCATTCTCGCGAGCCAGGAACTGTATGTTGAAGGGTCCCGAGATATTAAGCTCACTGGCGATCTCCCTTGAGATCCTTTTAATGCGCCTCACCGTCTCAAAATAGATCTTCTGGGGAGGGAAGACAATGGTGGCGTCACCTGAATGGACACCTGCATACTCCACATGCTCGCTGATGGCATAGGCAATGATCTCGCCGCCAGAGGCAACAGCGTCTATCTCTATCTCCTTGGCGTACTCGATGAACTCCGACACCACCACCGGGTGTTCCTTGGAGACACTGACAGCAAGCTCCAGGAAATGGACCAGCTCGGAGCGGTTTGATACGACGTTCATGGCCGCTCCCGAAAGCACGTACGAAGGCCTTATCAGCACCGGAAATCCTATCTCCTCTATAAAGCTGTCTATCTCATCAAAGGTGCGCAGCTCCTTCCATCGCGGCTGATCGACAGCCAGCATGTCACACATGGATGAAAACTTGTGTCTGTCCTCTGCCCTGTCGATCGACTCCGGAGGTGTGCCGAGTATGGGTACACCCTGGCGGTGCAGCCGCATCGCAAGGTTATTGGGTATCTGTCCGCCCATCGACAGTATAACGCCCCGCGGTGTCTCGAGATCTATGATATCCATCACGCGCTCGAAGGAGAGCTCATCGAAATAGAGGCGATCGCACATGTCATAGTCGGTGCTGACGGTCTCGGGATTGTAGTTGATCATCACACCACGCAGTCCCTCGCGCCTGATGGTGTTGATGGAATTGACAGAGCACCAGTCGAACTCAACGCTTGATCCAATGCGGTAGGCTCCGGAGCCGAGCACTATCACCGACCGTTTGTCGTTCTCATACCATATGTCGTGCTCCATACCGCTGTATGTCAGGTAGAGGTAGTTTGTCACTGCCGGGTACTCGGCAGCGAGAGTATCTATCTGCTTGACATATGGCACGATACCTTTACTTTTTCGGTGTCGCCTCACTGTCAGCATCGCCTCACTGATACTGCTGTTGTCAGGCCTGATGACATGTCTCGCAATCTGGAAGTCGCTGAAGCCGTTGATCTTTGCATGTAAGAGGAGCTGGTCGGGAAGG
>CALMRD010000065.1 GCA_937871625.1 uncultured Bacteroidales bacterium | reverse complement strand
TGAGATCAGCAGAATGAGTGACCTCTCACTTGCTGCCCGTAACCTTCTGGCAACAGATTGGGAGACAGGACTCACGCCTCCTGCGTCAGTAGCCTCCGCCAGTGACGGCACCAAAAAGTACCTCTTTGGCATAGATGAACACCGTTTCATTGAGACAGCATTCATCCCTGACCGTGACCGTGCTACCGTATGCCTGTCGGTACAGTCGGGATGCCGCATGGGATGCCATTTCTGCATGACGGCAAGACAGGGGTTCCAGGGCAATCTCTCTTCAGGTGATATCCTGAACCAGTTCGCAAGCATCCCGGAACACTCTTCACTGACCAATATTGTCTTCATGGGCATGGGGGAGCCTCTCGACAACTTCGGGGAGGTGATGAAGAGCCTGGAGATACTCACTTCAGAGTGGGGCTACGGATGGAGTCCCTCCCGCATTACTGTAAGCACCATCGGTATCACCGACAGGATACAGGCTTTCCTGGAAGGCACCCGGTGTCACCTTGCCGTCAGCCTGCACTCCCCGTTTGATGATGAGCGACAGGCGCTGATGCCGGTGCAGAAAGCCCATCCAATCAAGAAAGTGCTTGAAGTAATCAGGGGCTTCGATCTCGGCAGGCAGAGGCGGATATCCTTCGAGTACATTCTGTTTGAAGGACTCAATGACACTCCCGCACACGTCAAAGAACTGGCAAAAATCCTCAATGGCATCCGCTGTCGCATTAACCTTATACGCTTTCATGCCATACCGGGCTCGCAATACAGAAGCCCTGACACCAGGGCCATGGAGGCATTCCGTGACCGCCTCAATGCAAAAGGCATCACAACTACAATACGTGCCAGTCGTGGTGAGGATATCGGCGCCGCCTGCGGCCTGCTTTCAACTCTTGAGCAGAATAAGACCAGATGACCCTTGACCGTGAAACAGCCTGCACTCTGATCCAAAACAGTATTCATACAAGTTCCATTCGAACCTTTAAACAGACAATTACAATGCGAATGACAATAAAGATCTTACAGGCAGTCATCATTGCCGCTGCCACCGCAACCGGCATCAACGGTCAGCAGAGTGCAATGGATATAATAGTGGCAGACACCACCCTCACCGGAACATCGTGGTCTGTATGCTTTGCAGACGCGGTGACCGGTGAGATGATCTTCGGCCACGATGCCACACGAAACCTCGCCTCTGCCTCCGTGATGAAGCTATACCCCACATCTGTGGCACTCTCACTCCTTGGTCCCGACTACCGCTTTTCAACCGACATTTATGTTTCGGGAAAATTCAACAGCCGCCGCGGGGTGGTTGACGGTGATATCATCATCAGGGGCGGCGGCGACCCGGCACTGGGATCTGAGTACTTCAGCGATCATTACGGGGATGTCACAGCAAAGTGGACAGAGGCTTTGCTGGCTGCCGGTATCAGGCATGTCAAAGGCCGTGTTGCTGCCGCATCTTCAATCTATGAATTCAATCCCGCCCCCTCAGGATGGTCCTGGGGCAACCTGGGACAGTACTACGGGGCAGGGGTCTTCGATATCAATTTCAACGACAATAAATACAATATCTACATCACCGGCTACAATGAAGGATCACCGGCGGTGATTGACTCGGTCGAACTATACGGAAGAGATATCCTGTTTAACAGTTATCTGGTCTCGTCAGGAAGAAGTGACCAGGGATATGTCTACAGCACACCATATTCTCAATCTGCCTGGATAGCAGGAAGCGTGCCTGCCGACAGCAGCTTTGCACTGAAAGCATCCAATCCGGATCCTCCGTTGACGGTTGTAAGACTGCTTGACCAGGCGATGCGGGATGCAGGCATCAGGATCGACACTCCTCCATCAGCAGCCAGAGCTACAGCAGGCCTGGAGGAGATGACACCTCTCTGCGTGACTCTCTCTCCCACACTGGAAGAGATAGTAAGGGTTACCAATCATGAGAGCGTCAACATGTATGCCGAGGCGATCAGAAAACATCTCGGCTACGCTATCATGGGAGAGGGTACCTTCAGTGCCGGCGCCGAGGTAATAAGATCATTCCTTGACTCGATCGGATGCGAACCCTATGAAGCAGTTATTCTTGACGGGTCAGGACTCTCAGCCAACAACAACATCAGCTCGCTGATGACGGTGCGGCTGCTGGTGCATATGCACAACAGCCCCTGCACTGCCCCGTTCATCGCCTCCCTTCCCGAGGGAGCAGTATCAGGAACCATGAAGAGCTATTTCAGGGATGAGTTTTTCAAAGGCAGGGTCTTTGCCAAGACAGGAACAATCACCAGTGCCAAGTCGTTTGCAGGCTATGTCACCACCAGCAGCGGCAGAAGGCTGGCATTCACCATGTTCGCCAACGGATTCACGGTATCGAACAGAATAATAACCGACTATATGGAGTCAGTCGTCAGGGAGATCATTGAAAACTACTGATCCGTAAGACCCTGATTGCGTGTGAGAACTTTTCACGGTACTCTTTGTTTTAATATACTTTAACACAAGGAGATTTCGGAAACAGCTAATTTTGCAGTTTCAGAGTGTAAGAAGATTTAATGATGAAACCTGCAGGAGAAAAACCTGCCGAAGGATTTGATCATTACGCTTCCGGCAAGTTTCATTTCAATGATATAACAAGTATTCTATAACTAATGAGAAAAGGAACAAAGATTGCTTTGTGGGTCAGCATCCCGCTGATACTTGCAGTATGGTTCGGAGGGCCAAGACTGGGTCTCTGGGGTGACAGGGACCTGAAGAAGGATTCCGCGGCTCCATCCGGACAGGCACCGATGCCGGGTCAGTCACAACCCGGTGGAGGGCCTGATGGCGGTGCTCCGGGCAGCGGTCAGCCTGGCGGTGGTGCTCCGGGTGGCGGT
>CALMRD010000064.1 GCA_937871625.1 uncultured Bacteroidales bacterium | reverse complement strand
TTTGGATTCTCAAAAGAAACCTGTAATTAAAAGTGTCGATATAAGAAGCGGCAGGGGAGTGGATGTTCCTCCGTCAAAATCGGGAAGAGATCTTTTATCCGAATCTTTACCGGCAGGTACCATGATCGGAATTAATGATGTTCTGAGTCCTGATATGAACAGTGTTATAATTGTTAAGGAGGATGACATTTTTTATTTTGCGAGAGGAGATAAAGAGCTCCGGAGACTTACAGCGGATGAAGCTCCGGAGGTGAATGTCCGGTTCTCCCCCGAAGGTAAAAAGTTGGCTTATACAAAAAACAGAGACCTCTATATTTTTGATCTTGTTAATAATAAAGAAACACGTCTGACCTTTGACGCATCTGACAGGATCTACAATGGCTATGCCTCGTGGGTTTACATGGAGGAGATCCTGGGAAGGCAAAGCAGATATGCAGCATTCTGGTGGTCACCCGATGGCAGTAAAATAGCCTACCTGCGTACGGATGAAACTGATGTTCCTTTGTTTACGCTTAACAGGCTTGATGAAGCCGACGGAATTCATGGTATTCTTGAACAGGTCCCATACCCTAAATCAGGAGATCCGAATCCGAAGGTCAAAATGGGAATTGCCGATATTGCAACCGGAAATACGACCTGGGTGAAAACTGATTACAGTGTGGATCAGTATATTGCCTGGCCTTTCTGGACACCCGACAGCAGGAAGCTTGCCATCCAGGTC
Source organism: uncultured Bacteroidales bacterium (assembly GCA_937871625.1). Lineage (GTDB taxonomy): Bacteria > Bacteroidota > Bacteroidia > Bacteroidales > VadinHA17 > SR-FBR-E99. The sequence goes on along the minus strand of CALMRD010000064.1, from coordinate 1,427 downwards.
CTTAACCGTGATCAGAATGACATGAAGTTCATTCTTGCTGATCCGGCTTCAGGTGACTTCAGAATAATTTACAGCGAAACAAGAAAAAGCTGGGTCGAATTTTTCGAAGATGTATATGTAATGAAGAATGGAACCGGCTTTATTCTTAAAAGCTATATGAATGACTGGGAGAACCTGTACTATTACAGCTGGGACGGAAGACTTATCTCTCAGATTACAAATTTCAGGTGGCGGGTTAATAGTATTGAGAGGGTTGATGAAGAGGCCGGAGTCGTTTATTTCACTGGTACCGGCCCCGAATCGACTGATAATCATTTCTTCAGGGTCGGCATTGATGGCAGGAACCTTCTTCAGATAACAAAAGGACCGGGTAATCATAATGTAAGTATTTCACCTAAGGGAAACTATTTTATTGATACGTGGAATAACATAACCACACCCGGATCCATGTTGGCTTATGATAAGCGGGGGAAGCAGATCAGGGAGGTTTATAAATTTGAAGAATCTGCCTATGATCCCTCAAAGGATGCAAAAGCTGAACTACACAGAATTAAAACTGCCGACGGACTGTTTGACATGCCGGCGGTTATCACCTATCCGATAAACTTTGACGCATCGAAGAAATATCCCGTAGTCTTTACAATATATGGTGGGCCTAATTCCATGAATGTGAGCAGCAACAGGTGGCAGGGGGATAATCCTTCATGGTATGCCCTGAATGGCATAATTACTTTCACTGTCGATCACAGGGGTTCAGGCCACTTTGGCAAAAAAGGTCTCGATTATCTCCACAGGTCACTGGGTAAATGGGAGATCCTCGACTATGAGGATGCTGTTAAATGGCTGCTGACAAAACCCTATGTCGACGCTGAAAGAATCGGTATTACGGGGAGCTCATATGGTGGTTATATGACATGTATGGCACTGACCAAAGGTGCCGGTTCCTGGACACATGGATTTGCCGGTTCATCGGTAACTGACTGGCGTCTTTATGATAACATCTACACCGAGAGATTCATGGATACTCCACAGGATAATCCCGGAGGGTATAAAGACGGATCAGCTCTGACATTTGCCAGGGACTACAAGGGGAAGCTGTATATGACTCATGGTGATCTGGATGATAATGTTCACATGCAGAATTCGATCTATCTTATTTCAAGACTCCAGGATGAAGGCAAGACGTTTCAGTTTATGATCTATCCAGGTAACCGTCATGGGATAAGCGGCCAGAAAAGATTACACTCACGAAATGAGGCTAATAATTTCTGGATTGAGAATTTCTTTGGGAAAGAATAAATAATTGCTATTTTGGTGTTAATTTTTTAACTCTAAACCCTGCACTACTAACTCCAACCTCCAAACCTGCAAAATATGATCATTGGTATTCTTAAAGAAACGGGAGCAGAAAAACGGGTTGCCATGCT
>CALMRD010000063.1 GCA_937871625.1 uncultured Bacteroidales bacterium | reverse complement strand
CTAACAAGGCTGACAGGGTCATTCGTCAAAAGAGGCCTCTTTTTTACTAAATTCCCGGGCATATAATTCCAACGGAAAAGTAATTCAGTCTTATATACCTGTTATTCAGGTTTTTGCAAACCTCAGGCAATGCATTCCCTACAGAATACTAAATTTTGATAAACAGAAGATTTTGGATGGTAAGTTTTGGCGACAGGCGGCTGCTTTTCCGCCATTTTCACGAAAAATTGATCATGCCGATATTGAAAAACGGCAGAAATAGCCTCAATTGGTTATTCAGGCGTCAGTTATGGCCTTCTGGTTTTCCTGAGAGCCAGGTACTTTGCCTTTGCCTCTTCGGCATCGGCATCAGAAGGGATATAAATTTTTGTTCTGTGGTCTATCACAACCTCCTTCATGAGGGAGAGATCGGGTGATTTATAGACTACAGGCTTCTTTTCAATCATAATTTTTCCTCTTTTTAAAAAAAAGTCCCGCCGTCACCGGCGGGACCAGGATTTTCAGAGTGATCTATCTAGATTACACACGTTTTACATTTACGGCATTCAATCCTTTTTTTCCCTGCTCAAGGTCAAATGTTACAACATCATTTTCCTTGATATTGTCCTTTAAGCCAGATGAATGTACAAAATACTCCTTGGGTGAATTTTCATCTTTTATGAATCCAAATCCTTTGAACTCATTGTAGAATTTTACTGTTCCTTTATTCATTATTTGATTTTATTAATATGCCGCAAGATACGGTTTTTATCCGGATATCCCATTTATTTTCAATAAATTATACAGGACGGCCTTTTTTAGGTCGTAAAATGGAGATATTCAGTGACGTGTGGCATGGCTTGAGCAGGTCAGAATTCAACAGTGAATCTACATTCCAACAGCCCGCAGTGATCACCGTTTCTGGCAGCCTATTCCGGGCAGATCGGGTGGAAGTGTCCAGTAGGGTGCGCTGTATACAGGACCGCCGGTGAAAGGCTCCAGGTCAGGTTTAATGTGCGGATCAAGATCGATATGGCTGAAGCAGCCCATCCCTGCCGCAAAGTGAACGGAACATCCCAGGGCCAGCTTCGACTCCAGCATGCATCCAATCATCAGTTTGATATTTGCACTGCGGGCAATGGCTGCTATATCCATGGCTTCAATGATGCCTGATTTCATAAGCTTAATATTGATATAATCGGCACATCCTGTGCGCACCACATTTATGGCATCGGCACTGGTGAAGACCGACTCGTCAGCGCCTATCGGTATTGAAGTATGATCCTTGACAAACCTCATACCCTGCAGGTCATATCTTGAGACAGGCTGTTCAAACAGTATGGGGCGGATGTTATTCTTAACCATCTCCTCGATGAAGTGGACCGCCTCGCAGGGGGAATAGCCCTGGTTGGCGTCAATGGTGAGGCCGCATGCCGGAGCTCCCTCCCTGATAGCCAGAAGGCGGTCTATATCATCTGTCAGTTTCTTACCGACCTTGGTTTTAAGAACAGTGTATCCGGCCTTTGCCAGTTTCGCGGCATTGGCTTTTGCCGTCTCCGGCGGCACGATGTCAATGGTATAATCTGTCTCAGCCCTGTTGCCGGCACCGCCGAAAAACTGGTACAGGGGTATGTCGATCATCTTCGTATAGGCATCAAGCAGCGCCATTTCGATGGCACATCGTGCGGTGACCTGCGCCCAGAAGACACCTCTCAGCGTGGCGGAGATGGATCTGTATTCAGTGATCTCCTTTCCTTCCAGGAATCCGACACAACTCTTCAGCGTTGCCAGGACTGTCTCCTGGTTCTCACCGTTGATGGGCTCCAGCGGCGCGGCCTCACCGTAACCCTCAATACCGTTATCCAGCACTACAGTCACAAGTGCATTCTCAATGCTGTACTTGGCTCCGATGGCAATCGTAAACGGCTCATCAAGAGGTACGTTGAGAGGCTCAATAAATACTTTTTTGATTTTAGCTGCTTTCATTTTTCTTCTTCCATTTTTTTAACAAATCCAGTAACTGGCTGACCTGTTCTTCAGTGTGGCTGACAGACAAGGCTATTCTGATCTGGTGCATCTCCTTCCTTACGGGATAATTCATAAAGGGTGCTATCACTCCGTTCTGTTCCAGGAAAAGTGACAGACCTCTGGCCTTTTCAGAGGCATCAAAGATCACAGGTATGATCGGTGTCCTGTAGTCTGTGGTCCGGTAACCCATTCCTGCTATCTCTTTCCTTAGGTACCATGCCGTCTCTAGAAGCTGAAGCCGGAGCCCCGGGTTTTCACCCAGGATCCTTAGTGAAGCTATTCCTGCTGCAGCAATCGGTGGCGGCAGGGCCGTCGATGCCTGATAAGTGGCTGATCTCTCCCTTATCAGTGAGGTGAGAGCCCTGCTTCCCGAGATAAACCCACCGTAGCCTCCAAGGGCCTTGCTCATTGTCTCTGTCTGGTGTATGTTTTCATCCCCGGTAAGGCCAAAGTACTCGGGTGTACCCTTGCCTGTATCACCAAGAATGCCTGTGGCATGAGCGTCGTCAACCACCAGGATGCCGTGGTGCCTCCTTACTACAGGGTAAATCCTGTCAAGAGGGGCAATCTCCCCGGTAAGCGGAAAAATGCCGTCGGTGATGACCAGGGGGTCAGAACCCGTGCTGCTCTCAAGAAGTTGATCAAGATGGTCCGCGTCGCAATGATTATAGAAGATCACTCCAGTCACATCAGATGGGATGGCGGCAAGGATACTGGCATGTGCCGACTGGTCGATGAAGAGTGTTGAATACCTGCCCCTGAGCACCTCAAGCAGGATGCTGTTACCCTGATAGCCCGACGCAAAGACAACCGCATCATCCTTGCCTTTGAAGTAGGCCAGTGCCTTCTCGAGCTCCAGATGAATGTCAGCCGTCCCGGTAGTGTGCCTCGATGCCGAGAAGTTCACTCCGTACTTCTCAACCGCCCTGATGACTGCCGCCTTGATACGTTCATCACCGGCAAGACCCAGGTAATTATTACCGGCAAAGTAGGAGTATCTCCTGCCATTGCTTATTATGTAATTACCGACTTGGCTGTTTAGAAGGATCATAAAAATTTTTCTGACAGATCTGACCTGAAGAGTCTATCAAAAATACATCATTATAGCCTAAGTTTTAATCACCCTGAATAAAAAGAGACCCCTGTTCGTCCTCTGCATCAGCGGACCGGACGGTAAACAGTATGTCATTGAGTTTGCATAACATCTTAGTATTTATTAAATTGCGGCTCTCACTAAGTTGCATACATATTCTACAACATAAATTTACGTAATGGAAGAAACACTTAGAAACTGGTCAGACCAGATAATCCCGTGGCTCACCAGCAATGGTATAAGAATAGTCCTGATCGTAGTTCTGGCACTGATAATTAACAGATTGCTTAAGAGATTAATTATCAGGACTGTCAGGGCTTCGGTCAAATCAGATGAGAATACAACGGAGGATGCGGAAAAGAAGCGTGAGGATACACTCATCAGAATCTTTACCGGCGCCCTGAATATTGTGGTAATAATTGTGGCCCTGATGATGATCCTGGGGGAGCTGGGAATCGAGATCGGACCGCTGATTGCCGGAGCCGGAATTGTGGGCCTTGCAGTTGGTTTTGGCGGACAGTATCTTATCCGGGATATAATAACAGGACTCTTCCTGATGCTTGAGAACCAGTACCGTATCGGGGATGTTGTTGATATTGAGGGATTAAGCGGTGCAGTAGAGGATATAAGCCTGAGGAAAACAACCCTGCGCAACCTCGACGGCACCGTGCATCATATACCGCACGGCTCAATCACAAAAGTATCCAACCTGTCAAAGGACTTTGCACGGGTCAACATGGACATGGGTGTAGCATACAGTACAGACATTGAACATCTGATCAGGGTTATCAACGAGACGGGGAGGGAGCTGGCTTCTGATCCGGTCTTCAGTGATTCCATTATTTCGCCGCCTCAGTTCCTGAGGGTGAATGAATTTGCTGACTCCGCCATTGTGGTGAAGATACTTGGAGACACCAAACCTTTAAAGCAGTGGGAGATTGCAGGTGAATTCCGCAAGAGGCTGAAGTATGCTTTTGACAGGGAGGGTATTGAGATACCATTCCCGCAGACGGTGATACATCATGTTGAGGAGCAAATTGAGAAGGAGAATAAGGGTTAATACGCCCATGCCTTAAAGGGTGATAAATGCAGGCAGAGTGCTCCGGCAGAGCCCGTGTGAGATGAAAAAGGCCGGCGTTTAAGCCGGCCTCTCTTTATTGGAATATCACAAACAGACTCTTACAGTTTATCAACTTTCAGCTTGACATCCAGGTCGAATTTGACGGGAACGGTATACTTCACATCCACCGCCTTGCCTCTCTGCGTGCCGGGTTTCCATTCAGGCATCCCCCTGATAACCCTGACTGCCTCGGCATCCAGGAGAGGATGAACTGATCTTTCCACCTTAACATTACCCACCTTGCCGGTTTTGCTCACAATAAAGGTAACAACCACCACTCCTCTGATACCATCATTTTTTGCCTGCCCGGGATAGGTGATATTCTGAGCAATCCATGAAATCATGGCCTCTTCCCCTCCCGGAAATTGCGGCATCTCCTCAACAACAATAAAAACCTCATCACTCACTTTTTTCTGCTGTCCAGGTACTGTTACCTCTTCCCTGATCTGAGCGGCATCAGCAGTACTGCTTTTGGTAGTGATCTCAATCACCCCATTGCGGGCCTTCTCTCCATACTTCAGGATTGCCTTCTCTCCCTTAAGCACATTAACTGATTCTATCTCCTCAGGATCTACTTCTGAGAGAGATTTATTGGAAACAATTTCTCCGTCAATTAGTATCAGCGCCTCTGTTTCACCTGATATGTTTCCGTCAACAATCCTGATACTGTTCTTTCCTGCCGGAGGAGGCGGAGGAGGTGCTGTTCCTGCATCGGAAGGAGGCGGCGGAGGCGGAGGAGGAGGTGCTGTTCCTGCATCGG
>CALMRD010000062.1 GCA_937871625.1 uncultured Bacteroidales bacterium | reverse complement strand
AAGACCTGGTAAATGATACCGTCAGCATCCAGAAAGCCTTTGAAAATGGTGAATATTAGGCGGAACATGCCAATGGTGAATCCTGTAAGAAGTCCTGTGAGTCCTGCTGCAGGAGTAACTTTCTTTGAAAGTATTCCAAGGAGGAATGCAGCGGCAATACCGGGAGCCAGCAGAGACTGAACATCCTGCAGGTATGCATAGAGCACCTTGCCGATGCCCTTCATCACCGGGATCCACAGTATGCCCAGGATAACCACCACCACCGTGGCTATCCGTCCCACCTTCACAAGCTCTGCCTCGGGAGCCTTTGGCTTGTATTTCTGGTAGAAGTCAATCGTGAACAGGGCCGCGGAGGAGTTGAAGAGTGATGCCAGTGAGCTCATCAGCGCCGCGAGAATGCCTCCGACCACCAGACCTTTGAAGCCTATGGGCAGCAGCTCCTTGATCAGAGTGGAGAATGCCGAGTCAGAGCTGGTAAGATGTATTACTCCCTGCTGATCAAGAGCATATGCAATCATGCCGGGTATAAGAAAGATGAATACCGGGGTCAGTTTCAGGAAGCCCCCAAAGATGGCTCCGCGGCGTGCCTGTGTCTGGTCGCGCCCTGAAAGGACACGCTGCACAATGTACTGGTCGGTACACCAGTACCAGAATCCGATGATGGCCGAGCCGAGCAGCACACCTGTCCACGGGAAGGTAGGATCCTTGGGTGACCTGATAAGCTGGGTCATGGTGTCACCGTACTCGTTGACGGGCACGGCGCGGCAGATGTGCATCAGCTCATCCCATCCGCCAACCTTGATCAGGCCGGCAATGAGTACCGCAATGGAGCCGGCAAGCAGGATTGGTGTCTGCAGCACTGAGGTCCACAGCACGGCCTTCATGCCACCCAGGGCAGTGTATATGCCGGTGATGACCACCAGCCCGATGGCGCTGATCCAGAAAAAGTCTATCCCCCACATCGATTCTATGCCGAAGACATCCTTGAAGACCACTCCCCCTGCGTAGACTGTGACAGCTACCTTGGTGAGTACGTAACTGACAAGGGATATTATTGAGAGGACAGACCGTGAGGCTTTGTTATAGCGCCTCTCAAGGAACTCGGGCATGGTGAAGACCCCGCTACGCGCGTAGAAAGGCACAAAGAGCCATCCCAGAAGCAATATGAGCCATCCGTGCATCTCCCAGTGGGCCATGGCCATACCTGATGAAGCACCCGCACCCGCAAGCCCTACAAGATGTTCAGAACCAATATTGGATGCAAAGATCGAGGCTCCGATGGCTATCCAGGTGGCATCACGCCCGGCAAGAAAATAGTCCGTTGATGTCTTGCTCTTCGAACGGACAGCAAGCACGATGAAAACGATCAGTGCGAGGACAAACGCCCCCAGAACGATCCAGTCAAGTGTCAGCATGATTCTCTCAATGTTAGGTTAACTATGTAGGTTTAATTCGCTTCTGAAATCACAAAAACCGGCAATTCCACTTCTGCCTCCCCTGCAATCCGTCTGCTCACTAAAATAACCCAACGGATCATTTATCAACGTCCGCCCCTCTATTCCCCACTCCACGACCATGCAATTTATGCAATCTTTTAAATGTACCGCATACACTTCTATAAATATTTTCATTCAAAAATCCACCCCTTTCATCTTTTCTTCATCTTGGAATGAATATTTTTGTCGTGTAATGATGAAAATACTTTGAGATTCAGACCGATTACAAAATTATAAAAGGATCTTCGGGTATTGAAAACAGGATGAATGATGAACCCTCCATGTAGTTACATACGCATACACAGTAGTATATTAATTAAATACATAGAGGCTCCATCATACCATTGAAATTAAAACAGTATATGATGAAAAAGATTAAGACACTCCTGCTGACAACCGCAGTGATGATGATCACCGCAGGAGTAATAAATGCACAGGAGGCGCAGGTCACGCCTGACACGGCCAAGGTGAGTGCGCAGCAGGGTGGCCAGCAGACGCAATCACAACAGGGTGAACAGACCAGGGAGCAGACCAGGTCTGGTGAGCAGACGCAGACACAGGCCGGGGAACAGGCACAAACACAGACTCAGGCACAGGCAGGGGTTCAGGCAGGAAATAGTACCCAGGCCAAAGCCCAGAACCAGGGGGCCAGTGCATCAGGTGTCAAGAAGGTGCAGAGTGCCCGCCCTGACTGGAGCAAGGCACGCGGAGCACGTCCGGCATCGATCGAGCGCCCGTCGGGATCACGCATACCCAAGGGGGCCGGCAAACCCGCCGGAGCAAAAGGACCTGGAAGAAGGTAATATTATATCTCACGGACGAAATGAGAGGAAGGTTTTCATTGATTGGTGCAATAGCCTGCGGCATTATGCTGCAGGCTTTTGTCATGCAATTGCCGGCACAGGTGGTTGCTGACACCCCGGCTGTCGCTGACACAGCGTCCGTCAAACCTGTCACGGAGGAGAGCTCCGTCCATTCATTCTATGCCGGTACCGGTTACGGCAGCAACATGATCTATCTCGGTACTACCATGTCACAGGATCACGGCTTTGGCTATACCTCCCTCTCATACGGTCTGAAGGACAAACTGTATCTGTCGGCGACAGGCTTTTCCATTAGCGGGTTCTCGCCATTCATGGCATTCTACAGCCTCGGCCTCAGCTTCAACCATACCTTCAACTCATGGTTCGACATAAGCCTGGGCCTTTCACGTTACACTGTTGCGGAGTCGCTCAGGGACACCCTCTTCTATAACTTTACATATGCCGATGCCACCCTCGGCATCGACTGGAGGATCCTCTACACAAAGATATCGCTCGGCGGCCTCTTCTCAGACGGCGGTCAGGCCTATCTGCAGACCAGGCACTCGAGGTATTTTGAGACACCATCGTTTGCCGGCGGCAAGGCCTTCTTCTCCTTTGATCCCTATGTGAACATCCTGTTCGGCAAGATGATCAGCATTGAGACCTCTGAAGGCACCACCACCACCGTCTCTCCCGGTTACAGACCCTGGAAGAACAACCAGGGTTCATCCACCTCATACACTGAGACTTTCGGGCCCATGGAGATCGACTTCGGGCTTCCAATAGCCTTCAGCTACGACTTCTTCACGCTGGAGATCGAACCGGGATACGTCATCCCCTTCTATTCAGAGACAGGCACCACAGGTATGAAAGGATTTCTCTTTATGGCAAGCGCCTTTTTCAGGATTTTTTAATTTTCATTAGCCCTGGTGTATACAATATCTTTTTATGTAAGTTTGAATCATGAACGTTCTGATCGTTGAAGACGAAAAGAGCCTCGCGGTTGAGATAGCTGCCTACCTGAAGAAGGAGGGCTTTCTCTGTGATCTGGCCTATACAGGTGGGGATGCCTCGGAGAAGATAGCCGTCAACCTCTACGACTTCGTGCTGCTTGACCTCGGGCTGCCCGACTACAACGGGCTCGACCTGATCATGGAGGCCAGAAAAAACAACATCGACGTCTCCTTTATCATTATCACCGCCAGGGGTGCGGTGGAAGACAGGGTAAAGGGTCTTGACCTCGGTGCCGACGACTACCTGCCGAAGCCCTTTGCACTGGCAGAACTGCACGCCCGTATCATGGCCGTCGCAAGAAGGAAGTTCCAGATAGCTTCGCCTGATCTTAACCTCGGCGAGTTCGTGATGGATGTCCAGGGCAGAAAACTGATGTATCGCAACACGGAGGTGGAGATCACCAAAAAGGAATTTGACCTCCTCCATTACCTGGCCATAAACCATGACAAGGTACTGGCACGCCATCAGCTCTATGAGCATATCTGGGGCAATACCCTCGATGACCAGTACGACAGCAATTTCATTGACGTTCATATAAAGAATATTCGCAAGAAACTGTCTGCCTGGGGACCCGCTCCGTGGCTGGAAACAGTGCGGGGCGTAGGTTACAGGATAAGCACCGAAAGCTAAAGATTCCCGGGGAGCATGATGAAACTACAGACAAAACTGGCACTCTTCAACCTGCTCTCAAAACTGGTCTTTTCGGCACTGTTCATCGGCTTTCTCCCGCTGATAATTGAACGGATCAACACGCGTCAGACTGACAATGAGCTTATAGACAAGCGGGAGGAGATCATTAACCTTATCGCCGAAGTAGGCATCGGGCCTTTCATCACCCTGGGTACCGACGAGGGGTTCGGCAGCTACAACATTCTCAAGGAAGAGTTTATCAGCCTCGAGAGAGCAAATCTTGAGGAGGACTGGAATTTTGTCGAGGTTACACAGAGGCTTATTGATAATGAGACTATCGACTACCGGGTTCTCCACTACTCTTTTCGCGTGGAGGGTCAGACATACCTCCTGGAGATCGGCAAGAGTCTTGCCAGTATTATATATGCGGAAAAGAACATCCGTAAGGTCATTCTGATATTCCTTGCAGTATTTATTGCGGTAACACTCCTCTCCGACCTCTTCTACACGACCCGCATCCTGCGCCCCTTGCGGGTGATAACAGGCAGGCTGAGCGAGACCGTCACACCATCATTTGACCATTCGGAACCGGTGGTGACCTCCACTGAGGACTTCGTCCGGCTTGACCGCACCCTCAGGGATATGATGAGAAAGATAGAGGAGCTATTCCGCAAGGAGAAGGAGATCACGGTAAACATCTCCCACGAGCTGATGACCCCCGTCTCGGTCCTGCGTAGCAAGCTTGAGAACATGCTGATGCAGGAAAACCTCGAACCTTCTGTTGAGGCAGGCCTCGAGGAGTCCCTGCGCACCCTCCACCGTCTCAAGGCCCTCGTCAACTCCCTGCTGATGATAGCGCGGATAGAGAGCAGGCAGTACCTCAGGGAGGATACCGTTGACCTGAAAGAGCTGGTGGCAGAGGTCGCAGGAGAGCTGGCTCCCATAGCAGAAGATGCAGGGGTGGCAATTAATCTCAGGTGTGACCGCGACTTCAGATTCCCGCATGCCAACCGCACACTGCTCTTTTCCATGTTATACAATG
>CALMRD010000061.1 GCA_937871625.1 uncultured Bacteroidales bacterium | reverse complement strand
CCTCTATGACCCGGTAATTAAGGGTATACGACTGAAGGATGGCAACTTCATCATCGAGGTTGGGCCAGGGATTATACGTGTTGCCCGCAAATATCTGCTCCATATTGGCAACAGCCCCACCGGTCTGCTCCTCCTTGATAAGGAGGGTACTCTTCACGTTGTAAACGCGCTGCGAATACCTGTTGAAGACATAAGCTACGGCGAGGGCGAGGAATAGCGCAGCGGCTATCCAGAGCCAGTTGCTGATGAAGAGGGAGACATAGCGCATCAGGTCTATATCGTCAGAGGGTGGTGTGGGCTTTTTTGGTGTTTCCATGTTGTATTTGTCTGAAGGTCGGAAGGTCTTAAGTCGAAAGGTCAGGTTTGGGGTCTGTCGCTGCGCTCCGTCCTGCGGTCTTGCAGTCCTGCAGCCTTGCGGTCAGAGATAGTTAATAGCTATAGTTTTTGCTCCTGGCTGGGGGCCAGTTATGTTGATTTCAAATAATCCTCCGGTTGGTCAGTCACATCGGGTTGAGTGCCTAACAAGCTTGAGATCAGTATAATAAACCACGAGCCGGGTTTGTTTCTTCGGCTCTTATTCTATTCCAATCCTTCCCCAAGTTTTTCGGACTTCCGCCAGACGCGGATTGCGACGTGCAAATATAAGAAATAAGTCTGAAGTCATAAAGTCTGAAGGTCTCAAGGTCTAAAGTCTGAAGGTCATTTCTTATAAGCCGATAGCTCAGGTGGTTTTTCAGTCCTCTGTATAGTATGAGCCTGCCTCATCACGTGCGCCCCTGCCGTACGAGGTGTGGCCGTAGTACTTGTATCCGTAGTTGTAACCGTAGGCATAACCCATGGTGTAACCGTACCTGAGACCGTAACCGTAATAACCTGACATCGAGATGTCGTTCACAATGATGCCGGGGTTCCTGATCTCCTTGTTCCTGTAGATCTCATCAATGAGATGAAGCGTGTTCTTGGAGCTGTAACGCTGCCTGACAACGAAGAGGGTCACGTCGGCACGGCCGGCAAGCAGCAGCGCATCGGTGACAACAGCGGCAGGAGGGGTGTCGATGATCACATAATCAAACTGCTTCCTGGCTTTCTCGAGGAAATCGGTCATGCTCTGACGCTCTATCAGCTCGGCAGGATTGGGCGGCACGGGACCGGAGGTGGCGAACCAGAGGTTCTCCACGGAGGTCTTCTGTATGACATCGTCAAACTTGCTGTTGCCGCTGAGGAAGGTGCTCATCCCCTCCGTGTTGCTGAGATTCAGTATCTTGTGAATGCGCGGCTTGCGCAGATCAAGCCCTATCAGCAGGGTCTTCTTTCCAAGCATCGAGATGATGGCCGCGAGGTTCATCGCCACGAAGGTCTTGCCCTCGCCGCTGACGGTGGAGGTGACGGCTATCACCGCCGGCCTGTCCTCAGGTATGAAGTACTTCAGCGAGGTGCGTATGCTGCGGAAGCTCTCCGCCAGCGTGCTGCCGGGCTTCTCCGTCACGGGCAGCTCGGAGCCGTAGCTGCTGTGGCTGATGAAACCGAGTATCGGCGCCTTCGTGGCCCTCTCAATATCCTTCTTGTCGATCACCTTGTTGTTCATCAGGTCTATCAGGATGATGAAGACGGCAGGTATCAGCAGCCCCAGTATCAGCGCCATCATATAGTTCTGCCTGGTCTTGGGCCTGATGCGCATGGCGTTGTAGGGCTCGGCATAATCGATGATCTTGCTGTCGGAGACCTTCGAGGCCATGGCTATGCCCGCCTCCGCCCTTCGCTCAAGGAGGAAGTTGTAAACGGTGTTGTTGAGGTCGAAGTCGCGCTGTATCTGTATCAGCCGTCTCTCTGTCCCCGGCAGCCTGCCGAGCTGCTTCTCCACATCAGCAATGCGGCTATCGACGTCGCCGACAGATATCTTCAGCTGGTTGATGCTGTTGTTCACGTTCTCCATGAGCGACTCCCGTGCCTGCTCCACCTTGCCCGTTATCAGGCTTGCTGCGGGAAGGTCATCGCGCACCACAAATCCCAGCTGCTTCTGCTGCAGCTGCAGCTGCGACAGCTCCTCGACGAGCCGTATAAGCATCGGGTCGCTGACACCCATCACGCTGGGTGAGACTATCAGTCCGCTCTCATTGCGCGAGACGAGGTACTCCTTCAGGTACTCATAATACTGCATCTGCAGGTTGAGGGTGTTCTTCTCGTTCGCGTACCTCTCAAGCCGCTGCAGCACCAGGTTGCCCTCGGTGGTCAGGTCAACGAAACTGTTGTTCAGGCGGAAGCTCTCCATATCGTCCTCAGCGTTACTGAGTGAGTCGGAGATGAAGCCCAGCTGTTCATCGATGAACTTGATGGTTTTGTCTGCCGCCTCGTTCTTCCAGTCGAGCCCCTGCTGCCCATAGGCCTCCATGAGGGTGTTGAGGTAGTCGGCCTCCTGCTCCGGGACCAGTCCTGATATGGTGAGCGTCACCAGTGTGGCCTCCTCCTCGATGGGAGCGACGGAGAGCCGTGAGCGGTAGCTGTTGGCCAGCGCCGGCGGCGTGGTGATGTAGAAGTAGTATTTGTTCGATCCCCCCTCGGCGTATGGCGAGGTTACGCTGTCGCGCGGGGTGATGATGAAGTCGAAGCCAAACCTGTCAAAGTGCTCCCCGAAGCTGTGTTCCCCTTCATAGTCATCGGCCTCGATGGCCATCTCATACCTCTCTGCGGATAGGATTTTTATGTCGACCCTCTTCCCGGGCTGGAACCTGACTGTGGCGGTGTCGAGCTGTACCACGAAGGGTGAGTTGCGGTACATGCGGCTCTCGGCGATGCCGCGCTTGCCGACGGCAGTGTATACTACGGGGAAGTCGGTTAGTTCATACATCACCTTATGGTTCAGGTCGAACGACTTGAGTATGCCAATCTCGTTCCTGAGGTTCTGCCGTGCGCGAAAGATATCGCCACCGGGGATGATCTTGTCCATCTCAGCATAGCCGCCGCCGTACTGTTCGTCGTTGATGAGCATGGTGCTCTGCACGGTGAAGTACTCCTCGCCCCACCTGTTGGCACCGTAGGCCAGTGCCAGGGTGATCATGAGGGCACCGGCGAACCAGTACCAGTTGCTGATGAAAAGCGAGAAATACCTGCGGAAGTCGATCCCCTCGCTCTCAGGCATGTAGTAGTTCTGATCTTCGTTTTCCATCAGGAGCTGTTTTTATTTGCCGAAGTAGTTGATGAGCAGCAGCGTGGTGGTTATCGCTGCCGTGACGGTGGAGATGACGAAGGAGATCGTCGGCAGGTTGACGTTAAAGACCTTCTTCGGGTTGGGCTGCACTATCACCACATCGTTGGGAGTGATGAAGTATGCCGGTGACGAGAGGAGGCTCTTGTCCTGCAGGTCGATGTGATATGTGAATGTCTTGTCTCCCACGGGACGAACGACAAGGATCTTCTCCTTGGTGCCTGTCTCGGCGATGCCGCCGGCGCGACCGATAGCTTCCAGGACGGTCAGCTGATCGTTGTAGTTTATGAAGGTGCCTGGCATGCGCACCTCACCTAAAACCGTAAACTTATAACTCAGGAGCCTCACCTCCACATAGGCATGGCGGAAGAGAGAGTCGACCTTATGCTGGAACAGGTCGCGCACCTGGTAGATGGTCATACCGGCCACAGGCACCTTGCCGAAGAGAGGGACGGAGACATAGCCTTCGGGGTC
>CALMRD010000060.1 GCA_937871625.1 uncultured Bacteroidales bacterium | reverse complement strand
GCTCCTGACCGGAAGATTCTTGACGATACCTTTTGACCAGAAATCGGCAACACACTCCTCGACAGGCTCATACATGATAAGACTTCCTGCAAAATAGAGAAGCATGTTGTAACCCTTTAAAATTGAATTCTGGTTTTCAGGTTTGTTTTTCTGCATAAATGAGAGTAATAAAAAAAATATCCCGTGTTTAAACGGTGGATTTTACAAACATTAAACCTGATTTGTATGATTTTGTTCAAAAAGGAAAAAAAAGCTGTCTTAAAAATGACTATTAAGACAGCTTCCTGCAGTTATGTATTTATTATACTTTGTAAAATCAGCCATTTCACGAGGGTATTCATCGTTATCTATCTTGCGTTTTATTTGCCTGAAGGCATTAATGGTGTATTCCACATCTTCGAGTGAGTGCACAGCCGTGGGGATCAGGCGAAGCATCACGACATCCTTTGGTACAACAGGATATATAACGACAGAACAGAATATATTGAAATTTTCCCTCAGATCATAAACCAGCTGCGTAACCTGGGTCAGTTCACATTTGAAAAATACCGGTGTGACAGGTGATTCAGTCCTTCCGAGGTCCAGACCTGCCTCCTTTAATCCTTTCTGAAGGGCTCCTACTATTGTCCAGAGTTTTTCCCGGTGTTCCGGCTGCGTCTGGATCAGCTCAAGTCTCTTAATGGCTCCCAGTGTCATTGCCATAGGAAGGGCTTTTGCATATATCTGGGACCTGAGGTTATACCGAAGGTAATTTACAACCCCTTTTGTGCTTGCAACAAATCCGCCAATGCCGGCCATAGATTTAGCAAAGGTTGCAAAATAAACATCTATATCGTCCTGGACACCAAAGTGCTCGCCCGTTACTCTTCCATTTGCTCCCATAGTTCCGAATCCGTGGGCATCATCAACAAGTAAGCGGAAATTGTATTTCTTTTTTAGTTCAGCAATGCCGTCAAGCTTTCCCAGATCCCCGGCCATTCCAAAAACTCCCTCCGTAATAACCAGAATGCCGCCACCCGATTCTGCAACAAGTTTTGTGGCGCGCTGAAGCTGTTTCTCGCAGCTTTCCATGTCATTATGAGCATATACGAACCTTTTTCCAAAATGGAGCCTCAACCCGTCCATGATGCAGGCGTGCGACTCTGAATCATAAACTATAACATCATGCCTGTCAACAAGACAGTTAATAATGGAAACCATGCCCTGGTAACCATAGTTAAGAAGGTAAGCATCCTCCTTCATCTCAAACTCGGCAGCCATCTTCTCAAACCTTTCGTGATTGGTGGTCTGTCCCGACATCATCCTGGCACCCATGGGATATGCAAGACCATATTGCCTGGCATACTCAGCATCAGCTGCCCTTACTTCCGGATTGTTGGCCAGTCCGAGATAATTGTTCAGACTCCAAGTCAGAACCTCCTTGCCCCTGAATCTCATCCGGGAAGCTATCTCACCCTCCAGTTTCGGGAACATAAAATAACCATGAGCAAGATCGGAATACTGACCCAATGCCCCTCTGTTCAATTTGATTTTGTCGAAAATATCCATTTCAAGATGCTTTAAAAAATTTGCACAAAGTTAACCATTGGGGAACACTTACTCATACCTATTTATACCTAATTTGGAAAATAGGTCCCGCTTCCCCGGCACCGGACAAAATGATCAATTAAGAAACTCATTATGTGACGGATATTTAAATTTCCTGATTTCATAAATGAATTCAAAAAAAAGTTGTAATTTTGCGCAACATTTTTTATATGAAAGTCAGGTTATATATTATCCTCATTGCTTTAATCCTAATGGTTTCGTGCGGGGAGTATGAACAACTCCTGAAGAGTTCCGATTATGAGCTTAAAAAGTCAAAGGCAAAAGAGTATTTTGAGGCAAAGCAGTATGTGAAGGCAACGGAATTACTGAGCCAGGTTATACCGCGGTACAGAGCCACAGGGGAAGCGGAAGAGCTTAACTGGCTGAACGCGCAGAGCTATTACGGGATGAAGCAGTACGATATGGCCGGAAGCTACTTTAAATCGCTGATCGAACAGTATCCATTCGGAAAATATGCTGAAGAGGCAAGTTTCCTGGCTGCATTGTGTGATTACAACCTTGCGCCAAGGGCTGAACTAGATCAGGAAAATTCACGGAATGCAATTGAGGGATTTAACGTATTTATTAACAGATTTCCCTATAGTCCAAAGACTGAGGAAGTAAATGGATATATCAGGGAGCTTCGGGACAGACTTGTCGAAAAATCATATCTGAATGCGAAGCTTTATTATAATATGAAGGAATACAAAGCAGCAATCACCGCCCTGTCGAACAGCCTTGAAGAATATTCCGACTCCAGATACAGGGAGGAGATGATGTATCTTAAGCTTAATTCTCTGTTCCTTTATGCTGAGAACAGCTACGCATTCAGGCAAAAGGAAAGATACCAGTCAACCCTTGATGAATATTTTTCATTTATGGAGGAATTTCCCGAAAGCAAATATTCAAAGGAAGTGAAGAAGATATATGACAGCACGGCAAAATACCTTAAAATAGAAAATCCCGAAGACTTAGCTAATTTACAGTAGATAATAAATATGGATTACAGAAAATCAATGGCACCATCAACAACGGTTACACGGAATCTTGAAATGATGACAAACGATACCGGAAATATTTATGAGACAGTGATCATTGTCTCCAGAAGAGCGAATCAGATTTCTGTTGAAATGAAACAGGAACTCAATAAGAAGCTTGAAGAGTTTGCTTCATATACTGACAATCTTGAAGAAGTATTCGAGAACCGCGAGCAGATAGAGATATCGAAATTCTATGAAAGACTTCCCAAGCCAACCCTGATTGCACTTCAGGAACTTGAGGAAGGTAAGATCTTTTACAGGAACCCGGACAATCCGGCAGGGAAGAGCAAAGTCTGACTTTAATGCTGAAAGGGAAAAAGATACTGGTAGGTGTAACCGGAGGTATTGCTGCCTATAAGACTGCAACGGTGATAAGACTGCTTGTAAAGGAAGGATGCGAGGTGAAAGTCATAATGACTGATCGCGCTAGAGATTTCATCACTCCTCTGACCATGGCAACCTTGTCAAAGCACCCGGTACTGACCGGTTTCTTTAATCCGGAAAACGGTAGCTGGAACAGCCATGTTGATCTTGGATCATGGGCCGATCTCTTTCTTATTGCTCCGGCAACAGCCAATACAATTTCGAAAATGGCTTGCGGCATGGCAGACAACCTGCTGCTTGCCACATATTTATCATCACGTTGTCCGGTATTTATCGCTCCGTCAATGGATATGGATATGCTGGGGCATAATGCCACAGTCAGGAACATTGACACACTGAGTTCTTTTGGCAATCATATTCTCGCCGCTCCCTCAGGAGAGCTTGCAAGCGGCCTGACAGGCAAAGGCCGTATGTCAGAACCCGATGAAATAGTAGCGGAAATTAAAAGCTTCTTCTTAAAAAAAAAAATTATAAGCCTCTGAAGGGCAAACGCCTTCTTATAAATGCCGGACCTACCCGGGAGCAGATCGATCCAGTAAGGTATATCAGTAATTATTCTTCGGGCAGAATGGGCATCGCACTCGCCGACGCAGCATCGGAATATGGTGCTGATGTCGAACTGGTGCTCGGTCCGGTAAACCTGCTTCCTCAAAACAGTTCTGTGAGAATCATTAATGTAACATCGGCTGATTCGATGGCCAATGAATGCATCGCCAGGTTCGGCGATTGTGATATTGCGATACTTGCTGCAGCAGTAGCGGATTTTACCCCCGGGGAAGTGGCGGACAGGAAAATCAAACGGACAGGGGATGAAGTTATCCTGAAGCTGAAACCCACAAGAGATATAG
>CALMRD010000059.1 GCA_937871625.1 uncultured Bacteroidales bacterium | reverse complement strand
CGTTATTTCATTAGTATTCCGTTAAAAAGGACATCCAGTATCCCATTAAGCCGCTCTTCAATATCAAGTTCCCTTTTTTTCCAGAACAGGGGGACTTCAAGCCCTTTTAGTGTGGTCTGGATGGCAAGTGCCGTATATTCGCTGTTTTTTACATTAAAAACACTCCTCCGGGCACCGTGATACAAAATCAGACGGAGTATTGCCAGCTCCTCGCGGTCATATTTTTCACGTATTGTTTCAATGAAATCGAAGTGATCGAGGTTCTTATCGAAAATGGCATTATAGTAATTTGAAAGTTTTTCGAACGTTTTCATCCTTACAAAAACATAATTTCTCATTTTGTCGACCGGTGATTCCACCGATTTGATTGCTGTAGTTAGCTCATTTCTAAGCATATTAGCCTCATGCAACACAACTGCTTCAAATATTTCCTCCTTGCTTTTGAAATAATAATAGACCGAGCTTTTCCCCATTTTAAGAGCAGCCGCAATCTCTTCCATGGTGGTTTTCCTGAACCCGTACCGGCTGAATATCTGCCCGGAAGTGGATATAATTTTCTTTCTATATTCTTCTTTATTAACCATATAGAAATTTCATTCAATAGGAGTTCCTGGTCAGTGCAAATTTAAGATATTAAAATTTCTTATCAAAATCTTCGAATAAAACGGTCGAATATTCTAATTACGGGTATTTAGTTGACCAAAATCAGATTTTATGCTTTCCCTTTGAGTGACACAGTGCGTACTTAAAGGTCTTTAGGTAAAAAAGAGTCGTTTAATTTTTTCACCACAAAGGCCTCAAATGAATATTATAAAATTATAAGTATTATTTAAAAGAACATTGAAAAGATTACATATTTCATTATTAATCAGAAACTTAACTAGCAACCAGAAACAAGTAACCAGCAACTTGAGTTAATTAGCTGGTAATTTTGTAAATTTGAAATTCAAATTATTCCGGTCGGAAGGATTTATTACGATGCTTATAGATGGTAAAAATTACGAGAGTATCTGGGTAGATGAAAATGACCAGGGAATTATAAGGGTGATTGACCAGCAGAAGCTTCCGTTTTTCTTTGAGATAAAGGAGCTCTGTTCGGTTGATGATGTTTATACTGCGATCGGGGATATGACTGTAAGGGGAGCTCCCCTGATAGGAGCTGCAGCAGCATTCGGGATCTATCTTGCAACCCGTGAACTGACGCCTCACTCAAGTATTCATAATCACCTCAGCAACGCTGCGGGTTATCTTAAGTCATGCCGGCCGACAGCTGTAAACCTGTCGTGGGCTGTAGATCTCATGTTGCAGAATCTTACAGGCATTGGTGATCCGGAACAGCTAACAGAAACTGCTTTAAAAAGTGCACTGGAGATATGTCGGACTGAAAAGGAAAAATGCCGGCTGATAGGGGAATATGGCCTGCAGATTATCAGTGAGGTCGCTGAAAAGAAAAGGGGGGAGCCTGTGAATATCCTTACTCACTGCAATGCCGGCTGGTTGGCTTGCATTGATTACGGCACCGCCACCGCTCCTGTTTATCTTGCCCGAGAGAAAGGCATTCCCCAGCATATCTGGGTCGATGAGACACGCCCTAAAAACCAGGGGGCGAGGCTTACAGCCTGGGAACTTGGAAATCAGGGAGTGCCATACACCCTGATAACTGATAATTCAGGCGGACACCTCATGCAGAAGGGAATGGTCGACCTGGTATTTGTCGGTTGTGACCGGGCAACACGCAAAGGTGATATTGCAAACAAGATAGGAACATACCTTAAAGCGCTTTCGGCTGTTGACAACAACATCCCGTTTTATGCACTTATGCCCTCTTCCTCAATTGACTTTTCACTTTATGAGGGTCTCAGCGAGATCATTGTCGAAGAACGGGAGCAGGATGAAGTAACTTCAGTTACCGGGTATTCTGACGGAGTTATTAAATCCGTAAGGATATGCCCGGATGATGCCAGGGCAGGAAACTGGGGATTTGATGTCACCCCTGCAAGGCTCATAACCGGACTTATAACCGAAAAAGGTATTTGCAGGGCAGATGAAGAAAGTATAATGGAACTATTTTCAGATAAATTCAAATAAAATGGAAGGGGTTGTTAAGTTTAATTGCCACTGGAACCAGTCAGGGCCGGTGATTTCTGACGAACAGTATGAGATAATTAATTACTGGAGGGAAATACTCTACAATATGGACCTGATAGGGGCCTACGAGAATGGTGTCGGCTATGGAAATATAAGCATGAGGATCAGGGGAGGAAACCAGTTTGTGATCACCGGATCGGCAACCGGGGAGATCCCTGAACTGGAGCCAGGGCATTATGTAAAGGTCAACTCATTCAATATCGACGATGATGCGGTACAGTGTACTGGTCCGCTTAAGGCTTCATCGGAATCACTGACACACGCCGCAATATATCTGGCCGATCCGGATGCAAATGCCGTGGTTCATGTTCACAGCATTGACCTCTGGAACGATCTGATATACCAGGTACCGACAACAAATCCTTCAATGGATTACGGAACAACCGGTCTGGCTAAGGATATTTTCCGGCTCTTCAGCGAATTGGATGTGATAGAAAAACGGATAATAGTTATGGCAGGCGACAGGGCCGGGATACTTACTTTCGGCCACGATATGGATGAAGCTGTTAACGTTCTGATGCAGTACCTGAAAAAAGAAGTATGAGTAAAATAGCTGTAATAGGAGGTTCGGGACTTGAAAATCAGGATATAATTCAATGTCCAGAAGAAAGAGAATCAGAGACTCCATATGGCGCTCCCTCCTCTCCCCTTCTCTGCGGTTACGTGAACGGGATTGAAGTGGTTGTATTGTCAAGGCACGGGAAGGATCACACGATCCCACCATCGCAGGTAAATAACCGGGCTAATGTTTATGCCCTTAAGAACGCCGGATGTACGCATATACTTGCCACCACTGCCTGCGGAAGCCTCAGGGAGGATATCCGGAGGGGAGATATTGTAATCCCCGATCAGCTGATCGATTTCACCAGGCACAGGAAAATAACATTTTTTGAAGAGTTTGAGCCAGGTATCATGAAGCACTCCCCAATGGCTGATCCGTTTGAAAAAATCCTTCGGGAGCTCCTGATTTCTTCTGCCAGCAATACAGGTCTCAGAATTCATGAAAAAGGCACTATGATCACCATTGAGGGTCCACGGTTCTCAACAAGGGCCGAATCGAAAATGTTCCGCATGTGGGGAGCAGACATAATCAACATGTCGGTAGCTCCCGAAGCTATTCTGGCTAATGAGCTTGGTATTCCCTATGCTGTTATTGCGATGAGCACCGACTACGACTGCTGGAAGGAAGACGAAGCGCCTGTTTCATGGGAGGATGTAATTGCCGTCTTCAACAAAAATGTTAACCATGTGCTGAAGCTT
>CALMRD010000058.1 GCA_937871625.1 uncultured Bacteroidales bacterium | reverse complement strand
CAAGGCAGCAAAAGCTGCCTTTTTTATTTTGTTTCCCTGCTCCCGAACCCGCCACCCCTGCAGGCTGACAGCTCCCTAAAATGATCCACCGGATCATTTCCTGACGGTCGCTTCGGTTCGAGCCCCAGCTGGATCACAAGGCAGCAAAAGCTGCCTTTTTTATTTTGTTTCCCTGCTCCCGAACCCGCCACGGTTGCAGTAAAAAAAAAGGATCTTCCATGAAGGAGGATCCTCTAAGTTCTGAGGAACAAGGCTGTTATTTCGAGAGAACCGGTATCTGTCGGCTGATTGACTCCTCAAGGGATATCAGCGTCTCCGTTCTCATAACACCGGTAATGGCCTGGACCTTCTCTGTAAGCACCTCCCGAAGATGCTCATTATCACGGGTATAGACCTTTATGAAAAGTGAGTAATTACCTGTAGTATAGTGACATTCAATTACCTCGGGAATATCTGTAAGTTTCTTGATCACCTCCCGGTATTTCCCTGGATTATCAAGATAAAGGCCAATATAAGCGCAGGTTCTGAAACCCACCATTATCGGGTCGACTTTAAACTCTGACCCTTTTATCACACCTGTACGTATAAGTCTCTGAACCCGCTGATGTATAGCCGCTCCAGATACATTACATTCCCGTGCCACTTCCAGGTAGGGTATCCTGGCATTCTTTGTAATAATATCCAGGATCTTTCTGTCCAGATTGTCAATCTGCAAATTTTCTGCCATGATCACTTTCTATAATTTAGTTAACGATATAAATTCCGCTAGGAAATTTACAAATTTAAAGCAAAATGGACTTAAATCCTATTAATTATCCCGATAATATTGGTAACGGAGTCGAACTTCCTTTCCGTGAGAAATGAATTAATACTTGTCAATGTATTGAGGGCTGTTCGTGGTTCGATGAATGTGGCGGTACCTATCTGCACGCCAGTTGCGCCGGCCATTAAAAATTCGAGGGCATCAACCCCGTTCATTATGCCTCCCATTCCTATGACGGGAATATTTACTGCCCTGGCTGTCTGCCATACCATCCTTAGTGCCACCGGTTTTATGGCCGGTCCGGAGAGTCCTCCCGTGACAGTCGATAGTTTCGGTTTCATGGTATTTGTATCCACTGCCATGCCGAGGAGGGTATTAACGAGAGATACAGCCTCCGCTCCCTCTTCCTCTGATATGCGTGCAAACTCGGTAATATCGGTGACATTTGGTGAAAGCTTGACTATCAAGGTTTTACTGTAAGCATTCCGGACTGCTGAGATGACCTCCCTGGCTGACGCAGGGTTGGTGCCGAAGATCATTCCTCCCTGCTTCACGTTAGGACAGGATATGTTCAGTTCAATTGCAGGGATGGCTGCCAGTCGGTCTATTCGCCGTGCGAGCTCGATATAGTCTTCAACGGTATTGCCGTTTACATTAACGATAACATGGGTATCATACTCTGCCAAAAGGGGGTAGATGTGTTTTTCAAAGTATTCAATTCCCTTGTTCTGGAGTCCCACTGCATTAAGCATCCCGGATGCAGTCTCAGCCATGCGCGGGTATGCGTTGCCCTCCCTTGGCTCAAGGGTGGTACCCTTGACGACTATGGCTCCCAGCTTTGACAGGTCGATAAAATCTTCCAGCTCAGCACCATAGCCGCAGGTGCCCGATGCCAGCATGACAGGGTTTCTGAGTTCGAGTGATCCTATTTTTATTCTTAGGTCTGCCATTGGAGGTTGCGGATATTGAATACAGGTCCGTCAGTGCATGAGCAGAGGTTTCCGGAGGTAGTGGGAACGATACAGCAGAGGCATATGCCCATCCCGCATGCCATCAGGTTCTCCAGGGACACCTCGCAGAAGATGTCACGTTGGAGGCAGAGGCTTGCCACTGCCTTCATCATCGGTTCCGGACCGCAGCAATAAACTTTGTCCCAGTGACTTTCACGGAAGGCCTGAATGTCGGTAACAAATCCCTTATGCCCTTCAGAACCGTCCTCAGTGGCGAGGTGTACGGTACCAAGCTCTCTGAACTGTTCGTGCTCCAGGATCCTTGACCGGTTGCGGAATCCAAGGGCAAACTGCGGTTCAACACCCAGCTCCTTCATCTTACGCCCCAGATAGAGCAGGGGTGCCATGCCGCATCCACCACCGGCCAGCAGTACTTTCTCACCCAGAGCCGGCATGGTGAAGGCGTTGCCCAGAGGGTAGATCAGGTTGATGGTATCTCCCCTGCGAAGCCTGGAGAGCCGTTCCGTACCCGCTCCCGCTACCTGTATCAGCAGGGAAATCGTGTTCGACCGGTAGTCGACATCATGAACTGACAGAGGTCTCCGCAGAAAAGTTGACGGACTCTCTGCCACCAATACCTGTACAAACTGGCCTGGCAGTATTTCCGGCAATCCCGCGGATGACGAAACAGTCACAACGAAGAAGCTTTGAGCCAGCCTGCGGTTTTCAGTTACAGTAAGATCCTCAATTCTCTTGCTCATCTGGCACCTTTGACTACAAAATTAGACAATTTGATCAGATTCTTTCAGGAGGGCATGTATTCATTGAAAGTTTTATCACTATAAAACATAAGAACCTTTTCCAGCCGCTTCTCACGCACTGACGCAGGGTCTGCCACCCGATCTTCCCTGTCAGGAGCGTTTTTACGATCTTCAGGACCCGAAATATTGCTACGGGCGATATCCGGTACCGGTTCATGCCCGGAATCGTCCTGAGCCTTTATTACCGGCTCCACGTCAAAGAGTCCCGGCTGTGAAATATGCCTGTACATCGGCCCCCTGCCGAACAGGAGCCAGTCTGTGGAAAGGGTTTGATACCGCTCAAGCATCTTCACGACAAAATCAAGGCTTGGATTGTTTCTTCCCGAGAGAATATGGGAAATACCTGATGGCTGAACCCCTATTTCTTCAGCAAATTGAGCGTAACTCTTGTTCTCACTCTGCAAAAAGGCAAGTATACGATCCTTCATAACTATGACTATTACTTTATTCTTATTACAAATGTAACTACTTATTGAATGACACCTGTAATTTAATTGATTTACATTTGTAATCTTAAGTTAGCCTGATTTATGTAAAGATGTACATTATAGGGAAGATTGTACGGGTTATCAGATTGAAAATATTGAATTAAAACTTGAGTTTAGATTGATCTAAGCGCTGATAATGTGTTAATTATTGCTATTTAACCGTCCGATTCTAAATGAATAGTGCTTCAAAACTCTCCACAGGGTTAATCATGGGTTCATATCAGTTAAATCATAAAACTGATAATCAGATTATTAGTAATGTAAATATAGATGAGACAGGTATTCTTTACATCTCTATATCAGCATTGGTTACAAATGTAATTACATCTGTAATTTATGGATCGATTCTCCCTGTTTACATTTGTGAATCGGTTGTTTTAGGCAGCTCACCTATTCGTTTGGTCGATAATGTTGTCATGGATCGGGGGTTGATACTATGAAGTGTCTCAGAATTGATTTTTTTTGTTGATCCCTCCCGCTGCCCGGGAATTTTTAATTCTGGAGAGATAATTTAAAACATCTTTTTCAGAATAATCTTTTGATTATCTTCAGCCGGTCAAAGGTCAGAAAGCATACAGACTGCCTTACTCCCATAAAATTTACATCAGATGATCAAAAAAAGATTTTCCCTCGCGCTTCACTGGCAGATACTGATAATGCTTGTGCTTGGCGGACTTTTCGGGTATTTTTTCCCGAATCTTACGAAATATACGAACTGGATGGGGGAGGTATTTCTCCGGGGACTCAACATGGTGATTGTTCCGCTTATTTTCTGTTCCGTTGCCACGGGGGTTGCGAATGTCGGGACTGCCGAGAACCTGGGGCGTCTGGGGCTGAAGACGCTGGGGTATTATATACTGTCGACCTTTATAGCAATAGTTATCGGTTTCATCCTGGTTCAGCTGTTCAAGCCGGGGGTCGGGGCTGATCTCGGGCTCACGGTGCCTGTGGAGGATATTTCGACCGGCAGGGAGAGCTTCGGGCAGACGCTCATCAACATTGTGCCGACGAATATCATCAAGGCGATGGCTGAAGCGTATATGCTGTCGATCATCTTTTTTGCCATTCTGTCAGGATTCTTCATCACCCGTGTGGGTGAGAAGTCGAGGGTAGCGCTTCTTGATGTGCTGAATGCGATCCTGGATGTGATAATGAAGATCACGCTTTTCATTATAATGTTCACTCCCCTTGGTGTCTTCAGCATTCTGGCGAAAGTGATCTCGCAGCAGATACTTATCGGCAACCAGGTAAGTGAGATAATAGGAAGCATGGGGATGTATTTTCTGACGGTGCTGCTGGGGCTTCTTATACAGGGACTGGTCACACTGCCGATTCTGGTCAGATTTCTTGGCCGTGCCAACCCGATGAAGCACCTGAAGAACATGACCACGGTCATACTGACAGCTTTTTCAACATCGTCGTCAAATGCCACCCTTCCTCTTACGATGGAGACCGTGGAGAACAAGGACGGCGTTTCGAACAAGATTGCCAGCTTCACCCTCCCTCTGGGTGCCACGATAAATATGAACGGCACAGCTCTCTACGAGTGTGTCGCGGTGATGTTCATTGCCCAGGCCTACGGTATTGACCTGACAATGGGGCAGCAGATTATTGTGGTCTTCACTGCATTACTGGCGGCCATAGGATCAGCGGGCATACCGATGGCTGGCCTGGTGATGATGGCTGTGGTACTCAATGCTG
Source organism: uncultured Bacteroidales bacterium (assembly GCA_937871625.1). Lineage (GTDB taxonomy): Bacteria > Bacteroidota > Bacteroidia > Bacteroidales > VadinHA17 > SR-FBR-E99. Next base: position 2,212 of record CALMRD010000058.1, on the reverse strand, counting down.
TAGGGCTTCCTCTTGAGGGTATAGGGCTGGTCCTGGCTGTTGACCGGTTACTCGATATGTTCCGGACGGTAATCAATGTATACAGCGACACCTGCGGAGCAGTGATCATTGCAAAGTCCGAGGGCGAAGAGCTCAGGGTGTAGAGGCCAGTCTTCAGTTTGGGGCTCCGACAACGGAGGAGACTCAATCCCGTACACGCAGTGTCGGGTCGGCAGTCGGCAGTCGGCAGTCAGCAGTCAGAAATCGGCAGTCGGCAGTCGGCAGTCAGCAGTCGGCAGTCAGAAATCGCAAATCGCAAATCCTGTCTATCAGCCGCAGTCACCGCCGCCGCAGCCACTGCTTTTGCTGCCGCATGATGAGCAGCCTCCCGATGAGGGGCCCATCAGTTCTTCGGCAGTAGCGTCGCGCACGTCAACTATTTTGCCGGAAAAGTGAAGGTCAGTTCCCGCCAGGGGATGGTTGAAATCCATCTTCACGGAAGAGTCGCCTATTTCAAGTACCACCCCGTTCATCCTGTTACCCTGTGTATCCATCATCGGGACAGTGTTGCCGACATAGCATACCTCGCTTCTGAGAACACCCTCGTCTTCAAAGATATTCTTCGGAAGGTCTATGATCATCTCTTCACGCTTCTCACCGTAAGCATCGACTGCTGCCAGCCTGAAATCAAATGCGGATCCCTCTTCCAGTCCAGCCAGGTTGGCCTCAAATGCAGGAAGCATTCTGCCCGATCCGTAAACGAAGGTAAGGGGAGCAGATTCTTCTACAGCCTCTATAACTTTGCCTTCAGCATTAGCCTCGTGGAGAGTGTATATCAGAGAAGCACATTTGTTGTTTTCAATCTTCATAATAACTTGGTTTTATTTATATTAATTATAGTTATCTATATCAGAAATACATCTCAAATCTGATCACCGGGTTACTGTAGAGTTCATACTCATCGCTGCTGATGCACCAGAGAAACGAAATATTCAGGCTTGATCTTCTTCCGGTTCGCTGGGAGATACCCGCTCCTGCAAGGAAGTTGCCGCTGCTGACCCGACCTTCATCTTCGGAGACAAGCGTTACATATCTCTTTTCAACGCTCAGCAGTTCATATTCTCCCTGGACAAATATTCCGGTGCCTGCGCCCACGGGGAGCAGGTTACTGAGATCCTGAACCAGTGCAAGCTGAAGGTATGTTCTGCCTCCGAATATTGTTGTTCCTATTCCCGGGGCTTTCAGATACTGAAACGAGGGTCCTGCCGCCACGGCAACCCTGGGTAAAAGCCAGAAACCTACCATCGGTGAGAGTTCGATGTTTGTCACCGTCCCGAACTGGAGTCCAAATGACCCGCCAAAAAAGAAGCGCTGCAACGGCTGCGGCTTCGGCTCTTCCGCCCTGAATTCAGGATCCTGGCCGTAGGCCGTCATCAAGAGCAGCATTGCCGCGAGCAACGCCATGCATCTCTTTATAGTGTTGTGCACGTGTCTCATTTTGAGGCTACAAATAAAGTGAAAAATAGTACATTTACGGCAGCAGGTGTCGATTAAAGATCAGGAATATTAATTAAATCACTGATTTCAAGATGAATATAATTATCACTGGTGCCTCTTCCGGAATTGGTCGCGAGGTGGCTCTCAGGCTGGCGGGAAGCCCTCAAAACCGGGTATTTGTCATTGCCCGCAGCGGAGAGGCTCTCAGAAGGCTCTCAGAGGAGTGTGAGAACAGAAATATAGTAGCCATGCCTTTTGATATTACGGCATCCCGTTCATCGCTCAGAGAGCTTAAAAACCGTCTCAGCGCCGATCCGGGCAGGATTGATATCCTGATCAATAATGCCGGCTATCTTGTAAACAAGCCGTTTGAGCTGCACACCGAAGAGGAGGTGGCCTCAACTGTCGCTGTCAATTTCACGGGGCCAGCGGCTCTCATCTCGGAGTTGTTGCCTCTTTTCGGCAGGGGTTCGCATGTTGTAAACATAGGCAGCATGGGGGGATTCCAGGGCAGTCTCAAGTTTACAGGGCTCTCCTGGTACAGTGCAACCAAGGGGGCTCTTGCCATTCTGACCGAGTCGCTTGCAACGGAATATGCCGACAGGGGTATCTCCTTCAACTGCCTATGTCCGGGTTCTGTCCAGACGGAGATGTTAAGCAAAGCTTTTCCCGGGTTCACCGCACCGGTCTCCCCTGCCGAGATGGGTGCATTTGTTGCAGATTTTGCGGTGAACGG
>CALMRD010000057.1 GCA_937871625.1 uncultured Bacteroidales bacterium | reverse complement strand
GGTCTGAAGGTCTGAGGTCTGAAGGTCTTATGGCCTGCAGTCATGTCGGAGCGAAGCGGAGATCACGACCGAAGTGTCGGGACGGTCCCAGAGTCTAAGTCATTGATTATTAATTCTTAATTCTTAATTCCTCACTACTGCCTACTCCCTGTTCCTGCCATTCCCACTGACCTCCTTGCCCCTGAGTATGAGTCTGTCATACAGGTACAGCATCACACTGGCGGCGACGGCGATAGCTGCAAACAGTATCCACACCCTGGAAGGATTGTAGGTATCCCAGAGGTAACGGGTAAGCTGCTGCGCATCCATGCCGAAAAGCTCCTGGGCCCTTGTGTAATAGTCTGTCTGCGTGAATGTGGCCGAGACATCAGGGATGTCAAAGCCCTTCTCCTGCACTGCTCTCCGGAGGAGCAGGAGTTTATCGGCAGCCTGTTCGTACGGCTTGCCGGAGACCCATCCGGCCCCGACGTGTCCCAAAGCTATCGGGAGGAAGGCAGTACCCATGTATAGTGCTTTTCTGTCAGGAGGGGCGATGCCTCCGAGGTACTCCTGTATCTTGGGTGAAGAGGCCATCTCTCCGATGCCGAAGATCAGCACCCCGAGAACTATGAACCACGGGTTGAGGTTGGCGAACATCATACCCAGACCTATAGCCAGAATGAAGATACCGCTCATGATGCTGTTCAGCGGACGGAAGCCGGCAGTCACCGACGAGATCACCAGCTGGAACAGAATAATAAAGAATGAGGCCAGGCTTGAGATGGTGACGGTGGTGATTGTCCCCGGTTCAAGCCCCAGGGTCACCGACATCTTGTCGAGGTTCACCCACGACTCCAGGAAGACCGGGAAGGAATAGTAGAGCTGGTTATAGGCGGTCCAGAAGACCCCGATTATCAGCAGGAAGAGAAGGTAACGCCAGTCGGTGAGTGTCACCCCGATGTTTTTAAAAGCAATACCTATGTTCTGCAGAAAGGTGCTGTCTGTCCCCGTCAGTGCCGGCTCCCGGTATAAAAGCATTACCAGCACGAAGTTCAGAGCCATGGCTGCCATCGACATATAGAAGACCATATCCCAGTTGTGCTTGTACATCAGGCTTGCCACAAAGGGGCCGATAAAACCGCCGATATTGACCACCATGTAAAAGATGCCGAAGCCTAGTGAGGCTGTCTCCCTGTTGGTCACCCTGGCCACTGTCCCGGAGATGATGGGCTTGAAGAGAGCCCCGGCGACGGCCAGGAGTATGAATGCTGCGAAGATGGCCCCGAAGGTCTCGAAGCGGCTGAGCATTAAGAAGGAGATTATATATGTAATGAAAGAGACGATAAGCACCTTCTTGTAGCCTATCCTGTCTGCGATGGCACCGGTTATCACAGGAAGGAGGTAGAGTATCATCGATCCGGTGCCCATTATCAATCCCTTCTCCCCGTTTGTGAATCCGAGTGCGCCGGTCTCCTTTGCGGAGGTGAGGTAGATGGCGAAGAACCCGTTGTAGAAGGCGTACCATCCCCACCGCTCAAACAGCTCAATTACATTGGAGATCCAGAAGAGGTTGGGAAATTTTTTCAGGGTTTGTGAGAAGCTGCTCATGCAGATGGTTTTTTGGGCGGTTAAAATAATTAATTAATTTCAATAGCAGACCGGTTAACATTTGTTAACTCTGATCGTCAGTAAGAAGGAAGATGGAGGTCTGCACACTGCGTTGAGAGGAATTGCCAATCCTTCAGGCACTCTTTGATGCGTAGAAATATGCTTCCTTCCTGTCGGCATCATCCCAGGTATAAACCTTGCGTCCCCTGTATTGTCCCAGGTGTCCCAGCAGGGCAGCATCGCCTGCACACATTGTTGTGTGGGCCAGTAGAGCAAGGGTCAGCACCCACTGCCACCAGTGCGGCACGAAAAAGATCACTGTGACCATAGTGGCAGTGATAACCAGGAAGGGAGTAAGGGCTATTACAGAAAACAGGTTCAAACCGGCCACAAAACGGTGGGCGGTGACGTATACAATTCCCTGGCGCAGGTCCGCGCCCACTCTTATATCTTTGGCACCGGCAAGCCTGAAGGGTATAAGGTGCAGCAACTCGTGGAGGGGCACGAGTAGGAGCGGTATCAGAATAAGACCAGCGGCCAGTCCCGACAGTATCCCCTTGCCCTCATGGCTGCCTCCCGTGTGGGGCCACAGGAAGAGTGTCAGTGTTGCAGAGGCGATGGCAACCGTCCAGACCAGCATCATCGGCAGCGAAAGGGTTCTCAGTCCGCCGATGACGAACGGGGCCAGCTCCTCGTAGGGAAGGGTCAGCACCTTCTCGTAGTCAGACCCCTCCTCAAGTTCCTCTATCGAAGGCTTGTCGTTCATTACTCTTCAAACTTACATAAAATAGTACGATATTACCCGGTCAGGAAAAACGAGGATGTCAGCCGATGCTACATGGGCAAGGCAACAAAATTTTTGCGCGGCTGACGACACATATTAGTTTTACGGTCATATGAAACCTTTGGCACGACAATTGGTTAAATTTGCAGAGGATTATGAAACGCCTGTTCGCAATACTGTTTACTCTGACGTCACTTCTGATCTCCTACGGTCAGAAGCCAGAATTGGTACCGCCTGACACCGCGGAGGCCGATACCGTTGTAAAGATATTGCATGTATTGAAATCAGCGACCTTTGACGGGCAGACCTATCCGCTGGTGGAGCTTGATGAGATCACTGTCATTGATGAGGCTCCGCGCGAAGTGCGTTTCAACTTCAGGAGGCATGCCAGGCTTGTCTACAACGTGCGCCGCGTCTACCCCTATGCGCTGATAGTCAGGGATGAGTTCGGGCGCATCAACAGGACACTAGAGATGCTGCCCGATGAGCGGGCAAGAGACAACTTCCTGAGGCAGTATGAGAAAGATCTGTTTAAAACATATGAGGGTGACATCAGGAAGCTGACCTTCACCCAGGGTAAGATACTGATCAAGCTTATTGACCGTGAGACACAGGCTACCTCATACGAACTTATAAGGGACTATCGTGGCAAGTTTGCCGCTACCTTCTGGCAGAGTATAGCACGTATCTTCGGTTCAGACCTGAGGGCAAGTTATGAGCCAGCCGGCGATGATTATCTCATTGAGCTTATCGTGAGAGACATAGAGGCAGGAAGGCTCTGATCAGCTGCTGGCTCGGATGATATTCTTTTGAGCCTGGTGTGACAGACAGAAAGCCGGGAAGCTGTGATCAACCTTTGCCAGTTAGTTTCATCAGTGCTTTGACGACCTCTTCTGCATCGCGGGCAATGTCTGAAACTGTTGCGTCGAGCATGTAGCAGGGAGCAGTAACGATGAGGTTTTGCCTGTCGACTGCCACTTCACCGTGGGCTTTACGCTCATGTTTTGCCCCCAGTGCTGTCAGATGGGCAGTAGTTGCAGGATCATTACCAATGGTGACGGTCACATCGCCCAGCACTTTTGCTATCAGCACCGGGGAGATACAAAGTGCGCCTATAGGTTTGCGGGCCTTATGAGTTGTGAGGATGGCCTCTTCCACCACCCTGTCGACGCTGCACTCGGGACCGTCGAAGGCATAGGTGCATAGGTTCTTTGCCACGCCGAATCCTCCCGGGAAGATAAGGGCATCATAATCCGCCGCCCTGTATTCTGTCAGGGCCTTAACCTTTCCCCTGGCTATCCGGGCAGCTTCGGTAAGGACATTGCGCGACTCCTGCATCACCTCGCCGGTGATGTGGTTGATAACGTGATGCTGCATCACGTTGGGAGCAAAGAGCTGGTATGAACATCCGGTTTTGTCGAGAGCATATAATGTCATGACCGTCTCATGTATCTCCGCCCCGTCGAAGACACCGCACCCTGAGATAACTACCGCTGCTTTCATAGAATTCATTGTTAGGAGAGATAAAATTAGTAAAAAACCGGATAACTGACCTGTAAGCAGGTGGTAATTGGTCTGATAGCTGCAGATACTGAACCTCATATAGCAAAAAAAAGGTTTATGGCATTATCTTGTTTAAAATACATTATCTTTGGATTAGCAAATAAAGAATGGAGAATTGCTCTTGTCTTTCTCCATCCCGAATTGCAGATTTAACCTTAACCTATTTTTAACCTAAAACTCTAATCTATGAACAAACTAAAACTAGTGCTTGCACTGTTTGTGTTTACGGGCTTTTCGGCCCTTATGGCTCAAACGGTGACAATTAGAGGTGTTGTTACTTCCAGTGAGGATGGATTACCAATCCCGAGTGTAGCAGTAACAGTTCAGGGTACTACAATCGGCACCTTGACAGATGGAAGCGGTAATTATGAGATTGCCGTTCCGGCTGCTTCAAGGAACCTTGTGTTCACCTTCGTCGGCATGGCCACGGTTGTCGAGCCCATCGGTGGCAGGACGACAATAAATGTTGCCATGACGATAGAGACTACAGGTCTTGATGAAATTGTGGTGACAGCCCTGGGTATATCGCGGGATAAAAAATCTCTCGGTTATGCCACGCAGGCTCTTGACGGAGAAGCCATCGCGGCAGTCAAGACAGACAACTTTGTAAACACCCTCTCCGGAAAGGTGGCAGGTGTTTCCATCAAGGCCAGTGGTAATATGGGGGGATCGTCGAATATTATTATCCGGGGAAATAAATCACTCACAGGCAATAACCAGGCACTTTTTGTTGTGGACGGCGTTCCTGTTGACAACTCAAATACCAACAACAGGGATCAGCTCAACGGCCGTGCGGGTTATGACTATGGTAATGCTGCTTCTGACATTAACCCCAATGATATAGAGTCTATTGACGTCCTCAAGGGAGCAGCTGCTTCGGCGCTTTATGGTGCCAGGGCAGCCAACGGAGTCATCATGATCACAACCAAGAAAGGGGCTGCACAGCATGGCCGGGCGCTTGGTGTCACATTTAATTCCAATGTAACAATAGGTGTTGTTGACAAAAGCACGTTCCCGACCTACCAGCTTAACTATGGTGGCGGATATGGACCGTATTACAGTGAAGGGGACTACCCTGGTCTGGAAGAGTTTGACCTTGACGGTGACGGTATCGATGATCTTGTGGTGCCATTCTATGAAGATGCATCAATGGGTGAGAGGTTCGATCCGAATCTTCTGGTTTACCAGTGGGATGCGTTTGTGCCGGAGTCACCCAACTTTGGAGAGAAGACTCCCTGGGTGGCTGCTGAAAATGGCCCGATCACATTTTTTGACAAGGCTGTCTCGTATACTAACAGCTTCGATGTCACGGGAGGTGGCGACAAGTCAACCTTCAGGCTCGGATATACCAACCTTAACCAGACCGGCATAATGCCGAACAGCTCATTGAAGAAAAACAGTTTTATTCTTAACGGATCGTACAACATCCTTAAGAACCTTAAGGTCTCGGCATCAGCCAACTTTGTCAATACCAACGGCAAAGGCCGTAACTCAACGGGTTACAGTGATAATATCCTCAGTTCCTTCCGTCAGTGGTGGCAGGTTAATACGGATATTAAGCTCCTGAAAGACCTGTTTGAGGCTTCAGGTGAACAGAACGTAACATGGAACAGGACTTATTATGATGATCCCGTCGGATTGTACTGGGACAGTCCCTACTGGGTGCGGTTCAAGAACTTCCAGACCGATGAGAGAAACCGTCTGATAGGATATGCACAGGCTGACTGGAAAGCAACTGAATGGCTGAGTTTCATGGGCCGTGTCTCCGTTGACGAATACGCAGAGTTGCAGGAGGAGCGGAAAGCAATTCTCTCATGCGCAGGTGAGATGGGCCCACAGCGAGATGAAGCCACCTCTGGGTATACCAGGTATACCAGGTCATTCCTGGAAACCAACATGGACCTGATGGCTACCTTTAAGAAGGATTTTACCGAGAATTTAAACTTCAATGGCTTGCTGGGTGTCAACATTCGCAGGCAGAAGCAGGACAGATTATATGAAGGCACCTCCGGAGGGCTGAGTGTCCCAGAGGTTTATGCACTGAGCAACAGTGCTAACCCAACGCAGGTACCCTATGAATCAAATAGCCGCATAGGTCTGAACGGTTATTATGGAAGCGTTTCACTAGGGTATGCCAACACCCTCTATCTGGATGCAACCTACCGGATAGACCAGTCTTCAACATTGCCTGCTGACAACTGGACATACCGTTATCCCTCGATATCTACCAGCTTCCTCTTCTCACAAATTCTTGGCGCAAAATGGCTGGATCTTGGTAAACTGAGAGTAAACTATGCTGAAGTCGGTAATGATGCCCCCTGGGCCGTCATCTACGATACCTACAATCCGATTGCTCCATTTAACGGCGTACCTATGGTTTCGGTCTCAATAACCAAGAACAATCCTGATCTCCTGCCAGAGCGGACCAAAAGCATTGAAGCAGGTCTGGAGATGAGTGTATTCAAAAACAGAATGGGACTTGACCTGGCACTGTACAAATCAAATACCATAAATCAGATACAACCCCTTTCAGTCTCTTCAGCTACGGGATACGTATCCAAGTATGTTAATGCAGGAGAGATTCAAAACAAAGGCATAGAAGTCAGCCTGATGCTAACACCTGTAAAGATATCCGATTTTTCATGGGACATCACGCTGAACTTTGCCAGAAACCGTAACGAGGTTGTCTCATTGCAGGAAGGTATCACAAACCTTCAACTGGGTTCCCTTCAGGGGGGCGTGACAATCAATGCCCGCGTTGGCGAACCGTATGGCACCATTCAGGGAACCGATTATGTCTATCTCAACGGCAGACGTGTGATAAATTCAACTGGTTACTATGCAATTTCCACCACATCAGACAATGTCATAGGAAATGTAAACCCCGACTGGACCGGTGGTATACTGAACTCATTCAGCTATAAGGGCGTGCGCCTGAGTGCCCTTGTTGACGTGCAGAAGGGTGGTGACATCTTCTCACTCGATATGTGGTATGGTCTT
>CALMRD010000056.1 GCA_937871625.1 uncultured Bacteroidales bacterium | reverse complement strand
AAGCTGGGATGGCCGCAGGTGACATATGCCGAGGAGATGCACTTTGAGAATGATAGGCTGGTGGTACGCAGAAGGCTTGAGCGCGGTGTTGAGACCGTCTCCGCCCCTCTGCCGCTGGTGGTGACCGTTAACGGTACCGCCCCGGCATGCCGGTATCGCAACGCCCGCCTGGTGATGAAGTACAAATATGCCCGCACGGACACTGAGCTGCAGGCTGAGAACGCCGACTACATCTCCGCCGGCAGACCCCTGGTGCGCATTAACGAGTGGGATACCGAGGCTGTAGGTGCTGACCCGGAACAGCTGGGGCTGTCGGGTTCACCAACCAAGGTAAAGGAGATAGACAATGTCATCCTCCAGTCGAAAGAGGCAAAACAGCTGACATCATCCGACAGGGAGATTGAGGCGCTCGTCAGGGAGTTACTTGAGAGTCATACAATTGGTTGATCAACTATAAAAATATCCGCAAAGTGAACAGTCTATTCGTCTTTTGTGAGCTTGATGAAGGTAAACCTGTCGATGTCAGTCTCGAACTGCTGACCAAAGGCCGGTCGCTGGCCAACACCCTCGGATGCAGGCTTGAGGCAGTGGTGCTGGGCAGCGGCATCGAGGGAATTGAGAAGGAGCTTTACCCCTATGGTACAGACGTAGTGCATCTGGCCGATGATCCGGTGCTGGAGCATTACCGTACCATGCCCTATACCTCGGTCATCGTTGGTCTCTTCAGGCAGGAGCAGCCGCAGATTGCCCTTATGGGAGCCACGACCACCGGGCGCGACCTGGGCCCGAGGGTCTCCTCGGCACTGCACAGCGGGCTGACGGCAGACTGCACAGGCCTCGAGATAGGTGATCACTACGTCAAAAAGACAGACACCACCTATAAGAACCTTCTCTACCAGATAAGGCCCGCCTTTGGCGGAAACATCATCGCCACCATCATCAACCCCGATCACCGTCCGCAGATGGCCACCGTCCGCGAGGGAGTGATGAAGAAGGAGATAGTGAACAGGAACTTCCGCGGTGAACTGAAGCGGATAAATGTTTCTGAGTTCATCAGGCCCGAGGACCTCGCCGTGGAGATAATAGAACGGCATATGGAGGCCCGGAGGGTTGATATCAAGGCGGCACAGATAATCGTGTCCGGTGGTTACGGAATGGGTTCGAAGGAGAATTTCAACATGCTGTACGAGCTGGCTTCCGTCCTTGGGGGCGAGGTGGCTGCCTCGCGGGCAGCTGTGGATGCCGGATTTGCAGGCCATGAGAGGCAGGTGGGGCAGACAGGGGTGACTGTCAGGCCGAAGCTCTATATCGCCTGCGGCATTTCGGGACAGATACAGCATACGGCAGGCATGAGCCAGAGCGGGAAGATAATTGCCATCAACAATGATGCGATGGCACCTATCAACAGTATGGCCGACTACGTTATAAACGGAGATGTTGCAGATATCATACCGAAGCTCATAAAACACTATAAGGCAAACGCCAGGTAAAAGAGATTTCTGAAAGTAACAAAAGGATATTCCGATGGCAAATTTCTATACAGACAACAAGGACCTGCGGTTCCATCTCAACCATCCGGTGATGCGCAAGATAGTAAGGCTGAAGGAGGTGGATTACCGTGACAGGGAGCGGTACGACTGGGCGCCTCACGATTATGAGGATGCCATGGACAACTATGACCGGGTGCTGGAGATCATAGGAGCCATTTGTGCTGATGTCATCGCGCCCAATGCCGAAGATGTTGACCATGAGGGTCCTGAGGTTGTTGACGGGCGGGTGCGTTATGCCCGCGGAACGCAGGAGAACCATGAGGCCCTGACAAAAGCCGGGGTGATAGGTATGAACTTCCCGCGCCGGTATGAAGGGCTGAACTTCCCGATGGTGCCCTATGTCATGGCTGCAGAGCTGGTATCGAGGGCTGATGCGGGGTTTGCCAACATATGGGGGTTGCAGGACTGCGGGGAGACCATCCTCGAGTTTGCCACCGACGAACTGAAAGATGAGTTCCTGCCCCGCTTTAATAAGGGGGCGACGGCAGCCATGGACCTGACAGAGCCTGATGCAGGCTCTGACCTGCAGGCAGTACAGCTGAAAGCCCATTATGATGAGGCGAGGAGCACATGGTTACTCAACGGCGTCAAGCGCTTCATTACCAACGGCGACGCAGAGATATCGCTGGTGCTTGCTCGTTCGGAAGAGGGGACCAGTGACGGACGCGGACTGTCGCTGTTTGTATACGACAAGGCTGAGGGTGCAGTGAAGGTGAGGCGCATTGAAAACAAGATGGGCATCAAGGGTTCGCCAACATGTGAACTGGTGTTTCGCAATGCACCGGCAAAACTGATAGGCGAGAGGCGCATGGGGCTGATAAAGTATGTCATGTCACTGATGAACGGTGCCCGCCTGGGTGTGGGGGCACAGTCGGTGGGCATAGCACAGGCGGCATATGAGGAGGCAAGGAAGTATGCCTCGGAGAGAAAGCAGTTTGGTAAGACCATAGACCAGTTCCCTCCTGTATATGAGATGCTAACCCTGATGAGGGTGCGTACAGAGGCGATGAGATCACTGCTCTATGAGACGGCACGGTTTGTAGATATCTATAAGGCATGGTCGTTCATCAGCGAAGAACGCAAGCTGGAGAAGGAGGAGCGCGATGAGCTGAAGACCAACACCAGGCTGGCGGATATCTATACCCCCATGGTCAAGCTCATCAGCAGCGAGTGGTGCAACAGCATTGCCTATGATGCAGTTCAGATACATGGCGGTGCAGGATTTATAAAGGACTTCCCAGTGGAACGGCTTTACCGTGATGCCCGTATAACATCAATCTATGAGGGCACCTCACAGCTGCAGGTAGTCGCGGCAGTCAGGGGCGTGACCACCGGCGGGTATCTTGCACAGATGAGGGAGTATGAGAAAACGGAACTGAGACCTGAACTGGAGCACCTGCGCCGGATGCTCATCACACTGACAGACGATTATGAGAAGAGGGTGGGAGAAGTAGTTGCTACCAGCAACAGTGAGCTGACCGATTTCCATGCACGCCGTATGGTGGAGATGGCTGCCAACATAATAATGGGATACCTTTTGCTGCATGACGCGCAGCGTGATCCCAGCTATGCCAGCTCGGCAAAACTCTTTGTCTCCCTGGCCGTCTCCGAGAACAGAACAAGGTCAGAGTATATCAAAGGATTTGAGGAGAAAGAGCTTGGATTCTTCAAGGTAAACTGACAGGCCTGAGCTGCTCATCCCGGAAAATATGGCCGCAGGATAATATTTAGCAGTCCGGCCGGTGATAAATGTCAACAGCCCTGTTGACAAGAAACATCTATATATCAGACAAATATGTCGGGCTCGCTCAGAAAGAGACCCCTTATTACGATATATTTGTGACTGGAATAACAATACGAGAATGATGGAGCGTAGAATTAGGATTAAGAACTATTTGCTGCCAGCAGTGCTGATGACCTGCCTGGCACTCCTCTCTTCATGTGAGAAATATTCCTGGGCAAAGCCGGAGGTACCTCAGGATCTTGTCGTCAGCTACTCGGGAGACATCTTTTCGTTCTGCCAGAGCTGCCACGGAGCATGGAGTGAGGACCGGACATACGATAAATTGTCAGCAAATGTTGATACAGTCACCCCGGCCTCCAGCAGGGTTCTGTCAATTCATTCATCAATAACTGCTTTCGGATCGCAGATGATACAGGTTGACACCCTGTTGCTACCGGCGCCTGATGTTATAAAAATATGGGCATCCCAGGGAGCCGGGAAGGACTAACCTATTGAACTTAAATAAAGATAAACATGAGAAAAATATTATCGTCAGTTATTCTCCTTCTGCTATTTCCGCCTCTGTTCAGCCAGGAGAGCGAAGATTATCCGGTCAGGCTTTTCGAAACCAGCATATTAATAGATAACCAGACTGTTACCACTCCATTCAAGGGTATGCTCGAGTTTGAAATACATCACAGGTTCGGGACGGTAAACAATGCGCTTGACGATCTGTTTGGCCTGTGGGCTCCGGCCAATATAAGGCTGGGACTCAATTACGCCATCACGGACAAGCTGGTCATCGGTGCCGGTACTGCAAAGAATTACAAGGCCCAGGATATCGCCGTGAAATACGCCCTGTTGCAACAGACCAGCTCCGGATCGGTGCCGGTGTCACTGGCTTTTTACGGGAATATGGGGTTAAACCTTCTTAATCAGAATACTTTTGGGACGGCGCACGACTGGAAGGAAATTCATCGTCTCTCATACTTCACCCAGATACTTGTGGCCCGCCAGTTCGGAGAAAAGTTTTCACTGCAGCTTGCACCGACATTCATATGGTTCAACGCCGTTGAGGTCGGTTATAGAAATGCAAATTACGGAATTTCCGCAGGGGCAAGGTATAATGTAGCCGGATCGCACAGTATCATAGCCGAGTACGATCAGCTGTTCAACAAGCAGGATAACGATGATTTCAATTCGAAACCGCAACTGGCTCTTGGATGGGAGATCGGCACACCCACCCATGCATTTCAGATATTCTTTGCCAACTACAAAGATATCCTGGGGCAATATAATTTCGTTTACAATCAGAACAGTATCAGTGACGGAAAGTTCCTGATTGGTCTTAACGTCACAGTAAGGTTCTGAACAAACCGGACAAAAAATGATTCTCAGAAAATATCCTGTTTGTCTGACAATAATATTATTTGTCTTCTCGCTGCAGGCAAATGCACAGGCAGAATATCAGGACAGCCTGCCTGTGTCAAAGGGCGCAGAACTGAGCCTCTATGCCGGAGATAATGAGACTAATTGTCTGGTATGCCACGGAAAGCTTATTTATACCCTTACTGATACAGTGATGGGGATGACGCGTAAGCAGCTGATGTCCGGGCAAAACCTGGTCATACCGGGTATGTTCTATAACTCAGTTCACTGGAGCTTCAGTTGTCTCGACTGTCATTCAGCGGAGTTCAAAACCTTCCCGCATTCAATTGAGGCCCGTTTTGAACCATCATGGGGTTGCATTGACTGTCACGGATATGATCCGAACTATGAACAGTACAGGTTTGAGGAGATCGATGCAGAGTATCAGAAGAGTGTTCACTATACTGCAACTGACGGCCTGATTACATGCTGGAAGTGTCATGACCCTCACTATTACAATCCTCTTGCCCGTCAGACACAGGGAGGAAGGGAATACATAATCAGGTCAAATGAGATGTGTCTCCGCTGTCACAGCAATGCTGATGTCATGGGTCTGATCACCGATGAGAATGTTGAGATTGTGCTTCCGAAGCATGAGTGGCTGCCTGATGTTGAACGTCACCTGGAGGCGGTCAGGTGTATTGATTGCCATACACGCATGAATGACAGTGTGCTGGTGGCGCATGAGGTCATGCCGGCAGACAGTGCTGTCAGGGGATGCGCTGACTGTCACAGCCAGAACTCTATACTGATGGGGACTCTGTACAAATATGCAGCAAAGGAGAGACGTGATGAGAAGGGATTTGTCAATGGAGTGATGCTCAGGAATGATTCATATGTGATTGGAGCCAACCGCAGCAAACTGATATCCTTCACCGGACTGCTGATAATTGGCATGACTCTTGTGATTGCCCTGATGCACACCATTTTCAGGATTGTTGTTAAACCAAAGGAGCAAGTTCATGAGTAAGAATTTCTATCACTATCCAGCCTGGGTCAGGCTCTGGCACCTTGCCAATGCAGTTCTCTGCCTGTTCCTGATTGTGACGGGCTTCAGCATGCTCTATTCAGATCCGGATAACGGACTTGTCGTCAAGTTCCAGAGAGCAGTCTCCATACACAACGTGTGCGGTGTACTGCTTACGATCAGCTATACACTCTTTCTCTTTGGAAATCTGTTCACATCCAACGGAAAAAATTATCTTATAGTGATGAAGGGTCTGGGGAAGAGACTCTGGAAACAGGGACGCTATTACGCATACGGCTTCTTCAAAGGTGAGGATGCTCCATTCCCCGTTACCAGTGAACGAAAGTTCAACCCTCTCCAGCAGGTCTCATACGTCGGGGTGATGTATCTTGCCCTTCCCGGGCTATTCATTACCGGGTGGGCGCTGATGTTCCCCGAGTTCATCCTGAAGAAATTTTTGGGATTCAGCGGAATATTCCTTACGGACCAGTTGCATGTCATTCTCGGATTCCTGGTGGTAATATTCCTGTTCATACATCTCTATGTCAGCACCATGGGCAGGACGCCCATGAGTAATTTCAGAAGCATAATTACCGGCTGGCAGGAGAGTCACTAATAGAGTTAAATAAAAAAAATCGTTTATGAAAAGATCAGTTAAAGTAATTTCAGTAATGTTCCTGGCAGCTTCCTTTGGCTTCATGTCAGTAACTGCAAATGCGCAGCAGAAGAAGGGAGAACCCTGGGAGATTCCTGCCGAATACAAGAAAATGTCCAATCCCGTTGCTGCTGATGAAGCATCAGTCAAAGCCGGACAGATGGCCTATGCAAAGAACTGTGCCTCCTGTCACGGGAAGACAGGTCTCGGTGACGGCCCCAAGGGAAGAATGTGCAAGACCTTCCCGGGAGATTTATCAGGTGCAGCTTTCCAGGGTTATACCGATGGCGAGATATTTTACCAGACCAAATTCGGAAGAGGCGAGATGCCTGCTTACGACAAAAAGATTCCTGATACTGAGATATGGAATATGGTCAACTACATGAGATCACTTAAGAAATAGCTCCTGCCGGACATAAAAAAAAGCTGCCTCTCCCGGGGCAGCTTTTTTTTGTGCTTTACTGTTACTACTCTTCCGGAGCAGGGTATCCAAGGGCTGTCATGGCAGCTATCGAGTTAGCCAGCAGGGCCTTAATGTAGTCAGGATTATGCAGTCCCAGGCTTCTGTCCTCCTTGACGGTATTAAAGTTAAGGTAAGCCAGAACAGCATTGGCTTT
>CALMRD010000055.1 GCA_937871625.1 uncultured Bacteroidales bacterium | reverse complement strand
GCTGAGGGAATAAAACAAAAAAGACCATTGAGCGCTGAAGGCGCTCAGGGATTTTGTTGCACAGGCCCCTCACCTGTGTCTATGTTTGTAACCATTGATGATTGAGTAATTTTTCTTAAATTGGATTAGGTAATTTTCTTTAAGTCCTTAATAACCAAGACATGAACATTAAAAGGATCTTTAACCTTATTGTTGTTCTTTCTGGGATTGCTCTATTGCCTTCGTTCAGCCAGGTAGATTCACTTATTATCCCGTATACTGTTTCAGATACACTTGATGAGGATATTAAGCTATTCGAAAGTGATGAATTGCTGGAGATATCACTTAAGTTTGACATTACTCATTACCAGAGGAAAAGGGACGACACAGAATATCTGCCTGCAATTCTGGTTTACCATACAAGCCCCACAGATTCGATAGTCAAGAAGTTAAAAGTGAGGTGCCGCGGTATAAGCCGCCTTTCTATATGTAGCTTTCCTCCTCTGATGTTAAACTTCCAAAAGCAGGATTCCGTTGAAGGAGAATTTAGCAGGGTGGATAAAATAAAAATGGTAACCCATTGCAGTGCAGGCAGGGAAGATTATCTGCTGAAAGAGTATCTTATTTATAAACTTTATAATGTCCTTACGGACTACAGTTTCCGGGTCAGATTGCTGAGAGTCAATTATATAAATACATTCAAGGAAAGCAAGCCAGTAAGTACATTTGCTTTCGTAATTGAACCGGAAGAAAGCTTATGTAAACGATTAGATGCGGTTGAAGTAAGAACCATGATGAACATTACACAGAAACACATAAGACAGGAGGTAATGGACAGGATGGCAATCTTCCAATACATGATCGGGAATACTGACTGGACGGTTCCGATATTTCATAACAACGTACTTATTCTGTCACAGAGTTATCCGCATGGCCAGGAACAAGGCATAGCAGTACCATATGATTTTGATTATTCCGGGCTTGTTAACGCAAGTTATGCGGTTCCGGCAGACCAGTATAAGCTTAATTCAGTTCGGGAACGACGTTACATTGGCATTTGCAGAAGCGAGGAGACCTTTATCAATGACCTTAAAGAATTTGCGGATAAAAAGGAAGATTTTTACAGAGTCATAAATGAATTTCAATATTTGAGCCCCAAAATAAAAAAACAGATGATTTCATATCTGGATGGTTTTTATAGTGGCTTTGACAAACGAAATTCAATTGTCTCTGCACTGCTTAGTGATTGCATAGACTTTTAAGCAAAATATTTGATCCAGACCCGACTTCCGATTCGCATCGCGAATTTTCGTATAGTCACTGAACCAGTTAAATCTTATTTTTGTCAACTGCGCATGCTGGTTGGTGTGTACTGATATGACAGGGAAAAGAGATCTGACAAGGGCACTGGGCCTGAGCTATGTGATTATCATAGTTATCTCGAATATGCTCGGATCAGGGGTCTTTAAGAAGATTGCTCCCATGGCTGCCGAGTTGCACTCATCAAACTGGATATTGCTGGTGTGGCTTGCAGCGGGCGTAATAACCCTCTTCGGGGCATTGAGCAACGGCGAGGTGGCCGGCCTGCTGGCCGATACGGGAGGGGAGTACGTATATCTGCGTACCATTTACGGCCGCTTCTTCTCATTTCTCTACGGGTGGTCACTCTTCACGGTAATACAGACAGCCGCAATATCAGGAGTTGCCTACGTCTTCACACAGTCGCTCAACAGTATCATACCCATCCCTGATCTGCTTC
>CALMRD010000054.1 GCA_937871625.1 uncultured Bacteroidales bacterium | reverse complement strand
CTGTCAGGCTGGCTATAAGAGCATGGGCATAATCTGTATTATAAGCAGCGCTGATATATGCAAAGGAATATCTTCCCGGTAGTACTATGGCCTGGTCATTTCCCAGCGTCAGGGTATCCTGGATATCCTCAAGAAACCAGTTGAAGTTGGCATTGCCGGAGTTACCACTTTTCCCTTCGAAAGACCATGTTATCAATCCATTGACGGTCTCGCGAAGCCGTGTTGCCGTGTTCCAGAAGGTGTACGCCGTAAGCATTATCTTATGATACCTGAGCGAAGCCTCTTCTCCGGGCAGCCAGCCGTACTGTGTGATTGTTCTCCAGCCGTGATAGTTGTCCTTCAGTTCAAACCCTATTCCGGGATTGAACCGGTCGCCCGACCATGTATATACTAGATCATACGCAAATCCCTTTTGCTTGCGACGTGCCCAGTTAAGCATTAATCGTGACGGCGACCAGTCAAATACCCTGTTGATGGAATCATTTTCAAAGGACTGGGCCCATCTGACCGTAAGGTATTCATCGCCGATGACCTTTAGCTGTCCGTCGAGGCCGTATGCCATGTTGTAAGAGCCGTCTGTTCCCAGGCGGCTGGTTATCATCGTTCCAAGGTATGAGTTCGTATTAAGGATGCTTCTCTTGGCCCTTATCACCCCGAAATTTTCGCCGGGTTTCTCTTCAAAGGCTGCCGTCTGCATATCCATGAAGCCAAGATCCCATTTGTTCACTCTTCCGGTCAGCCTGGCACCTCCGTAAATCCTCACCGGATGGCCTTCGCTAAGACCGATGCGGCGGCTGTAGAAGAGGTTGTTACCTCCAAGGAATGAAAAATCGAAAACATCTGATTTCTCGAGGAAAAAGACTCTTTTTTCCGGAAACCAGAGAGAAAACCTGGTGAGATTGATTTTCTGGTCGTCAGCTTCAACCTGTGCAAAGTCAGTGTTCACCGTGAGATCGAGTGTCAGGTTGTTTGTGAGGCTGTATTTAAGATCAAGGCCCGCATCATATTTGGCCTTTGTTGACATCTCATATTCTGTTCCGGCTTCGTTAAGGTCATTCGTCTGACCTATGCCTCCGGTGACATAGGGAGTTATGTAGACCGTTTTCTTTGGCCTGATTCCCTCCAGGATAACCGGTGCAGTCTGAGATGCCTTCATATGAGAAAAGGCAATCTCAGGCGATATTGCCGGGAAGGTTAACCACTCTCCGGCGGTGGGAATGTATCTTACGAATGTAAGGCCCATTACCGTCTCGTTTTCCTTAGTCTGGAACCTGAGACTGGAGAACGGGATCCTCATTTCCGCTGACCATCCGCTATCGGTTATTGATGTGGCAACATCCCAGAAAGTGTTCCAGCTGAAGCTGTAATCGTTATTTGGATCGGCCATGTCATTCTTCGTTGTTCCCTCGGTACGGACACCATTGGGATTTGTCCAGAACATCACTGTGTTCTCCCTGTCGAAATAAGTATCAAGGATTGCTCCCAACCAGTCGGTTGTGGGCATTTCGTAGTCCCTTTTCTTTCCCACGGCCCGCATATCACCAGGATCGTCGTAATAGAAAAACCCGCCCACATAAAAGTATTCATCATCATAGGCGATTTTCAGGCTGGTTTTCTCGGAGGGTTCAGCCCCGAATACAGGTGCCAGAACATGGAGAGGCAATTCATCAATCATCTTCCATGCTGCTTCATCGGGTATACCGTCAAAATTGAGTTCGACCGATAATCTTGGGACGTGATAATTTTTCTGCGCTTGCAATGACGAAGTCATCAAGAAAATTCCCACAGAAAGGATTTGACATGCCAGACAAATCAGTCTTTCTCTGTTATGGTTCATTCTGCTTCTTCGTTATATATAGTGATTGATCCGGGATGAGGTTCTGTAAAGACAAATATAGCCTCACAAAATAGTGAAGTCAATTTTTTTTGTAATGCAGTACTTTTCTACCTTTAGCTCTGTAACAAGTCATCGGGTAATAAATTATGCGTAAGAAGCTTGTAGTATTATCAGGAGCCGGCATGAGTGCCGAGAGCGGGATAAAGACATTCCGCGACAGCGGTGGATTGTGGGAGCAGTACCGGGTGGAGGAGGTAGCTTCAATTGAGGGGTGGTACCGCAATCCGGACCTGGTTCAGAGATTTTACAATGAGCGCCGCCGGCAGCTTGAAGGTGCGCAACCCAATGACGGTCACCAGGGGCTGGCAGCCCTTGAGAAGGAGTTTGACGTGCAGATTATAACACAGAATGTAGACAATCTTCATGAACGGGCCGGAAGCACAAAGGTGCTGCATCTTCACGGGCAGCTGACACAGGCGCGCAGCAGCAGCAATCCCACCCTGATCATTGAAATAGGCTACCGTGATATTGCCCCGGGCGAAAAGGCTTCTGACGGCACTCCGCTGCGTCCGAACATTGTCTGGTTCGGCGAGGCTGTGCCCGCCATGACGGAAGCAGCGGAGCTGGCATCTCATGCTGACATATTTGCGGTAATAGGCACTTCACTGAATGTCTATCCGGCGGCCGGACTGATCCACTACGTGCCGATTGCCACTCCGGTGTTCATCATTGATCCGAAGCCGGTGGCGGTATACACGCATCATAAGATTGACACCATTGCAGAAGGGGCTGGCCGGGGAGTGGTGATACTGACAGAAAAGCTGGCAGCCTTTTAATAAAGTCGAAAGCTGTGCTCTCCATTTCCACGTTGCGGAGAATGAGTGTCGAAAGTTTTGCTCTCTTTATCCGTATTGCGGAGGAAGAGGGTCGAAAGCCTGACCTTTCGTATCCGCATCGCAGTGTAGGATGGTCGGAAATCTAAAGACAATCTGGTGTTGCGAACTGTTAATTTATGCTAAACTTATGCCCGGGAGGGGCTTCTTCTTGCGATTATGTTTTAAATTCCGGCCGAAATCTGAAAAAAGCGATGAAAAAACTTCTTCTCTCCCTAATAGCAATACTGATCTTTGCCAACGGTTCTAACGCACAGCACAACAGGGTCACCGAGCGAATAATTGAGATCGGCACAACCGACAACCAGACCATGAACCATCTCGATGTTGTTTCCAACCGTTTCGGGGGCAGGCTGGTAGGGTCTGATGCCTATGAGAATGCCGCCGAATGGTGTGCCTCCCAATTCAGGGAGTGGGGTATGGAGGTGATTATGGATGAGGCAGGCAGTGTGCCGGTGGGTTTCAACCGCGGCCCCTGGTTCGGCAGGATGCTTTCTGACAACGGTATGATATTGCATTTTGCGACTCCCTCTTATACCTCAGGCACAAAGGGAATACAGCGCGGACATGTTCTCCTGGAGCCGAAGAGCAAGGAGGAGTTTGACCGCATGAAGGGTGCACTTAAGGGTGCATGGGTTCTGATAGGAGGGAAGAACAACGGATGGCCGATTGACTGGTCGGCTGCGGCCGACTCGGTCAGGGCAAGGATCATTGCATTCAATGACTCAGTTGCCCAGATTAACCGTGGCATCATGCGCGAGAACATGATGAACAGGGATAATCCACCGAAGGAGCTGAGCCCCCTCAAGGAGGAACCGGCACTCTTCTATCGTGAGATGTGCGAAGCAGGAATACTCGGAGTGATACAGTCGTCGGAGGTGCCTATCAGGGCTCTGTATGACAGGAAGAATATTGACAGGATGACTTTTGAGACCCTGCCGACGGTATGCGACATCAAGCTTGACGAGGATCAGTATGAAATTATAGCGGAGATGGCCAGGGAGAGGCAGTATTTTCTGCTGGAGTTTGACATTCGCAACCATTTCAAGCCGGGACCGGTGAAATACCACAACGTGATCGGCGTCATAAAAGGCAGTAAATACCCCAACGAATATGTAATGCTCGGAGGTCATCTTGATGCATTCGATGTGGCTACGGGAGGTGTCGATGACGGGTCAGGACTGAGTCCTGCGATGGAGGTGGCAAGGCTGATAAAGGAGGCGGGCGGCAAGCCTGAGCGGACTATCCTTGCATGCCTATGGGCAGCTGAGGAGTTCGGACTTCTGGGTTCAAAGCACTGGGTTGAGAGTAACCTCGAAAAAATGCCGAAGATATCTGCCTATTTCAATCGCGACGGCGGTCCGACGCCCATCATGGGTATTACGGTTCCCGAGGCGATGTATGATGATTTTGAAAAACTGAGCAAATCGCTGAACAGTATAAACCCGGATTTCCCCTTTATCCTGAAAAAGAGCACTGCTGATCCGCGTCCTCGACCTAAAACCGCCGGAGGTTCAGACCATGCCTATTTTGCAATGAATGGTATTCCGACGCTGCGGTTCGATGAGACGGACGCAAAGGGCTACAACTTCAATTACGGAGAGATATGGCATACAGAGCGCGACACCTATGACAAGAGCATTTCCGAATACCAGGAGCATACCTCCGTGGTGACAGCTGTGCTTGTATACGGACTCGCCA
>CALMRD010000053.1 GCA_937871625.1 uncultured Bacteroidales bacterium | reverse complement strand
TTAAGGTCTTCGTCTCCGATGTTTTCGACCTGTTCTTTGTTTTCAGTCATTTCAATAAATTAGTTGAAAATTAATAAGTTAGACATTATGTTGTTTAAAAATTGCTTGCAAAGATAGCAAATTTTTTATTCAGCAAAAGAACAATAAGCAGATTTTCAGACGTTAAGAATTAACAGGGACCGATGACGAACCTTCAACGTTCAGATTGCTCCTTTTTTCTATTTTTGTCTTTTGTATAACTAATTTATTTTACTGATGAAGGGGATTATTCTTGCCGGAGGGGCCGGCACACGGCTTCACCCCATCACCGAGGCCGTTTCCAAGCAGCTGCTGCCTGTATATGACAAGCCGATGATATACTACCCGCTCTCGGCGCTGATGCTCGCCGGGATACGCGATGTGCTTCTCATCTCAACACCGCGCGACCTTCCGAGCTTCCGCTCCCTCCTGGGCGACGGCTCCAGGCTGGGGATGAAGTTCTCTTACCGTGAGCAGCCATCACCCGACGGCCTGGCACAGGCATTTATCATCGGGGAAGATTTCATAGGCAGTGACAACGTCTGTATGATCCTTGGAGACAATATCTTCTACGGCCATGGATTTGGCACCATACTCCGGGAGGCAGCCAACCTTACAAAGGGTGCTGCGGTATTCGGGTATGCCGTCAATGACCCGGAACGCTACGGTGTCGTCGAATTCGATGACAGCTACAGGGCGGTGAGCATCGAGGAGAAACCGCAGAAGCCGAAATCAAACTATGCCGTGACCGGACTCTATTTCTATGACAACACAGTGGCATCGCGTGCACGGACTCTCAGTCCCTCACCCCGCGGCGAGCTGGAGATAACAGACCTCAACAGGCTTTATCTTGAAGAGGGTCTGCTGGAGGTGAAACTCCTGGGACGCGGCATAGCATGGCTGGATACCGGTACCTTTGACAGCCTGCTGCAGGCATCAAACTTCATAGCAACCCTTGAACAGAGACAGGGACTGAGTGCCTCATGCATAGAGGAGATAGCCTATAAGAACGGCTTCATCACCAGGGACCAGCTGGTGGAGCTGGCCAGGCCCCTGGCAAAGAGCCAGTATGGCCAATACCTGCTCAAACTGGCAAACGACCGGAACTGACATGAGAGTACACGAAACCGAATTCCCCGGTCTCCTTATCATCGAACCGGACGTGTTCAATGATCCCCGCGGATACTTCTTCGAGAGCTACAACAAGCGCAAATTCAGTGACAACGGGGTGGAATACGAACCGGTACAGGACAACGAATCAAGCTCTTCGGCAGGGGTCATCCGCGGACTACATTACCAGGAAGAGCCATTTGCGCAGGCAAAGTTGATCAGGGTGATTGAAGGCCGCATCTATGATGTGGCCCTCGACCTGCGAAAGGGCTCCCCTACCTTCGGAAAGTGGTATGGACTGATAATAGACTCGGAAAAGAAACTGCAGTTCCTGATACCCAGGGGTTTTGCACACGGATTCTCGGTGCTGAGCCAGAAGGCTATCGTGTTGTATAAGTGCGACAATAATTATTCCGTGGCACATGAAAGGGGCATAAATGTCATGGACCCAGCTCTCGGCATAAACTGGATGCTTGAAAAGGGCAGTGAGATAATCAGTCCTAAAGATTTAAGGCAACCGCCTTTCAGGGATATTGAAACAAACTTTATCTTTAATAAATGACAACCATCCTGGTAACCGGCGCATCCGGACAGCTAGGCAGCGAGATAAGAGAGAGATCTGCCCGCTACAGCGGTTATAACTTCGTCTTTACCGACCTGAACGAACTCGATATCACCAATCCTGATTCGACCTCTGCAGTCATCGCTGAACACTCTCCCTCATGGATCGTCAACTGTGCAGCCTGGACTGCCGTTGACAGGGCTGAGGATGAAGAGGAGGCTGCAACGCTTATCAACGGTAAGGGTGTTGAAAATATCGTCAGAGCCCTCCCGGGAACCGACTGCAGGCTGATACATATATCCACCGACTATGTCTTTGACGGCTCCAGTCCCGTACCCTGGTGCGAGGATGATCCGCCATCGCCTGTCTCCGCCTATGGCCGCAGCAAGCTTGCCGGTGAGAGGGCAGCCATGGTATGGCCCCATACCATTATCATCCGCACCTCCTGGCTCTACTCCTCCTACGGCAGCAATTTTGTCAGAACCATCCTGCGGAAGGCAGGGTCAGAGGAGAGCATCAGCGTAGTGTTTGACCAGGCAGGGTCGCCGACATATGCGGCAGACCTCGCGGCAGCAATCCTCGACATCATCAGCGGCGTCATTCAGAACAGGCACCTCTTCGTACCCGGCATATTCAACTACGCTGGCGAAGGGGTCTGCAGCTGGTATGACCTGGCAACGGAGATCGTGGCAGCCGCCGGCTCGGCCTGCAAGGTGATGCCGGTAAGGAGTTCACAGTTCCCGTCGAAGGTCATGAGACCGGCATACAGCGTTCTCGACAAGAGCAAGATCAGGGAACATTATAACCTGACCATACCACACTGGCGAACAAGCCTGAACAACTGCATTACAAAAATCAAACGTATATGATCAACACTGATGAAATCAGGAAGAAAGCCACATCCTGGCTTGGTAAAGAGTTTGACGAACCTACACGCAGGGAGGTACAAAACCTGCTTGACAATGATGAGAAAGGACTCATCGATGCCTTCTACCAGGATCTTGAGTTCGGCACAGGGGGACTGCGCGGCATCATGGGTGCCGGCACCAACAGGATGAACCGGTACACCCTCGGAATGGCTACCCAGGGTTTCGCCAACTACCTTAAGAAACATGCTGCAAACCCTTCGGCCATCAAGGTGGCTATCGCCCACGACTGCCGCAACAACAGCAGCTATTTTGCCAGGGTGGCGGCCGACATCTTTACTGCCAACGGCTTTACCGCATACCTCTTCGAGTCACTCAGACCGACACCCGAGCTGTCATACGCCATACGGCTTTACGGGTGCGACGGCGGGGTCAACATTACCGCTTCGCACAACCCGAAGGAGTACAACGGCTACAAGGTGTCATGGAATGACGGCGGGCAGGTGGTCTCACCTCATGACAAGGGCATTATCGATGAGGTCCGCAAAATCAAGTCGGTAAGTGAGATCAAAACCGGCGGCGACGAGTCACGCATCATAATGCTCGGTGAGGAGACAGACAGAAAATACCTTGACGCAGTCAGGGCTCTCAGCATCAATCCGGATGTTATCAAACGGCATCATGACATAGGAATAGTCTATACTCCGCTCCATGGAACCGGCTATATGATTGTCCCCGAGGCACTTGCCATGTACGGCTTCACAAATGTGCACACGGTAAAGGAGCAGTCAGTACCCGACGGCAACTTCCCGACGGTCCGTTCTCCCAACCCCGAGGAACCAGACGCGCTCTCTATGGCTGTTGCACTGGCCAGGGAGAAGGGTGCTGACCTGGTAATGGCCACTGACCCCGACGGCGACCGCCTTGGTGTGGCCGTCAGAAAACCCTCCGGTGAGTTTATCCTTCTGAACGGGAACCAGACCGGCGCACTGCTCACCTGGTACATTATCTCTCAGAAGAAGCAGAACGGGGAGCTCAAAGGCAACGAATACATCATTTATACCATTGTCACGTCTGACCTTTTGGGGAGCATAGCAGACAGAAACGGGGTGAAGTCGTACAAGGTGCTGACAGGCTTCAAGTTCTTTGCAGAACTGATGCGCGATCTAGAGGGCAGGGAGAAATATATCGGCGGAGGCGAAGAGAGCTTCGGTTACCTGGCGGGCGACTATGTGCGTGACAAGGACGGCGTCTCAGCCATCACCCTTATTGCCGAGACTGCTGCCTGGGCACGTGACAGCGGAAAATCGCTGTGGGAGCTGTTGCTCGACATCTATGCAGAGTACGGCCTCTACCGTGAGAAGCTGGTTAATGTCGTGAGGAAGGGCGCCGAGGGTGCAGCAGAGATAAGGAGCATGATGGAAGGATTCCGAAGCCATCCGCCACAGGAGATCGCCGGCAGCAAGGTGATCAGGTACAACGATTACCTGACGCTGCTGTCAACTGACCCTGTCACGGGAGAGAAGACTCCCCTCCGAATGGAGAAGTCGAACGTGCTGCAGTTCTTTCTGGCCGACGGAACGAAGATCTCCGTAAGACCCTCCGGCACCGAGCCGAAGATCAAATTCTACTTCAGCGCCAACACCCAGCTGAATGATGCAGCCCGGTTTGAAGAACAGTGGCAGATACTTGAGAAGAGGATAGACAATGTAATAGCTGACATGAAACTATGAAGTCATACCGAAAAGAGCTGTGGGTTGAGACCCCGAACAGGAGAGACTATATAAACATAACCCCACAGGTGGAACAGTGCCTGGCCTCAAGTGGTATCAGGGAAGGCCTGGTGCTGGTTAACGCGATGCACATCACAAGCTCTGTTTTTATCAATGATGACGAGAGCGGACTGCATCATGATTTCGAGGTCTGGCTTGAGAAGCTGGCGCCCGAGAAACCTCACTCACAGTACAGGCATAACGGCTTCGAGGATAATGCTGATGCCCATATGAAACGCCAGCTGATGGGTCGTGAGGTTGTGGTGGCCATAACCGAGGGCAGGCTCGACTTCGGCCCCTGGGAGCAGATCTTCTACGGAGAGTATGACGGCAGGCGCCGCAAACGGATACTGGTAAAAATCATCGGAGAATAACAGGCCTGCCTGAGTTACCCGTGGAGCAGCACCGTTATGATTACGGGGAAAGATTTTATGCCATTCAACTCCCCGGTATCCACTCTCACATCGTACCCTGTTGAAGATAAGGGGATGTTACACTTGCCATCCCTTTACGGCAGCTGCCTGCCTCGGAGCCAGGTAAAGCGTCGACATGCACTTGCCGATCGTGAAGGCGATGGCGGCAGAAACAACACCTGCCATGTTAAGGAATACCACACATACAAGCAACACTATTATTATGGAGATGAGCTCCACCGCAGTAGCCTTTGATATCGGGCCCGTGGTGCCGTTGATAACCAGAAGTGACCTCTGGAAGTTCAGAAGAACTGTCAGTGCCGGCAGCAGGATCATGATCTGAAGCGGCAGGTATGAGAGATCAGCAAGCTCCCGGGTAAGTCCCGAAACGTTTATGAACCACAGTTCGGCAAGAGGAGTGAATGCCAGCAGGGTGACCAGTACCGATACTATAATTCCCAGATAGAGTGCAAAATTCCTCAGCAGCCCGTAGTTCTGTCTCTGCCGTCCTATAAGAGCAATATTTACCTCCTGGTATGAGAGTCCCATGCTCCTGAAGATGAACACCAGCGAACTGACAACCGGAAGTACTGCCAGCGACTCCACCGCCATATAGCTTCTGCCGAGAAAGAATGTGACGAACGGATGTACCCCGAGCGACAGTATCGAGGTTAGCGCCAGCGGGTAATAGAATCTGGTGATCGATCTGAGGCCCATATGGCCGTTCTCGCTGTCCTCTTTCTGCAAGAGGTATTTAAGGGTCCCCGATGCCATCATCCTGGTTGCAATTGCTTCTGACATGACCGCCAGCGACATGGCCCCTGCGCCGACATATGCCCCGTTGATTCCTGCAGAATAGAGAATCAGTCCCACTATTACAATGACCAGCAGCCTGACAATGGTTCCGTATGTCACCCGCCTTGTAAGGTTATGCCTGATAAGGATCCCCTGGTAAAACCTCCTGTAACCTATAGAAGCAGCCCACGGCAGAAAAATAACCAGTGCGATGTGCGCCAGCCTGGCAACATCCCCGGGCACTCCCATAAGATCGGTAACAATGAACCTGAAAACCGGCGGGATCAGTATGATAAGCTGCACACCTGTAATGCCGGTATTCAGGATATCCGTGAACCTTTTCAGCTTCAGGTAGGAGTGTCGCCCGGTGACCAGGGCGGTGGAGGCACTCATAAGCATGATTATCGGGGCTTCAACAATCAGGGCAAATGACCCCGCTATGCCAAAGGCGGCAAGGTTGAGCTTTGCTTCTCCCAGCCGCGCGATAAAGGCAATGAGGAACGGCTGCTCAACGGACATCATGAGCCAGGTGAGCGCCAGGGGCCCCCAGAAAAGAAAAATTCTTCGGTATGTAAGTTTTTCAGTGATTTCCACGGGTCGGAGAAAGCGCAAATATAATCAAACCACACCATAAGGGATTTGCGATTTGCGATTTCGTCGCTGAAACGACTACTGCCGACTGCCGACTGGTACTGCCGACTGCCGACTGCCGACTGGTACTGCCGACTGCCGACTGCCGACTGGCACTGCCGACTGAAGTCTCTACTGCCTATTGCCTCCTCCCCTGCAATCCGGCTGCTCGCTAGAATGACCCACCGGGTCATTCATTCACGCTCGCCCCCTACTGCCTGAAATAACTTTCCGGAAAGTTTACCAGGTAGACCTTCTCCGTCGCCCTTGTCAGTGCAGTGTAGAACCAGCGCAGGTAATCCATCGTAGGCTCCTGGCGGCTGAACATACCCTGGTCGATGAAGACCCTCTCCCACTGTCCTCCCTGCGACTTGTGACAGGTGACGGCATATGCGAATTTGATCTGCAGGGCGTTGTAATATGGATCATCCCTCACCGCCTCATACTGTTTTCTCTTCGACCTGATGCCCGGATGGTCAGCCAGCACTGAGAAATAGAGCTCACGTGATTTCTCTGCCGAGAGTGACGGGGTGGGCAGCGTCAGGGTATCGAGCATCACTTTGGCATCGATCTCAAGCTCCGCATCACGGAACCAGAGGGTCATCTCCCCAAAGCGCATGCCGTGCATCTCCTCAAATTTCTTTATCCTGCGTACCTCTGCGATATCCCCGTTGGCAATGAAGGAGCCCTCCTCCTCATCCCTGAGCCAGTAATAATTGTTCTTGACAACCATGACGATGTCACCGGTGCTTATCTCCTCTTCACGGTAAAAGACACGGTTCCTGATTCCCTGGTTATACCTGTTGGCCAGGTTGTTGGAGTTGACCACGACAATGGCGCCGTCGGTACCGCACCTGTCATATGATTCACTCAGCCGGTCTATCAGGTCATTTCCGTTCAGCCTCTCAATATCATCATATGGCTGCAGCACAAGCTCCGGCACTGACAGGTCGCCGTCGTTAACCTGCCGTCTGACGGCTGTAGCGTTCATCAGTATGCCGGACCCCTCGCTCTGCCTTATCACCTGACGCAATTCGAAAGTCTCGAGGGCAAAACCGGTGGCCCTGAGCACGTTCTCATCCAGGGCCGGACTGACTATCGACCCCACCGGCGGCAGTTGTGCCATGTCACCCACAAGTATGAGTTTGCAGTCCCGTCCCGTATAGACGTACTCCAGCAGATCCTCCAGCAGCCTGCCACTGCCGAACATTGAGCCCTCAGAGGACTCATCGGGAATCATAGATGACTCATCAACGATGAAGTAGGTGTCCTTGTGAAGGTTACGGTCGAGGACAAATTTGCCGACTCCATCAGTGGCCGACTTCTGCCTGTATATCTTCCTGTGGATGGTGTAAGCTTCCTGACCTGAATAGGATCTCAGCACCTTGGCAGCTCTGCCTGTGGGCGCAAGAAGCACTGACTTCTGCCGCAGTGTGGTGAGAGTGCTCACCAGAGAGGCGATGATGCTTGTCTTGCCTGTACCTGCATAACCTGTCAACAGGAATATCACATCATTGCTGTTGGCAACAATGAATTCCGCCAGAAGACGCATGCAGTCCGACTGATCCGAGGTAGGTATGTATCCCAGATTCTTTTCCAGAAGGTTGTAGATATTCTCCTTCCTCATTTTCTTTTTACAATCCGTATACCGGTCTGCT
Organism: uncultured Bacteroidales bacterium; assembly: GCA_937871625.1. Taxonomy (GTDB): domain Bacteria; phylum Bacteroidota; class Bacteroidia; order Bacteroidales; family VadinHA17; genus SR-FBR-E99. The sequence goes on along the minus strand of CALMRD010000053.1, from coordinate 2,652 downwards.
TTTTTTTTAAATTTGCACAAAGTTACTCAACAATCTATCGGAAAAATATGAAAACGGCTCTCAACATCGTATTTTCAGTGATTATTCTTGTGCTGGCTTATTTCCTCATCCAGAGCATCATGGAACCGATCCGCTTCAACAGGGAAAAGGATGCCAGGGAAGCAGCTGTCAAAGAACGGCTTATCGACATCCGTACCGCCCAGGAGGCTTTCAAGTCAGTGAAGGGATACTATACCGGAAGCTTTGACACTCTGATAACATTCCTCAAGACCGATTCCCTGCCCCTCGTCTTCAGGCGCGGTGCACTTACTGATGAGATGATCGCAGAGGGTATCACCAGCGAACGGGAAGCCGTTAAGAGAGGCCTCATCAGCAGGGATACAAGCTACATCCCGGTCCGGGATTCAATATTCTACCAGGGCTATCCCATCGAAAGCCTGCGATTCGTTCCCGGGACTGAGAATACGGAGTTCCAGATGTCGGCGGGAAGGGTGATGACCACATCAATGGTGATGGTCAATGTATTCGAAGCCTATGTCCTCAACGATGTCTTCCTGAGCGACCTCGACCGGCAGCTGGTGGTTAACTACAATGACCAGAGGACAAAAATTACCGGTTTCCCGGGCATGAAGGTGGGTGACGTTAAAGTGCCCAATAACAATGCCGGGAACTGGGAGGATTGATGAGCAGGTCGCAGCTATATCCCCTGGAGCTCCTTGATGAGACCCTCGACATAAACGCGACAGACAATTACGACCTTACACTCGAGCTTTCTGAAGAGGGCGTCTCACTGGCGGTTCTTGATCTCCTGCGGGGTAAGTATGTCATGCTCAGACACTACCCGCGGGCTATTCCTGATGACACAGCTCTCAGGCCAATCAAAGATATCATTGAGTCTGATGATTTCCTGAAAAGGAAGTACCGGAAGGTATTCATCACCGTCCCTTCACTGCGCTACACCATGGTACCTACACCCGTCTATGAGCCGGCACTGAAGGAGGATTACTTCCGTTTTAACCATCAATCCCCGGAAGAGACGGCGATCTTCTCCAACAGGCTTGATTTTCCCGACGGCAATGTGCTTTTCTCTGCAGAAGAGGATGTGATTGAACAACTTGCCTCAGGATGGCGGGACGTAACACCCTGGCATCACACCAGGCCACTCCTGCACCATGTCTCGTCTGCCTGCCGGACCTCTGACGACAGATATATCCACCTTCATTTTGAAAAGAGCTTCATCACGGTCATCATAGCTGAGAACCGGAACCTTGTCTTTTGCAACAGCTTTGCCTGCTCGGCGGTAACCGACACTGGCTATTTTCTCTTCAACGTGCTGGACAGGAGGGGTATCTCAAAAGAAGAGACGATTCATATCAGCGGAACGGTTGAGCCTTACAGTGAGAGTCATATCTCACTGCTGAACTTTGCAGAGAACATTAAATTCTCCACTCCCCTGATAAAGCACAGTTTCAGCTATGTAATGAATGAGGTGCATCTCCACCGCTGGCTCAACCTCTTCACGGCAGCATCGTGCGAATAATCGGAGGGCGACTTAAGGGAAGGCTTATCGAGCCACCGGCAGGATTCAGTGCCCGGCCTACAACCGACTTTGCACGTGAAGGCCTGCTGAATATTCTCGATAACAGGTATGACTTCCCTGAGATATCTCTTCTCGACCTCTTCGGGGGCACAGGAGCCATCAGCTATGAATTTGCATCCCGTGGAACCGCCGATATTGACATCATTGAGACCGACAGGCGCAATTGTGAGTTCATCCGGCGTACCCTGCAGAGCCTGCAGCTCACCTCAGCAAAGGTACACCGGCTGGATGTACGCGACTGGTTAAAGATTTGCCACAAACAGTATGACATTATTTTTGCTGACCCTCCGTATGCCCTGCGATGGCTCGGGGAGTTGCCCGCGATGGTAATGGCATCGGGAGCAGTGCACGACTCCACCCTCTTCATCCTTGAGCACCCAAAATCACTCGATTTCTCCGGACACCCATCACTGACAGAACACAGAAAATACGGCAACGTGAATTTCAGCTTCTTCCTCCGGCAAGCGACGTAAACCCAGCCTGCTACAGGTCTGTAGCATTACATTTATTTAATCCGTTAACGTAAAAATAACGTACCCTGATGCGTCATATTGACTTTTCACCGGTCTTTATAGAGATTGATTAAACTTAACTCTAACTTTTCAACCATGGGAAAATTATTTTTAACTGTATTGATCTCAGCAGTGATGGTGCTGAATGCCGTCGGGCAGTCCGGAACCATTACAGGACTGGTCACTGACATTACTGACGGACAGCCCGTAATCGGGGCGACCGTCCAGGTAAAAGGCACATCCGGAGGTACAGCAACCGGACTGGATGGCACTTACTCAATAAACGCCGCTCCGGGCGATATTCTCGTCTTCAGGTTCATCGGAATGAAGACACAGGAAATCATCGTTGGTGATGGCAGCGTGATTAACGTGGAGTTTGAATACGACAATGTGGGCCTTGACGAGATTGTTGTCATTGGCTACGGATCGGCCATCAAACGTGAGCTGACCGGTGCCATCACAAAGGTTGAGACCAAGGGTATCGCCGAAATGCCCACAGCCAGCTTTGAATCAGCCATCCAGGGTAAGACCTCCGGTGTT
>CALMRD010000052.1 GCA_937871625.1 uncultured Bacteroidales bacterium | reverse complement strand
GCCGGCGAGCAGACAGGCATCTACCCTATTGATAGTCCCGGCGGCTGGCAGCTGATAGGGCGCACTCCCCTGCGGCTCTTCAATCCCGACGCCAAGCCCGAGTTCCTCTTCAGTGCCGGCGATTACATCCGTTTTTATCCTGTTGACAGGGATGAGTATGAGCAGATAGCTGCCGCAGTAGCTGAAGGTACGTACCAGGTCAGACGAACCCCGAAGGAGTGATAATGGCTACGTTGATTGTACATACGGCAGGATTGCTGACCACGGTACAGGACCGGGGGAGGTATGGTTATCAGAGGTATGGCATGCCCGTTGCGGGCGCCATGGATACCTTCTCCCTTGAGCTGGCCAACCTGCTCGTAGGCAACGAGCCCGGAAAAACATGCCTCGAGGCGACTATCTACGGTCCGGAGCTTGAGTTTACAGGCGCAATCCGGGTGGCCATCACCGGCGCCGACATGGACCCTCACCTCAACGACCAGGGCATCCCGATGAACGCGGCGGTTGATGTCAGGCCCGGCGACAGGCTCGTGTTCAGGGGTTTGAGGAGCGGCTGCAGGGCGTATATAGCCTTTGCCGGAGGTATAGACACACCGCCGGTGATGGGCAGCCGGTCAACTTACCTCAGGGCAGGGATCGGAGGATTTCATGGCCGGGCGCTTATGCCCGGCGACGAGCTACCCCTGGGAGAGCCCATGGGCAAGCCGCGTTTAAAAAAGATCCCTGAAGGTTTGATCCCCGAGTTCAAACATGAACAGATAATCAGGGTCATCTCTGGTCCCGAGGCCAATTATTTTGAGTTCACCGGATTGCGCAGTTTTCTATCCAAGGAATACACGGTGACCGCACAGAGTGACCGCATGGGTTACCGTCTCTCAGGTGAGCCTATTAAGCATAAGGAAGGCATGACCAACATCATCTCGGCAGGCATCTCCATGGGCACCGTTCAGGTCCCCGGCGACGGCCAGCCAATAATCTTAATGGCTGACCGCCAGACCTCCGGCGGTTATGCCCGCATTGCCAATGTCATCACCGTTGACCTCACCATCCTCGCCCAGATGCAGCCGGGGGATATAATACATTTCAAAGAAACAACTCTGGATATGGCTCAACGACATTACCTTGACAGATACAATATTTTTACCGGGCCGTAATTTGACGATACCGGGCATCGGAAAAGATACCGGGCAGTCGCAGCCCTGTATTATATTGTTGTTTAGAATCTTATATTATATTTTATCTTGAATCTCAGTGATCCGGTGTCAGTAATGTAATTCGAATCTGATTCAACATATTTGGAGTTCCATACGAAGAGTATCTCGTTGCCGGGTTTTAAGATCCACCTGAATCTTGATTGCAACCCTATAGTGCTGCTCTCATTGTCATATTGAATAAAATTGTAAAGCGTCAGGTTTGGACTGAACAGAATGTTTGCGTTAAACTGGTAAACGTTTGCTGTAAAGCTGTGTTCCGGCAAATCGATAATATTCCTTTTCAGTCTGCAGGCAAAAAGAAATGGTGCACCAATCTTCCAGTTAGCCACTATTTCAATATCTTTTTGTTTGCCATCGTAGAAATTTCCGAAGCCGTAAGTGAACTCGCCCCATATATCCCTTGCTCCTTTTGTTTCAAGTTTTATTTCATTTTGCCACCATGAGTAACTGCCTGCAGATATGACAGCATCATTGAAAATATTGAAGTCCTCTTTCAGGTATTCATATTGATTGACAAGTGAATAAGTCAATTCGTCTCCTGATAAAAAGCGAATTCCAACCGGTTGAAGTTTAATTTCTCTGGTCTCAAGGTCATTCGTTGAAGCATTGGTGATTATACTGAACTCGCCTCCGGCACTGATCTGGAAAATACCATATCTGTTTAATCGCGGACCAAGGGTGAGTCCGCCAAAGGTTTCATTAATATCTGTTCGCGGAACGAACCCCATGCCGGCTACAAAGTCTTTTTCCACCCGGTAATAGCCTAAACTGGCTTTGACAAGGTCATTGGGGGAATCGACCTGAATACCATATGAACCGTTATTGGAATTGGTCAATTCTTCAGTGAATGATTTCTGCCCGAACAGTATTAAGGTAGCATTCTTATCGCCCAAAAAGGAAGATGTCGCCAGCTTCAGATCAAGACCGGCCACAAAATTGGTCTCAGGACCCAGGGCATTACCGTAAGTTCCGATAAATCCGATTGACGACTGTTTCCAGAAATTGCGGCTGACCCTGGTCACATAAAAGTTGTTCATCCCTTTTTCCCTGTCGTCATTGATGTAAAGGGCTCCAATGTTCCAGTTGCCGGCCATCCCTGTAAACTTTGCCGCGTAATTTATGGGAACAGGCTGTCCCAGGGTATCGAGTCCCATCCGGCGCGAGAAGAAGGTAATCACTTTCTCCTGTATCGATTTATTGCCTCCGGTCTCATTTCCGAACTGAAAGAAGTTAGCCCCGTCGAGAAAGAAGTTCCTTTTCTCAGGATAGTGCAGGCTAAACCTTGTCAGGTTAATCTGCCGGTTATCAACTTCCGTCTCGGCAAAGTCAGTATTTAATGTAACTGAAGCCTTCATTCCCGGAGTAATCTGGTAGCTGACATCAAGTCCTGCTGTAAGTTTATAATCCGGCTCCTCGCTTCTTTTACGGTCAAATCCGGTTACCAGGTAAGGTGAAAGACTCAATCCGATACCCTGGGATATGTCTTTCAATCCGGTTAAGAGCCCGGCATTGGATAACTGGTTGGCCTGTGTGTTGATATTTACTTTGGGCCAGTAACTGGTTTCAACCTTGTGCTCAATTTCGCGGGAGAACTTGATTCCCCAGCTATCATTGCTCTTGTCAAATCCCAGCGTCATAAAAGGAATCGCAACTTCTGCTTCCCATCCCCAGTCGGTTATGTGTGCCTTCCCATACCAGATCCCGTCCCAGTCTTCATTTTTTGAAGAGCCGTCATTGGAAAGCGAAGCATCATTCTTTGATCCAAGCGGATTAATGGCAAAATAATAGCCAGTTCGCCTGTTGAGGTATGTATCGATGAGGATCCTCATCCTGTCATCGTTTGTTAATTTTGCATCATAAAGCATTTCTTTGGCAGAAATCTTTTCAGGGTCATCCCAGCATTTGAAGCCGAAGTAGATGCTCTTTGAATCATAGCAGACATAAACCTCCGTTCTTTCCGAGACAGGTGCTCCGTGATTCGGCTCCTGCTGATAGAACTCATTGATCATAAAAGCATTACTCCAGACTGCATCATCCACTTTCCCGTCAATATCAGGGGGAGTATCAACCCTTACTGCATTTATTTGTGACTGACCATGAGATGGCAAAGTCAGGGAAAAAAACAATAATGATACCGCAACTATTCTTTGAGTTATGCCATAAAAAATTCTACCAGTGAAAATCATCAATTAAATGGTTAGGGTAATATTATTATTAATTCACGGAAATGTAATTAGTTCATAAACTGCGATTTACCGCAGAGAAGACTTCAGTTTATTCAGGCATCCTGAAAGTCAATTAACAAGTATTGTTTGTCGGGCAGTCAGAAGTAATCTCCTCCATTTTAATTATACAACAGGCGGAAGCATTTCTCTGGCCTCTCTGTCGGGGTCAAACTGTACCTCACAAATATCATCGAGGAACATCAGCTCTCCCTTTTCACTGGTATACCCTGGCCATGATGGCAACCCTCCTCCGTTCGGATCACCTGTTTTCATGAACCGGATCAATGAACCTGTCATCTTCTCTGAGAGTGCCCTGGGTCTGGCTCCTCCGCCGGTATGTGTAAGCATAACATCTGTATTGGCGAACCAGAAACACTGATCAAGAGTATGGAATGCCATTAACCTGTTGTCAAACAAAGGGGGCTGCCAGCCAAACCATGCCATGTAGACAGCCGGTGACTGCCTTGATTTGGCATCAGCGAGGGCGACTGCCCGCTGTCTGAACATGTTGGTGGCCATTGACAATAGTTCATAAGGCTTTTTATCCGGAAATGCCTTTGCATAAGCATCTGCAATCTCCCCGGCCTTTGCGCCGTAATTCCTGCTCAATTCCTGCTTCACTCCATCCATTGTCATAGTTGCAAATGACGAATCCTTCCAGGCGTTTGAGCTTTCATTCGTGGTTGAACTGATTATCATAGGTATATCTGCCATGAGAGGTGAAGCTTCAGGATAAAAGGTCGGATACTCTATGCTTCTTCCGTCAACCTGAGGCTGAAAAACCTTCATGGGAGAGAGGCTCGTTCCGGTCTCTTTTATGTACTTCTCAGCCGCCCGAAGCGCAATGTCATAATAGACACTCCATGGCAGCTCCTGAAGCCTGTCTGTTTGTGATGCCTGTAACCCGGCTTCCTTCAGGATATAATGACCGACCTTTCGGGTCATCTCCTTATCCCGCAGTTCAAAATCAGCGGCGCTCAGCGAAACCACCTTGCCGAAGAGACCTTTTGCCGGAGTCATTGCTGCAGTGGTTACTACCTTCCCTCCGCCGCCAGACTGGCCCATGATGGTAACATTGGCCGGATCACCTCCGAAGTTTGATATGTTATCACGTATCCACTCCAGTGCTGCCACAAGATCAAGGGCACCAACATTACCTGAATCTGCATATTTCTCCCCGCCTGCATCAGAAAAATCGGAGAAGCCCATCGGGCCGAGCCGGTGGTTTATTGAGCAGAATACTATATCACCGCAACGGGCCAGGTTCTCGCCAATAACCCCGTCATGCTCATGACTGATGCCATAATGCCAGGCGCCCCCATGCATCCACAACAGCACCGGCCTCTTCTTTCCATCATTGATGCCGGGAGTGAAGACATTGATTGATAAGCATTTCTCGCTGATATCATCAAAGTTAGCATGGTGAAGAAAAGCCCGGTATCTGCTGTTGCCTGAATATATACCCTCAATCAGCTGCGGAGCTCCGTTTCCCCACCATAAAGCAGGGAAGACATCATCCCATGGCTCAGGTCTTACAGGCGGCATAAAGCGGTTTTTCCCGGAGGTATCGGCTCCGTAAGGGATACCAAGAAAATAATGGATATCGCGCAGGATATATCCTCTTACCATCCCGCTGGTAGTGCCGGTCAGTGCAATGTTGTCTCCTGTAAACAGCTTCTGCCCGTCGTTTTTGTCTTTGCCCTGAACACATGATGTCAAACCAATTGATGCCGGCAATGCCATTACGGCAGCCCCTGCTCCGGCACTCTTCAGAAATGTACGTCTGTTTGTCGACATGGAATACGGTTGTTTGTAAGATGGAAGCTTATGCTATCCTTCGGGTGGGTAGACACCGTTTGCAGTATAGGCAATGGTGCTGAATCCCTTCACGAACTTATGCATTCGTACCCTGGTCCCGCCGGTGCTCCTGACATGTTCCACTTTGTAGTCATAACAGGTAGGATCGGCAATAATCTCATTAAGAGCTTCCAGGATATTCAGCATCAAGTAATTCTCAAGATTGACCATGAAGTGACCGGGGAAGATATAATCAAACTCATCCATCCTGGCCACCAGCTTCGTCAGGTTATCACGGTATGTCGTCAGGTTGCAGAATTCATTGTAGAATCCTCCTTCCTTGGGGCCGCTGCCGCAGCCGATTACATCGCTGCAGATGTCATCACCTGCAAAAACGGTGCGCCCTTTCCTGTCGAGGAACATTGACATCCCGGCTGAATGTCCTCCCATCCATGCCAGCTCGATGTCATAATCGTCACCCAAATTGAAGATGTGGCCATCAGGCACGCCAACGAGCTCGTAATCTTTATATTCAGGCAGATCCTTCCTGTCGAACTGCAACCAGATATTGTTGCCGTTCTCGTCAAACAGGTAATCCCATGCCCCCGGCTTCAGTCTGTTTTTGATGTTGTCAACCTCGTACTCGCTGCAATAAACTTTGTCATACAGCACATTACCGAAGGAATGATCCGGTCCCAGGTGGGTATTCACGACTATCAGCGGCATGCCGCCCGTAAGCTTGTCTACAAGCCCTTTCTGATCTCCCAGGCCGAAGCCTGTATCAATCAGCATTGCCTTTTTCGGTCCGATAATGAGATACAGCCAGACATCACCGGCACCGTCGCAGTTCTGATTGAAGAGCCCGTACATATTTTCGCGGAACTGGTATACTTCCACATATGGATTTATATCATATACCTTCATCGTTTTGTTGCCTTCCCTGAGCATCTTCATGTATGCCCAGCTGATCTGGTTCTGGGGTGAACCCCATTTAATCCTTTTTGCCTTTGATGCGCCGTTTATCGGCCACATTTCGTATGTTTTTTCCATTGTTGCTATGTGTTTGTAATGCATAATTAATTACTGGATTCAGGCCTTCCGGTAACCATACCCGATTACACTGAAACCTTTTATGAACTTGAAATACCTGGCCGATGGTCCGGAGAAGCGGTCTTTGCCATATTTTTCAACCTTGTAATCATAGTCCTCCGGATTGGCGAGGATAGCATCGCAGGCCTCAAGAATATTTGGCATCAGGTTGTTCTCGATATTATTCATGAAATGCATCGGGAATATGTAATCATACTCATCCATCCTGTCAACCAGCCTCTTAACGTTGTCACGATAAACCTTCAGTGCAGTGTTTTCACCGTAAGGTCCGGACCTGGTGATATTTACTGAACCACATCCTGAGACATCACTGCAGATATTGTCACCGGAAAAGAAAATGCGGCCTTTCCTGTCAAGAAATCCTGCATGACCGGCAGCATGTCCGCCTGTAAATACCAGTTCTACTTCATAGTCACCACCCAGGTTAAACGTATATCCGTCGGGCACGCCAACTATCTCGTATTTCTTAAAGGCAGGCAGGTCCTTCCTGTCAAATTCAAGCCAGATATTGTTGCCATAGTCATCGAAAAGGTAATCCCACATATTGGCATGCTGGTTCTCAATGTAAGGCACCAGGTATTCGTGGCAGTACACTTTGTCAAACCGGCAGTTCCCGTATGCATGGTCATAGTGGTCATGTGTGTTGACAACAATGAGCGGCATATTACCTGTCAGCTGGTCAACCAGGGCTTTTGTATCCCCGAGGCCGAAGCCGGTATCAATAAGCATGGCTTTCTCCGGGCCGATGGTAAGATACATCCAGAAATCGCCGGCACCGTCACAGTTTTCCTGGAACAGACCGTACATATTATCACGGAACTGGTAGACCTCGACATAGGGATCGATGTCATAAATCTTCCTGGTTTTGTTATGTTCCCGCAGCTCTTTCATAAAGGCCCAGCTGATCTGGTTTTGCGGTGAGTCGAACTTGATACGTCTTGATTTCAGTTCAGATTTGATGGGCCACATCTGGTTGTTTCTCTTTACCGGAATCCTGCCAGCCATAGTAGTGGCTGAGGCATCGACGTTGTTCTTCCCGGAAGTCCAGTCAGGCAGCCATACGGCACTGGCGACACCAAAGCCTGCTGTGCCTGCACCGAGGACCTGAAGGAAGTTTCTCCTGTTTGTTTTCATTTTTCTGGCTTTTATTTGATTAATTTTTAAATCTCCTTATATCACAGTTGTATTTGACTGGGGCCAAAGGCAGTATCATCCCGTCAGATTCTATATTATCGGGGGCAGGGCCTTTCTGGCTTCCCGGTCCGGATCAAACTGTACCTCGCAATTATCATCCAGGAACATAAGCTCACCATTCTCCGCGGTATATGCGGGCCACGAAGGCAGACCACCACCATTAGGATCGCCTGTCTTCATGAACTGAACCAGTGACCCTGACATCTTCTGCGACAGTTCTCTCGGTTTTGAACCTCCACCGGTGTGTGATAACATCAGGTCTGTGTTGTTGAACCAGTAACAGATATCCACACAGTGGAAGTCACGAAGTCGTCCGTCAAACAATGGCGGTTGCCATCCGAACCAGGCAATATAAACAGGAGTGCCCTGCCTTGATCTTGCATCCGCTATGTAGTTCGTGGCCTGCCTGTGTCTGGTTACCATTGACCAGATTTCAACCGGTTTTTTATCCGGGAATGCCTTCCTGTAGGCTTCCACGACCTGCAGCGCCTGTTCCTCCGGCATACCTGTTATTGCCTGGCCTCCGGGGGCCAGCTGAACTTCATTTTTTACCAGGTTCTTAATTACTCCTTCGAATGAGATCTCTTCCACGGAGGCGTCCAACAGGCTTGGAGAGCATTCATTCAGTGCGGAGCATATGATCATTGGTATATGCGCTGCATCCGGTGAAGCATCCGGATAGTAGGGATGGCGGAGTATGTTGATGCCGTCGATATGCGGGCCGAAATTTGCACGGAAACTCCTGTTCCCTGAGCTCCTTTCCTCCTCATTCAGTTTTGCGGCAGCTCTCTGTGCCAGCAAATAGTATTCCTTCCATGGCATCATCTGGAGCTTCTCAATTTCAGAGTCCTTCAGGCCGGCCTCCCTGAGTATATATGCTCCCAGCTTCTGTGCCGGTTCCTGTTCGCCCACCTTAATAGTAGTGGTGCTTAGTAATACTGCTTTATGCACAAGCCCCTTTGATGCCGGCATAGTGATGGTTGTGCTAACCTTCTGGGTGCCACCGCTCTGCCCTATTATTGTCACATTACCCGGATCACCGCCAAAGTTCTCAATATTATCATGTACCCATTCCAGTGATGCGATAAGGTCAAGCATTCCCACATTTCCGGACGAGGCAAACTGCTCGCCGCCTGCTGCTGAAAAGTCGGAACATCCCAGGGGGCCCAGGCGGTGGTTAACCGAGCAGAAAACAATGTCACCGCTTCTGGCCAGGTTTTCACCGTTATATCCGTCATGTTCAAGGCTGTTTCCTGATGTAAACCCACCGCCATGCATCCAGACCAGAACCGGTCTCTTCTTTCCGTCGTTATAGCCGGGAGTAAAAACATTTATACGCAGGCAATCTTCACTTACATCATCATAGTTCCAGTGATCCCTGAATGCCATTATCTTGTTTGCATACATGTTCTCAGTCATCTGCGGAGCTGAATTCCCCCACCAGATTGCAGGGAAGACGTCTGACCACGGTTCAGGTTTCCGTGGCGGCATGAAGCGGTTCCGGCCTGACGTATCTGCGCCGTATGGTATGCCCAGGAAGTAATATATACCCCTCAGGATGTAACCACGTACCTTTCCATAGGTAGTCTCCGCCACGGCAATGTCATCTCCGATAAAGAGCACCTGTCCCTCTTCAGCGGTTTTTTTGTTCGTACATGATGAAAATGCCAGGGGAGCAGCCAGGGAGATCCCCGCTGACCCTGCTCCCAGGTATCTGATAAAATCGCGTCTGTTTGACATAGTTTTTCTTCTCTCTGTATTTCAGTAAATCACTTCCATGCCCTTTCCATCAGGTCAAGGAATCCGTTTATTATTGCTCTTTCGGCACATCCGGGTTTCAGTTTTGAACCCAGGACCTGGAATGTATTCATTCCATATGCATCATCAGTTGGGATATATCCGCCACCCAGACCGTTGCTCATCACCACCAGGATGGTATGATTGAAGGGGGCCTCATCCATAAGCTGTTCCTTTATCCTCGAGAACGGATCGCCGCCCATAACGGCAAAGGCAATATCTCCGATTACCAGCAGCTTCAGCCCGATTCTTACCGGGTTGCCATCAGTATAAGTAGCCGCTGAACCCTCACGGTTGAAGTTGGTACGGGTTCTGCCCGGGCAGGTTACAACAGTATCGGCAGAAAATATTCGGATATCTGACCTGTATCGTGCGGTGTATTTAATCACACGCAGCACCTCTTCACCGAGAAATGCTCCCAGGGCGGAAATCATCTCTGACTGTCGTTCATACAGGTTTGGGTCAATATCTGCTATGTCATCCACAGCACCCTCAAATCCGGCCATCTTGTTGGCCTCTTCTGAGTTTCTGGCCCTTCCGCTTGAAAGGGCAAGGTCGCTCTTGATTTTCTCAATCTCCGACATCGGCTGCAGGTATAAGGGATTCTGATCTCCCTGGGCACTCGGGGAATATACCGCAACGATCCTATTATCATAATACCTTTCTATATACCTGGAGGCCTCTCCGGGTGCATCACCGGTCAGGATGCCGCTCATGTATGAGCTGTTTGCATGCATGCCGAAATTATATAATACAGCTATGGGTTCACCCTCCGCTGACCGGTATGTCACCACGGCTACTGTTTTGTCACTCGGGCCGTCATAGTTGGGCGCCTGGGTCCATAGCCTGGTGAACGGATCGATTGCATTGCGGTTTACATTGAGAAAGGCGGCGCCTGTACTGTATCCTACACTTGCAGGCTGAAGACTTTTCTTGGCCTGTCTGACGGATTCAATAATACTTTTTTCAAGGTTTTTTGCGAAAGCCAGCCTGTTCGGATCCACCTCAGAAGCATTTCCGCGGGGAAGCTGAATACCGCTGTGGGTATGAGTGGGTGAGATCACGATATTTTCTTCCGGTATACCCGTCACCTTTGATATTTCAGGAATAAGGCCGGCGCCAATGCCATC
>CALMRD010000051.1 GCA_937871625.1 uncultured Bacteroidales bacterium | reverse complement strand
AGCACCTCAAGCAGTGTCAGCAGCGCACCGGCAAGAAGCAGCAGCGAGAGCAGGAGCAGCTACAGCGCACCCGCCGAAAAGAGCAGCAGCAGCGCAAGCAACGCACCCGCAAAGAGCAGCAGCAGCAGTGAGACAACCGCACCTGCCAGGCGCAGATAAAGGCACATAGCTCACGGAGCACCATATATCCCCCAGGAGCGCAGAGAAATTAAACTCTGCGCTCCTTTTTTTATTACTTTTGCCGGGCCGCTGGCATTACAATAATATCTTCTGAAAAATGATTTTCGACGAGCTCGACCTTGATCCCGACATACTTGATGCCATTGAATACATGGGCTTCAGGGAGACCACACCCATACAGGAGAAGGCCATACCGGTAATCATGGAGGGCAACGACCTGATAGCCTGCGCCCAGACAGGTACGGGCAAGACCGCCGCTTACCTGCTTCCTGTGATGAATGAGATCACATACAAACGTCCCTCCCATACCCACACCCTGATACTCGTCCCGACCCGTGAACTCGCCCTGCAGATAGACCAGCAGGTACAGGGACTGGCCTATACACTGAACATCACCTCCCTGGCCGTCTATGGCGGAGGAGAGGGCAGCGCCTGGGACCAGGAGCGGGAGGCACTCTCAAAGGGGGCCGACATCATCGTGGCTACCCCCGGCAGGCTTATATCACACCTCAACCTGGGATATGTGAAGTTCAGCGAGGTAGAGGTGCTCGTGCTTGACGAGGCGGACCGCATGCTGGACATAGGTTTCTATGACGATATTATCCGGATAATCTCTTATGTTCCCAAAAAGCGTCAGACACTCATGTTCAGCGCCACCATGCCACCCAAGATCAGGTCGCTCTCAAAACATATCATGCACAGCCCCGTTGAGATTTCCATAGAGATGTCAAAACCGGCTGAGGGAGTGCTGCAGGCTGTCTACCTCCTTGAGGAGAACCAGAAGCTGCCGCTGCTGAACAGCCTGATAGCCGACAAGCCTGAATACCACAGCATACTCATATTCAGCTCCACCAAGAAGAAGGTGCACGAGATTGTACGCGGACTGAGATCGCGCGACTTTGCCGTTGAAGGCATATCGTCGGACCTCGAACAGAAACAACGCGAGGAGACGCTGCTGCGGTTCCGCTCGCGGCGCACACGGGTGCTGGTGGCTACCGACGTCCTGAGCCGCGGCATCGACATCAAGGATATCAACCTGGTGGTCAACTACGACGTTCCGTCAGACGCTGAGGATTATGTTCACCGCGTGGGCCGCACAGCCCGCGCAGAGACCACCGGCGTGGCAATAACCCTCGTCACCAATGCCGAGATGTACAAACTTCAGCGTATCGAGAAACTGATCGGTTACCAGGTCTTCAGGGCTCCCCTGCCCGACTTTATTGCCAGCAGCCATGCTGACACCTCCGCTCACCGTCCCTCACGCCCCAGATCGGGCAGAAGGAAGTTCAGACGGTGACAGACCAGGGGGAAAGGTTAAAGGATAAAGGAAAGAGGGGAAGCGGCAGATTAGTTTATTTTAAAATTTATACTGCACTGCGTCTTGCCTCTCAGTTTGTTCTTATAACTTTGATCATGCCTTAAAATACTACACTCTATGGCTGCTGATGAAAAATCACTGATAATTATCGGGGCGGGATTCGCCGGTCTGGCTGCCGGCATCTACGGGCGACTCAACGGTTACAATACCCGGATCTATGAGATGCACAACCAGCCAGGCGGACTCTGTACTGCCTGGAAAAGAAAGGGCTATACTTTCGATGCATGCATCCACTGGCTGGTAGGTTCATCACCTGACAGCTCCCAGCACAGCATCTGGAAGGAGACAGGAGTGGCACAAGGCAGGGAGTTTGTCTACGCTGATGAATACGGTCGCTGTGAAGGGGCCGACGGCCGCACCGTCATCTTCTATTCCGATGCCGGCAGGCTTGAGGAACACCTCCTTCAGTTGTCGCCCCGGGATGCGGAGACCATCCGGGACTTTATCAGGGGGGTGAGGATGTGCACCCAATTCGACTTTCCGGGGGATGATGACCCGACATTTATCAGGGTGAAGAAGAGCCTGAAGATGTTCTTCGCCTTCATGAAGTACGGTAAGGAGTTCAGGAAATGGACCAACATTACGGGCGAGGAGTTTGCCAGCCGTTTCAGCGATCCTCTCCTGAAGGAGGCATTCCGGGAGATATGGATCCCCGAATTTTCAATGCTCTTCATGCTCTTCACCTTCGCATGGCTTCACAAAAGGAATGCCGGATATCCCATCGGCGGATCGATGCCCATGTCGAAGGCCCTCGAAGAGAGGTACAGGGGGCTGGGCGGAGTCATTAACTATAACAGCAAAGTTGCCCGGATACTTACAACCGACGGCAGGGCATCCGGCATCAGGCTGGTCGACGGCACAGAGATCCCCGCCGCCAGGGTCATCTCGGCAGCCGACGGGCATGCCACCCTTTTCAACATGCTCGACGGCAAATACCTCGACGCAAAGACACGAGAACAGTATGAGAAGTGGCCTCTGTTTCATTCGCTGCTGTTTGTTTCACTGGGCGTCAACCGCAAATTCGACGACCTGCCGGTCACGGTCTCAGGGATCAGCTTCCCGCTGAAAGAGCCTGTAATGATAGCAGACAAGATCCGTGAGAGACTTCCGGTGCATATCTATAACCAGGATCCGACCATGGCTCCTGAAGGCAAGACCGCCGTCACCGTGATGCTCGACTCCGATTACGAGTACTGGAAAAAACTTTACGAAGAGCCGGCAGTCTATGTGCAGAAGAAGGACGACATCGCCAACATTATTGTCAGGCTCCTTGAGCAGCGTTTTCCCGGTATCACTGAACAGGTAGAGGTGACCGACGTGGCCACCCCGCTCACCTTTGAGCGCTATACCGGTAACTGGAAAGGATCATTCGAAGGGTGGATCATCACCCCGGAAAACGCATACACAATGACAAAACCGCTGCCGCAGACGGTACCCGGACTGAAGAACTTCTACATGTGCGGACAGTGGGTGGAACCGGGTGGAGGCCTCCCTACCTCCATCATGTCGGCAAAACGCCTCCTCAAGACCATCTGCAGGGAAGACGGCATAAGATTCACCAGCAAATAACCGCTTTCTGACCATTCACTTAAGGCCACCAGGAGCGCCAGCTCCAGGAGTAACGTCCGTGGCCCCGGTGCATGTCTAACGGAACCTAAACCTCCAGGTTGCTCATCTCCTTCGTCACGGTGAAGCTGTACTCCGGGTATTCGTAGATAGGCACACGCGGTTCCGTCTGGCCGATGCTGTAACCGAAGAGCCCCTCATACTGCGCCGTATCCTCACCCAGCTCCTCGAGCTGCCTGAGGTATTCGTGTATCGACTTCGATTCGATTATGATCATCTTTCCCATCTTGTTGATGATGGGACTGTGCGTCCTGGTGATGTCATGGTCGAACTGCAGTATCCTTCGGCCATACCTGGTGATGCCCACCACCCTGAATGTGAGGCTCTTGCCCACACCTGGCAGATTTAGCACGTTACGGTCGGTACCCAGGAAAGGGAGGTCGGCAGAGCGACGCAGCGCATCAATATTCTCAACTATGTTCTCCGCATTGTCTGCAAACTGCCTCACAGTCTCGTAATGTTCACTCTCTATCCTGCCGATGATCTTCTCCTCAAGCTGCTCCTGTACCACCCTGGCATTGGGTGCAAAATTGAAGTTGTTCTCCATGTAACCCTTGACCGTGAAGGTATAGTATGGCAGGATGCCAACATCATTCATCACCTTCCTCAGCTTGGCGGTGTGACCCCTGCGTGATGCAGCCGTGGTGAATACCAGCTGGTTGGTGATGAGCCATCCGGCACCGGTGAGCATGTGCGCTGCCCTGCTCGACTCCGGGGTGACCTCCATGGGCGACTCCACGTGGGTCTGTATGAGAAACTGCGAGATGCCTATCTCCCTGGCCTTCTTTTTGAAGTCACCGAGTATCTGTACCAGTTCGGGCGTTATCCTCTGAGGCAGGTATGTCAGCATCCTCGTCCCGAGCCTTACCCTCTGTATCTCGGCATGCTTCTCGCCGTCAGGCCTCTGCCTGTTCTTCTCGAGCTTGTTGCGCGCCATCTCGTAGACGGCATCGAGCAGCTCCTTCAGGCTCCTGTCGGAGCTCATCAGGGCATCACCACCGGTGATGAGTATATCCCTCAGCTGCGTATCATCCTCGAAGTATTGAAGCAGCTTCTTCTGTTTCTCCCACCAGCTCTCCGTGGGTTTCAGCTTATCAAGGTCGAAGTTGAGGTGACCGCTCTGGAAATCATACATCCGCTGACAGGGGGAGCAGAGCCCGCCGCACGCCCTCCCCATGGTGTCAGGGATGAGTATTGCCACCTCCGGGTATCTCCGGTGGATGTTATTGTGTGATGGAAGAAGCCACCCTGCAGCGTTGGGCTCGCCGGGCACCACCTTATCCTCCTTCTCCCATGCGACGATATGCCCGAACTCATCCACCAGCTGACGGCTGTAGACGATGTAATGCCTGATGGCAAGGTCGGCGCCGATGGCGAAATAGGGAACACGCACATGAAGCAGCGAGAGGTAATAGGGATTCACGAAGAAGGGTATGCCCGCCTTCTGGGCATCATAGAGTATCTTCATGGTGTCAGGGTCAAGCGAGTGACCGAGCATCTCATTGAGGAGGTCCGGCGACCGCACTGCAAAATGGAGATGGAACTTGTAGTTATCCCACCACTCATTCATCATCTTCAGCTTCTCATCACGGGAAACATCTTCAGGAAAGGCATATTTGTGATCTTTGATCTGCCCGGCATCTATCTTATCTATCAGCAGGTTGATGATCCTCTCCCTGTTCTCCTTGCGCAGCTCCACGATGCGCGGATCGACGCCCGAGGGGTACATCTCCATCCATCTCTCAACACTGTCCCTGTCGGGGATCACCTGGTTGCTCTCGCCCCTCAGCTGCCTGAAGAGCTGTATCATGTCGATGAAGAACTCCGGCTTGGAGCCACCTGTGCCCTTGATCACGGCAAGCCATATGAACCTGATGGGGTTACTCACGGCTATCTCGCCGCGCAGGTTGGGGTCGGGATACTCTATACCGGCATGATCGATGTAGTCCAGTATCCTGATGATGGCATAGTCGTTCCACGAAAGCTTCTCGAAGTTCTCACGTCTGGTGACCTTGTCGGTCTGAAACCGGAAGGCATCCTTGCGGCTGCTGTATTCCGACTGTATCCAGTTTTTTACACCTATCTGTGCTTCGATCTCGTTCTTCGACTCCCTCATTATGGTCTCGAGCATGGGGTTCTCACGGAGCAGCACACGCAACAGACGGTGTGAACGGACGCTGATGGCTATCCTGTCAAGTTTCTCATTTTCTGTCATAACCGTTATCTTTTTCGGTGGCGGGACGCTACAAGATAATAAAAATGAGCCAGACCGCCGCAAAAACGGTCACAGATTATTACCGGACCAATGTGCCTCGGAGCCGCCGGGGCACACTTTTTTTCTGTTGCACTTTTATCATATCGTTAAGAGACTATTTTTGCAGGAGAGTAATTTAACGCCCTGTGAAGAGATCTCTCCCTATGACAAAGGCCGGCAGGAGGCTGGCACTAGGCTGGCTGCTGGCATCGGCCATATTTATCACTCTGCCGGCACAGGATACAACCGCAATCCGCTCCGATCTTGTTCCTGTGATATCCGGCATCCTGAAGACGAAGGCAGAGTTCGACCTTGACAACTCCCTGATGCGTTTCGAGGTGCGCAACGCCCGCTTCAGCGTCCGTGGCAAGATCAACAGTTACATGACCTACAAGCTTGAGATCGATCTCTCCGACGAAGGCCAGATGAAGATGCTCGACGCCTATGTCCGGTTCTCCCCTGTCGCCGACCTGAATTTCTACCTGGGACAGCGCAAGATACCCTTCAGCAGCGACTACATGCGAAGCCCGGCAGACAATATCTTTGCGAACCGCTCATTCCTGGCAAAATACATCAACGAGGGGATGCGTGACATTGGGTTTTATGCCGAGTACATCTTCGGCGGACAGATCCCCGTCTCCATTGTGGCCGGGGCTGTAAACGGCACGGGGAACAACAACCCGCAGTGGATTGAGAAACCCAATTTTGCCGCACGTCTCGCCGCAGGCAGGGATGATGGTGTGAGAGCCGCAACCAACTTTTACTACGGGGAGGGTGCCACCGAACATAACCTCTCAATGTTCGGCGCTGAGCTGAGATACAACAACGGTCATCTCTTCATCGAGACGGAATATATTGTGAGGCAATGGACCGACACCCTGTCAGCCGTGCAGAGAGATGACGGAATATATCTTCATTCATACTACAACTTCATGACCGGGAACAGGATGGTAAAGATGGTTACTCCGGTAGCGAGAATTGACTTCATCGGTGACGCTCTATTCAGGGGAGAGATCGGGGCGAGCCGCTTCACCTGCGGCCTTAACCTGGGTTTTGAAGCAAAACAGTTCTATTCAGAGATCAGGCTGAATTATGAAAATTACTTCAGGAGCCTGCTTCCCAATCACACCGACAAGCTCACCCTCGAATTCATAGGCAGATTTTGACTCCTGACCTCTGAGCGGATCACTTCGAATCAATATTCATCTGATTTTCAGCAATATTATTGCAAATCCATGCAATAATTACCCGGTTATCGGTGTTTTTTACCTGGTACCAAAAGATAATAAGATGAAGGTAATGAAAATCAATCTGAAAGTACTTGCAGTGATGGGAGTCGTAATGTTTGCGGCCACCGTGAGCTGCAAAAAGGAGGCCGAAGAGATCAGAGACGGTAGCGGCAACGTCTACACCACTGTTAAGATCGGAGCCCAGGTATGGCTCAGCGAGAACCTCAGTACCAAAAAATACAACGACGGCACAGCCATCCCTAATGTTACAGGAGATGCCTGGGAACCGCTGCTGACTCCCGCTTACTGCTGGTTTGGCGATCTGGAGGCCAATGCAGGTATCTACGGCGGTCTGTATAATTACTTCGCGGTACAGACCGGCAAGCTGTGTCCGAAGGGGTTTCATGTCCCTTCCCGCGGGGAGGTCCTGATACTGACAGATTTCCTGGGTGCTGATGCGGGGGGAAAGATGAAGAGTGTCACACTGTGGAATGCACCGAATGAGGGGGCCACCAACAGCAGCGGCTTTACCGCCCTGCCCGGAGGCATGCGGGTATCTGATTTCATTCACAACGGAATGCACGGATATTTCTGGACATCTACCGATTACAGTACAAACTCTGGCTATTTCTTCTCCCTCTCCAATACTGACGCATTGGTGGAAGAGGATCATCGTTGGGGTTCCTCCGGACTCTCGGTGCGGTGCATTAAGGATTAGTGCTAACCGGAGACTTCTTTTCAAGAGTTACTTAAGTGCTGACCGGAGACTTCTTTTCCGGAGTTACATAAATGCTGCCCATTATTGTGCTGCCACACCTTCATGGCTTATGCTGCGCGTACATCACCAGACCCTGTGCTGTCACCTTTGAGAGTTCTTCCGGATAATTTTATATATTTACGGGAGAGCGTTGAGTCCCGATCATGAATCTCCTCTTCATATGCACGGTAAACAGGATGCGAAGCTGCACGGCAGAGACCGTCTACTCTGAAAACCCGGCTTACAGGGTAAAGTCCGCCGGCATCGCCCCCACCGCCCCCAACCAGGTCACTGCTGAACTTCTGAACTGGGCTGACAGGGTCTTTGTAATGGAGAATATGCACCGGGCGTTCATCACTGAGAAGTTTCCCAACATAGATCTGAGCACGAAGCTTATCGTACTCGATATACCCGATTTTTTCTACTACATGGAGCCCGAGCTGGT
>CALMRD010000050.1 GCA_937871625.1 uncultured Bacteroidales bacterium | reverse complement strand
AATACCGCTGGAGGTTGACACCGGGACGGGTAACAACTGGCTGGAGGCCCACTGACGATGGCAGCACAGGTTACTGTTCTATATTTCGGTGCAGCACAACAGGTTGTGGACAAGGCCTCCGAAGAATACAGGGCAGATGACACTGCATCACTTCGCCGGCAGATAATTGAGAGGCACCCGGGGATGTGCAGGGTAACCTTCAGACTCGCCCTGAACAGAAACCTGCTGAAAGAGGAATCACTGTTGAAAGAAAATGATATAATTGCAATACTTCCTCCTTTTGAGGGGGGTTAACCTATTCAAATCTGCATAATGAAGAACAGGTATCTGGTCGGGGGGCCAATTACACCTCTGCTTATCTCGGAGCTGATGACGCTGGGCAATGATGACAACAGTTCAGGTGCTGTCTCAATATTCATCGGCAAGGTGCGTGACGATGAGGTCAACGGAAACAGGATCAAGGCACTGGAGTATTCTGCCTACAGCGAGATGGCTGAGAAAGAGGCTGACGGAATCGTTAAGACGGTAAAGGCGGCTTTCAGTGACGTAAGGAAGGTTTTACTGGTTCACTCCACCGGTGTGGTTAAAGCCGGGGAGGCTTCGCTCTTCATCATGGTGACGTCGGGTCACCGTGACCACTCTACCCGTGCCTGCCGTCACACCCTAGAGATGGTCAAGGAGCGGCTGCCGGTCTGGAAGAAGGAGATATTCTGACGGCGCAGTAACGGGCAACCCTACACTCCCGCACCTTTAAGCAGGCTGTCGTAGCGCATACTGTCTCCGGCTATTTCCAGCGCGCTCTTCACCTGTCTGTCACGCCCCAGCGAATACCTCACCGATCCGGCATCATAAAAATATCTTCCTGCCAGCTCCGACTCCAGCAGTTCGATGATATCACTCTTCTGTGCTTCCATATCCCTCTCCAGCGAATGGCTCAGTCCGGCCTTCAGTTTTTCAATCTCACTGCTGTTAGCCTCATACAGATCTTCTTCCCGGGCCGCTGAGGTAAGCTCCTCAAGCATGAGTTCCGAGCCTGTGCGGTATGAGAAATCTCTCTCCCGCAGAAACTGTTCAAAACGCTCCAGGTCACTGTCATCAACCTTCAGGCTGTCGAGCGAGGATGGCTGCGGGTGCGACCAGTAGTATTCGGTGGCGAAGTCGAAGACCATGTTCTGAACATAGAGTTCACTTGTGAAGCGGCTGAACATGTCAGACTCCACCTCAATGTCAGGTATGATGCCTCCGCCGTCCTTCACCGGCCTGCCGTTCCTGGTGGTGAATGTCTTTATCAGCGAATCAGGTATCTGTCCCACACTGCCATCTTCGTTCCGGTGGGAGAAATCGACCGCCTGTATGCATCTGCCACTGGGGATATAGTATTTTGCCGTGGTGACCTTCAGTTGTGCCTTGT
This sequence comes from uncultured Bacteroidales bacterium, assembly GCA_937871625.1. Classification (GTDB taxonomy): domain Bacteria; phylum Bacteroidota; class Bacteroidia; order Bacteroidales; family VadinHA17; genus SR-FBR-E99. Next base: position 5,825 of record CALMRD010000050.1, on the reverse strand, counting down.
AACTCAAGGGTCTCGCTACCTGTACCAGCCCCTTGCCGTATGACCTTTCTCCTACAATTATCCCGCGGTCGAGGTCCTGCAGTGCCCCGGCCACAATCTCCGAAGCAGAGGCTGATCCCCTGTTTATCAGTACCACCACCGGCATATCGGGAGCCACCGGGGTTCTGGATGTGCGGAAGACAGCATCATACTGTTTTGCCCTTCCCCTGGTGCTTACCACCTCCTGGCCTGGTTCAACGAACAGATTCACAATCTCCACAGCCTCATTGACAAGGCCGCCGGGATTACCCCTGAGGTCCAGTATCAGATCTCCGGCACCCTGATTCTCCCTCAGGTCGGTGACCGCATCCCTCACTTCGGCGATGCAGTTCTGTGTGAAATTTGTAAACCTTATGTAACCGGTGTTCTCATCGATCATCCCGTAGTATGGTACGGCAGAGATAGATATCCTCTCTCTCCTGATGATTTTGGTAAACTCCTCCCCGTTGCGGCTGAAGGTTATCTCCGCCTCTGTCCCCGGTTCGCCCTTGAGCATGTCAGAAGCCTTCTCGGAAGTAACTCCCCTGAGTGATGTGCCGTCAATACTCAGCATCATGTCTCCGGGCCTGATGCCGTTCTTGTCGGCAGGGAACCCCCGGTAGACATTGGTAACTAAGATGTAATCACCTGACTTCCTGATCAGGGAACCAAAACCGCCGTATTTACCGGTGGTGAGGAAATCCAGGTCCTCACGCTCCTCTTCCGGGTAGTAGACAGTATAAGGATCAAGTGTTGCAAGCATAGCCGTGATGCTTCTGGTAACAAGCTTTTCAGGGTCTATTTCATCTACATAGAAAGCATTCAGCTCCCTGAACAGGGAGATGTAAATATCGAGATTCCTGGTGAGCCTGAAGTCCTTGCTCTCCTGACCACCCATCAGAAAACCGAATGCAAGCAATGCCGCCAGTACCATCACCGGTATCAGCAATATCCTTTTTCTGTTGCTTCTCTTCATAAAGACTGTTTTCGCAAAGTTAATATTTAAGATTCGTCAATCTGCCGATCATACCGGTGACACACTTCAACACAAAGTCGTATGGTCTTATCTGAGTGTCATTCCAGATGATGGCAAGGTCCATGCGTATGCCGCTGCCGTTGAGTCTCTCCGTAAGGGGCATTCTGCTGAGTCTCCATGCCTCCTTTATCCTTCTCCTTATCAGGTTGCGGTCTGTTGCCTTCCTGAAATTTCTTTTCGGAACTGATACAAGGACTCTTATGGTGCTTATCGATTTCTCTGCCGGGGCTGTCCTGTAGATTATTTTCAGAGGAGGTTCGCTCAGAAACTTTCCTCCGGCAAAGAGTTCGCTTACGGCCTTTACTCCGCAGAGCCTTTCTCCCTTGACAAATGATGCCTTTTCCCGTGTCATTTCAAAAGAGAAAGCATCGATCCGCGGCATGGATGGATGCTTTCATTAAGAGTCTCTTCTCAGTATGCCCTATTTGTTATTCCTGTTAAAGTCGCGTATGAAGCAGTCGAGAGCCATTGTCATTGATGGTGCCTTGGGATTGGGTGCCTGAATGTCGAGCCTGTAGCCCTCGTTGGTTACTGCCTCCGCCGTTGTGGGGCCAAAGGCAGCGATCTTTATCTCTCCCTGAACAAATGACGGGAAATTCTCCTTGAGCGACTTGATTCCTGAAGGACTGTAGAATACAAGCAGGTCATATTCAAGCTTCTCACCGTCAAACCCGGCACTGATGGTTCTGTACATGGTGGCGACGGTGTATTTAACTCCCTGCTTCGTCAGCAGGTCGGGAATATCCGTGTTGTGGGGCTCGGAGAGAGGGACAAGGTAGTTCTCCTCCTTATGTTTTGCTATAATGTCAATGAGATCTTCAAATTTGGCTTTGCCGTGAAAGACTTTGCGTTTGCGGTAGACAATGTATTTCTGGAGATAAAAAGCCACATTTTCAGTTATGCAGAAATACTTCATGGTATCAGGCACCGTGATGCGCATCTCGTCACAGATCCTGAAAAAATGGTCAATGCCTGTCTTGGATGTAAAAACGACGGCTGTGTAATCGGTTGGATTGATCTTCTGATGACGGAAATCCTTTGCCGGGATGCCCTCAATCTGAATGAACTGCTTGAAATCGATCTTCAGATTGTGTTTCTTGGCGAGCTCGAAATATGGTGATTTCGGATTGTTGGGCTCAGGCTGCGACACTAATACCTTCCTAATTTTCAACGCCTTAAGTTTTAAGTTCAACCTCCTCTGATTACCTGTTGATCATAAAACACCGACTGTTTTAAGAATGACCAGGACAGGTAAGACTTCAAGGGCACAAAGGTACAAAATGTAATACAATATCGAAATATGCCCCTTATGAAAAATGACCAACAGTCTTAAGGCTCTGATAAAAAGAAGTATAGTCGATCCGGCCAGGCCGGCAATTATTATCGGAATCGGATTGTTGAGAGGTGAAAAGAAGATAACCGCATTGAGAATAAAGAGCAAAATTGCATTGGTGAACCAGACGTTGTAGATGACATTCATATATTCCCTCAGAGGGTTCTTCCATCCTGTCAGTTCCGCGGTTACGATGCTCGTAAGATGCCTCAGCATCAGTGCCGCAATGAACGAAACGGCAATAATTGCAGTAAGCCATACGGAGCCTGCCGGGCCGTTGGGTTCAAGGATGCCGGCGGAAAGAAGTGAGACGGCAGCGAAGAGGCCGATGTTCAGTGCCGAAAAGATGTTTCGTACTACCGGAGGCCAGGTCAGGACTTCAGAGGTTCCCGGGGGAACCGGTGTTGGCTGTCTCCGGAAGCTGAGTGTTGTTAATCCGGCAACAACAGCTTTCCGGGCCGTGACGATAAGGAGCGCCAGCAGCAGCAGGGAGAGTGAGAGAATTATGAAACCGAAGTCGGAATTCATCTTTTCGGCCGGCAGTGGCACACCGGCAACGCGTACTGCCTGATGAATTGTCTCCGTCCTGAGGGTACCGACGGCCGGGGTCTCACCGTTGATCAGCGTATTTTCCCCTTTCAGCGGGAGGAACCTGCCGATGCTGAAGGTATTCTCCCTGACGATACCGGGAATGGTATCGGCACCGGGAGCAGTGACAGTATCTTCGGTATCGGTGATCATCCCCCCGGATTAAAAGAAGGCAGGTTTACCGGGGTACAGTTCTGCCAGGATATTATTGGCGAGTCTTGAAGCGCCGATCCTGAAATACTCGGGTGTCAGCCATTTTTCTCCAAGCATGTTCCTGACGATGAAATAATAAACCAGGGCATCATCGGGTGTGACGATCCCGCCTGCCGGCTTGAAGCCTACCATTATGCCGGTCTCATTCCAGTAGTCGCGTATTGCACGGCACATCACCCATGCTGCCTCGGGTGTAGCTGAGACAGGGCTCTTTCCCGTTGAGGTCTTGATAAAATCAGCACCTGTATCCATGGCAATGACTGAGGCCCTGTAGATATTTCTTTCGTCCTTGAGCAGCCCTGTCTCAAGGATGATCTTTAGGGTAGCCTCTCCTGCAGCCTGTCTGACAGCCTTCAGGTCGTCTATCACCTTTTCGTATGCCCCATCAAGGAATGTTCCCACAGGAATGACAACATCAATCTCGTCGGCACCCATCCTCACCGCCAGGGCCGTCTCGAGGGTCTTGACCTCCAGAAATGTCTGTGAGGTAGGGAAGGAAGCTGCTACAGCGGCCAGCCTTATCCCGCAGTCGCCGAGACCCTGGCGGGCTACGGTGACGAAGTTTGGATAGACGCAGAGGGCGGCGACATTGTTGATATCGCTGAAACTGTAACGGAACGCAGCTGCTCTCTCAGCAAAACTGCCGATAGTTCCTTCGCTATCCGTGGTGTTAAGGCTTGTCAGGTCGATCATGGAAAAAATTTCCTTCAGCAGGGGACCTCTCTCCACTGAAGTGGTCATCAGTTGGGCCTCGTTAATGCATTCACCCATCTCTCCGGGTGAGTAATCATGGTTCAGTAGTTTCTTGTATAATTTGGTCATAGTTAATGATATGTGATAAAAAACAGACATTATCTGCCTTCAGGCAAACAGGGGTCAATTTAATTGTTTTTAATGAAACTTGCATTAGCAGCAAATCACAAAAGAAAATGACAGTCTCTATTAATGCAAGTTCCATTAGACCAATAAAATAAGAATGAAATAAACTAATGAAAAGCAAACAAAAAGCAGAGGTAAGGCTAGCGGCGAAGATTTTTATTTCGTGCCAGGGAGGCAAAAACACCTGCGAAGCAGAGAACGGAAAAGACGATGAAGGCGCTCTTCATAGAGTTCATCAGCTGAGGGTAGTTTGCCGGACTGATCTTTTCCTGACCCATGTAGAGAGCCAGAAGCATCAGTGCTATTGCCATGCTGAATGTCTGGCCCACGTTTCTCATGGTGCCAAGCATTCCCGAGGCATTTCCCAGCTGTCTTTTCTCTACGGAGCTCATTATGGCATTTGAGTTGGGAGAGGAGAAGAGCGAGAATCCTGCTCCCATGATAAGCAGCACGGCTATTATAAAGATGACGGAGGTCTGTTCGTTCAGGAAGCAGAGCATTATCAGTCCGGCTGTGGATATGGCCATGCCAATGGAGGCAAGTACACCCGGGTTGTGGTGGTCAGACAGCTTGCCGGCAAGAGGAGATATCAGGGCCATTGTGACAGGCCATGACATTAGCACGAACCCGGCATCGCGCGGTCCGAGCTCCTTGATATATTGCAGGAAGAGGCTCAGGAAGAAGCCGATGGCACTGGTGGCGGCATAATGGATAAGTGCGGCAAGGCTTGAAAAGGCAAAGACCCTGTTCCTCGATATAAGTGTTATGTCAAACAGAGGGTGAACCGCCCTCTTCTCTCTCATGATGAAGAGCGGCATAAGCAACAGTCCGGTGCCTGTAATGATCCAGCCTCCCGGCGAGGGCAGTCTCGAAAAGCCGTACATCAGCGCAGCCATCGCCAGGCCATAGACAACCGACCCCGGCCAGTCAAAACTCTCTCCCCGGGCGTCAGCCCACTCCTTTTTCATGCGGGTGCGTATGAGCATCAGGCTGATGATCCCCATGGGAATGAGAAAGGCAAAGATGCTCCTCCAGCCCAGGTAGCGTGTCAGCAATCCTCCCAGGAACGGCCCCGAGGCCAGGCCGGCATATACTGCGGTAACGTTAATTCCCATGGCCCTGCCTCTCTCTCCGGGAGGGAAGACCGAGGTCAGTATCGCCATGTTTGTCCCGAACATCATGGCTCCCCCAACGCCCTGCAGGATCCTTATTGCTATAAGCCACCGTATGCCGGGGGTGAAGGTCAGAAGTAACATTGAGAGGGTGAAGACAATCATCCCTGCCGTGAATATCTTCCTGCGTCCCAGGATGTCTCCGGCCCTTCCTGCCGGAAGGAGCAGGATGGAGGTGGTGAGCATATAACTGCTGACAATCCAGTTGAGGGTGACGGCATTAAGACTGAACTCATCACCGATTGAGGGTAGCGCCAGATTAACCGCCGAACCCATGAAAGGGGTCAGGAAAGAGGCGAAGGCAGTGACTGTCAGCACTGATCTTTTTAACTCTCTTTCCGTCATTCCCTGCTTTTGCTGTCTATGATTATCGTCACCGGCCCGTCATTTACCAGCTCAATTTCCATCATCGATCCGAAGATCCCTCTTGCCGGTTTGCGGCCTAGGAGCTCCCCGGTGCGTGTAATGAATTCCTCGTATAGGGGAACAGCCTTTTCCGGTCTGGCGGCCCTGATATATGAGGGCCTGTTCCCCTTCCTGGTGGAGGCGTGAAGCGTAAACTGGCTGACAATCATTATCTCACTGC
>CALMRD010000049.1 GCA_937871625.1 uncultured Bacteroidales bacterium | reverse complement strand
TGGCGATGGCAAAAATCAGTGGCAGATAGAGTCCGTCAGCACTGGCCACAGTCATAGGTACCAGCATTACGAAGTATAAAACTCCGCTGTAAGGACAGAAGGCCATGGCAAACAATATTCCCAGCAAGAGAGTGTTCAGATAACTCTTTCTGCCCCTCTCCCCTATCTTCTCCGTGATCGAACCCATGCCGCCCGGAAGTTTAAGTTTTATGAAGTCGAGCATGAAGAGACCTATCAGGATCAAAACCGGACCCAGCAGTTTTTCTCCCCATTTCTGGAACCAACCGGAGATATCCATCTGGCTGGCGCCGAAGAAAATGATCAGTGCAATGCCCACATATGTAATGGCCCTTCCGAGAGTATAGACCAGTCCATTGAGAAATACCCTTCTCCTGTCAGTAAGATCACGGCTGATAAATCCAATTGCCGAAATATTAGTTGCCAGTGGGCAGGGGCTGATGGCAGTCATCAGCCCCAGAATGGCCGCTGTTATAAATGCATACTGCGAATTCTCGAGTATCCCCTGAAGAAGTTCCATGGATTATTTTATCTCCTGGATCAGTGGATCAATAGTCTTCTTGATCTCAGTCTTGAACTTCTCGAAGTTATTATTTGCATACATAAAACCCTCGGCAGTCAGATCCTTCCTGAAATCACCGCTCATGATCACCAGTGCCTGCCCTGTAGCTTTTGCCTTCTCAGCTAGCGGCTTACTCTTTTCGTCCTCAAGATTGACTGAAGCGAATGTGATTGTTCCTTTACTGTATTCATCAGGATAGAGTGCAACGATTGCTTCCTTTGTCTTGTTTTCGACTGCGATGCATGTCACGCACCTGCGAGTAAAGTGAAAATAATATACTTCTATTTTATCTGCCCCATTTACGGTTACGTCAGAACTTACATCGACTTTGCTATCCGGCCGGAATGCCAGAAAAGCAGCCAGAGCGACAACAATTATTGAAATCCAGATTACCTTTTTCATTGCTCTATCATTATTTAGTTGACTAATAACTTTCTAAGCTCATCAGCTGATGGGACCCGCCCCTTCATAACAACCTTCTCATTGACCACGAGGGCCGGGGTTGACATCACACCGTAGTTCATTATGGCCACGATATCCTCAACTTTTGAAACAGTGGCTTCAATTCCGCTCTGCTCGACAACTTCACGAGTCAGTTTCTCAAGGGTTTTACATTTGGGGCAACCCGGGCCCAGAATTTTAATATCCATCACTTTTCTTCTCCTTTCATTTCGTAAAACGTCGAAATACCATGTTAAATTTTTTATCTGTTGAAAAATATATTCAGTAACAGTTTTGCCTCATCCCAATTCTCACGATTTATACAGTATTTAATATATGGCGGATTTATCTCCCCCTGTATCAGCCCGGCCTTCTTCAGCTCCTTAAGATGTTCTGACAGCGTTGAACGGGCAATGGGCAGTTCCTCAGCCATATCCCCACTGTAACAACACTTATCCAGGTTGTTAGCCAGGAAATCCATCACGAAAACACGCACCGGGTGAGAGAGGGCCTTGGCATACCTCGCCAGCTTCTCCTGATCATCCGAATAATATTTTTTCCTTGCCTGCCTGGCTTCCATTTCATTTCGGGAAAAGACGAAACAAAAATAGTGTTTTTTTCACGCAAAAATTTATCAGTGCAGAATTTTTATTTCCGATCTGGCTGAACAGTCATACTCTGACAGATGTTGCACAGCAGTCAATAATAAAAATCCCGGGTAAGATGTTAAATTTATGCAACTGATTCCAGATTGATCCTTTCCGGCATGAAACAATTCCTCTCCTTCAATTGCATCATCCCTGTTGCGCTGCTACCGCTGTTCTTCATCTCCTGTTCCAAACCAGAGGGAATCAGGGATGCCATAATGAACCACCCAAACAGTTACTATTATGTCGACTTCAAAAACTATCCTGCTGGTAACAGTGAACTGCCGATAGGAGTCTTCGACTCAGGAACAGGAGGATTGTCTGTTCTTGCCGATATAATTGACCATAAAGAACTTGCACGGGAATCATATATATATTACGGCGACCTTGCCAACATGCCCTACGGAAGTTATGCCCTGGAGGATAACACTCCCCTTCTCATTGAGCATGTCATGAAGGATGTTCAATTCCTCCTTGGAAACAAATACTACCGCTCAGCCGGTGCCCCCAGGTGTGAAAGCAATAAAAGTCCTGTCAAGGCAATAGTAATTGCATGCAATACGGCTACTGCCTATGCACTTGACACTGTCAGGCATTTCCTCTCGCTGGCCGGATCCGATATCGGTGTCATTGGTGTTGTGGATGCGGGCGCAATGGGTGCCTTTGCAAATTTTTCCCCGGGAGAGAATGGGTCCATAGCTGTAATGGCCACAGACGGCACGGTCAAATCGGGTGTCTATCCCGTGAGCATCAGTAAAGTGAACAGGGAAGACGGGCAGGAAGAGGAGATAGATGTATTTCAGCAGGCGGGTGTAGGCATTGCTGAGGCCATAGATGAGAGTGCCGAGGCAATTGACAGGAAAGCCACAGCACCCCGAGCGGGGTACAAGGGTCCTGCAGACACCTGCTCCGGAGAAAATAAGATAGACCTCCGGCTGTGGAACCATTACGATTTTGATCTTGAAAACGGCGCCCTGCTCTTTGATGGTGACGCCTCCTCCCCTTCGAACATTCAGATAAACTCGGTTGAAAATTATATCGCCTATCATGTTGTGAGCCTGATGGAAAAGATCAGGAACACTCCGGATGCCCTTCCCCTCAACTCTGTTGTACTGGCATGCACACATTATCCTTTTTTCACCGAGACCTTCAGGGATGAGTTTGAGCGCCTGAGGAATTACCGGGAGAACGGTGAATATATTTACCGCTCCCTGATTGCGGAAGACCTGATCCTGGTTAACCCGGCCTCGGTGGTTGCCGAACAGCTTTTTGAACATCTCTCCGGGAAAGGCCTACTCAGCAAATCCGGAAGTGCAGAGAACGAATTCTACGTCAGCGTGCCGAATATTCTTAACAGGAATGTGGAACTCCGTGATGATGGCTCATTTACATATGGTTATAAGTATGGCCGCAAGGCAAATGATATTCAGGAATATGTCAGGGCGGTTCCCTTCAGCCGCACTTCCATCCCGGCCGACATCCTCAGCCGCCTATCACATCAGATTCCGGCTCTCTATGACATGATGGCATCATTCAA
>CALMRD010000048.1 GCA_937871625.1 uncultured Bacteroidales bacterium | reverse complement strand
TCTTTTGTCCTGTCAAACAGGTACCTGTATGTTATATAGTTTTTGACGGGCACACTTCCCACCGACACGAATATCTTCCGCATCTTGGGGTTGAAATCGCCCACCCATGAAAATTCAACCTCCCTGTAATGAGGTTTAAGCTTAATTGCTTCCCTCAGTTTGAGGATAAAGGCCGACTCTATTCCCAGTCCCTGGTATTTGGGGATGACGCCCATCAGCATGCCGCGGGCCCTGGTCATGGTCTTCCTCTGCTTCAGCCAGAGGAACTTAATCAGTGACAGGGGATCGAGCCTGCCGTTGAGGTGCTTGAGTATCTGGTTCAGGTCGGGGAACATGAGATATATGGCTATCGGTTTACCTTCGAAATATGCCAGCCAGATAAACTCCTCGTCGAGGATCACCTTTGCCTTCTTCAGCACGCCTTTGATATAATCAGGCTCGAGGGGTTCGAAATTGGCTTTGAAGGAGGCCCACGCCTCGTTGAAGACCTCCGCGAAGTCGGCGACATATTTATCCTGCTCCTTCCAGGTAAAGTGCCTGAACTCGTATCCGGGCTTGGCAGCCACCCACTCCGCTATCTTGCGGAACCTGTCATCGAGCGGTTTGGTGAGGTCATAGTGAAAACCCTCCATCTTGTAGTAGGTCTGAAAGCCGTATCTCTCAAACAGTCCCTGGTAATATGGATGGTTATAGGCTATCTCGAAAGAGGGGTGTGTGAATCCGTCAACAAGCAGTCCCCAGTATTTGTCGGTCTCACCGAAGTTTTGCGGTCCGTCCATCGCCTCCATCCCCCTGGCGCGGAGCCACTCCCTGGCTGTGTCAAAGAGCATCTCCGCCGCCCTGTCGTCATCTATGCACTCAAAAAATCCTATGCCACCGGTGGGCTGGTCATAGGTTCCGGAGAGGTTATGGTCGATAAAGGCAGCTATGCGGCCAATAAGCCGGCTATGATCGTCCGTAAGGACCCAGCGGGCGGCGCTACCATGCTTATAGTACGGATTTGTTGCAGGGTCGAAGACATTATTGATATGCCTGTCCAGCGGGCATACCCATACCGGGTCATTCCTGTAGATTATCCTGGCTGTGTCAAGGAACATTTTCCCTGTTTTCCTGTCGGTAACCTCGATCAATTTCATGGAAAGCTATTTAGGTGCCGGATAAACTATTTGTTGTAAACTTGTTCAACCACGGAGCTGTATTTTTCACTTATGAACTTCCTGCGAAGCTTAAGGGTAGGCGACAGCTCACCCGTGGCGGGGCTCCATTCTTCCTTCACAAGCCTGAACCTGTTTATCCTCTCAGGCGGACTGAGGCGCTTATTCAGCTTGCTGACCTCTGCAGAAAAGAAGGAGAGCACCTCGGGAAGGGTGATAAGCTCATCATTGGTTGACCAGGAGACCTTCTTTGCCGTCTTCCAGTCTTCAAAGTATTTGAAGTTGGGAGAGATCAGGGCGCTGGCGAACTTCTCATGCTCTCCGATGACCATGATCTGGTCAATAATGGGTGATTCCTTGAAGATATTCTCCACTATCTGGGGTGCGATGAACTTCCCGTTGGAGAGTTTGAATATCTCTTTCTTCCTGTCGGTTACCATCAGGAATTTACCCTCTTCCATATGGCCTATATCACCTGTTTGGAACCACCCCTCCTCGTCAAAGACCGATTTCGTCTGTTCAGGATCATTGTAGTATCCAAGCATGACGTTTGGACCCTTACAGAGTATCTCACCGTCTTCGGATATTTTTACCTCAACGCCCTCGATGGTCATGCCAACCGATCCCAGCTTAACCATCCCCTTTTCCGTTCTGTTAATGGTGATTATTGGTGAGGTCTCAGTGAGGCCGTACATGTTAACGATCTTTATTCCCGCTGCCCAGAATACCCTCTCGAGCCTTGGTTGCAGGGAGGCTCCCCCGCAGCCTACTATGCGGACATTGCCGCCAAGGGCTTCCCTCCATTTGCTGAAGATGAGTTTGTCAGCCAGCCTGAGTTTTCTCTCATAGACCCAGCCGTTCTCACCGAATGGCTGATACCTCAGTCCCAGCTTCACAGCCCAGAAGAAGAGCGACTTCTTTATACCGGTAAGGTTTTTACCCTTGGAGATAATAACATCATAGAACTTCTCCAGCACTCGTGGCACGGCGTCGAAGCCATCAGGACGTATCTCCTTCATGTTCAGGGCTATGGTCCCCATGCTCTCGGCATAGTAGATGCTGGCTCCGCTATATTGCGTCTGGTAGTTGCCCATACGGCCACCCACATGGCACAGGGGCAATATGCTCAGATACTTGTCTGAGGGTTTCAGGTTGAACACCGCGGCTGCCGAGATGAAGTTGCTGACCATGTTCCTGTGCGACAGCATCACTCCCTTGGGTTTGCCGGTTGTGCCGGAGGTATAGATCAGGGTGGCAAAGTCGTCGGGGGAGATAAGCTTCTTCCCCTCCCCGACCTCCTGTTTGGTCATGGCAGAGCAGTGCCTGCCCTTCTCGACTATCTCAAGCCAGCTGGCTGCTCCCTCAATCTCATCAAAGGTGACGGCCGGGCAGGAGTTGCCTGTTTCTGCAAGTACAGGTTCCAGTGTCCGATAGAGTTTTTTGTCGGAGATGATTATCATACGGGCTCCCGAATCTCTGATGATATACTCATATTCCGAGGCCGAGAGAGAGGTAAAGACGGGCACATGGACCACGCCGATCATCGACATGCCCATATCCGCGAAGTTCCATTCCGGCCGGTTGGATGAGACGGTAATTATCTTATCGCCCCTGCGGAAGCCCGATTCGTAGAGACCATAGCAGAAGCTGTATGAATATTCCAGGTATTCTGCGGTGCTGAATTTTCTCCAGACGCCGTTCTGCTTGAAGCAGAGGGCATCATCCTTGTCAAACAGTTCCCTGTACCTGTCGAGCAGGTCGAATGTGCGCGTCACGTTATGTTCCATGGTTTCTATTGATAAAGGAAAAGCTATTAACTACCCCTCTGCAATATAAAAAAATTTGGCAATAGATATGATGGTCTGAAAAGTGTCTGAACCGGGCAGCTTTGTAAAGTGAAGGGAGAGTTTCTGTCTCTGGTTTCCCGTGCGGCAGGAAGAATTGTACCAAGTGGAAAATAACATTATTTTTGATCTGCCGCCATTGGCAGGTTTTATGTTTTACTGACCAACAAACGAAAGAAAGAATGAAAACCAGATTAATGTTAATCGTACTTATTGTATGTGCCGGTTTTGTCAATGACCTGGCGGCGCAGGACACCATACCTGCAGTGGCATCTGACACGCTGGTAGTTTTGTGGTCGAGCGGTGATCCTGAAGTGGCCGAGAAAGCGTGCCTTATGTATACCGGATATGCAAAGAGGATGGGATGGTTCAGGGAGGTGATCCTGCTGGCGTGGGGTCCTTCAGAACGACTGATGTCGGAAAATGAGATGGTGAAGGAAAAGATAGCCGCACTTCAGAAAGATGGAGTGATTGTCCAGGCCTGTATTGTCTGCGCAAACATGTATGATGTCACCGAGGACCTGAAGGTGTGCTCTGTAGATGTCAGAGGGACAGGCGGGCTGCTGACAAAGTATATCAGGCGCGGCTATAAGATGATATCCTTCTGAGGCGGCAATCTCATCATCTGATTGCTGCGTCAGGATCTCTCAAAAGATTGCTCCGACAAATAAATTCGCTAAAAACGGTAAAAGAGCCCAATTCCTCCGGCAGGAAATCCCGTAATTATCGAGTCTATTAATTGTGCCAGATCATTTTCCTCCACATCACTGTACAGTTTGTACATAAGACCGGCGTCAATGGCTATCCCAAAATGCTGCGAAATATTGAATTCTCTTCCTGCTCTCATCCCGATAAAGACAAATTTTTCATCGAAGGCGCCTTCCTTTTTATCATGGAGGTAAGACAATCCCAGCCTTCCATACCAGGGTTTTCTTGCTGACAATGCTGATGACCCTGCAAAATGATAATGGACATCAAATAATGCCGATGTTACACTCTCTCCTTCAACGGGCATAACGCCGGCAGATATTCCTATCTGGGCCTGTCCGATCTGGTACCGGATACCGGCATTTAAAAGATCAGGAAATCCAAAGCCGGCAGTAATACTTACGTTACCCTGGCCGGATACGACTGCAGCATTCAGAAATGTGAACGCAACTACCATAACTGCATAACATGAGAATCTCACTTTTTTTTTCATGACAGGTTTTTTTGGGGATTGTCTGGTAAGAATTATATATGGGGATCTCTATTCTATCCCGGTATTTCACCGTTGATTACGTCACTCAATTTAAGAAGATCCACGTTAAATACAAAAAAAAAAATCTAACCCCGGGTCCGGCTATTTTTTTAGTTCTCTCAGCTCGATGCCGTAGTCATGTTGCAGATCTTCGTGCAGGAGAGACACCTTCCTGGTGATAGTGTTCATCTGCTTGTTGAAGAGATTCATGAGGGAGGCGTTCCCCTGTATCGGTGGTGAAAGGCTCTTCAGCCTGCTACAGAAATGAAGCAACAATTCGACCTCCGTCTGCTTCTTCTGCGAATACCTGATGTATTTCCTGGTGTTCTTCAGTATCTTCCTGACACTTTTCCGGATAAAGTAATAGTTTGTCCGGTTCATCTGATCAAACTCCTCATCCAGTTCCTCTTTTACTCTCATTACGAAAGAAATTTCGTCGGATGATTCGAAGAGCAGGTAGGTCAGGAGCTCCTTGTTCTCCTTCTTGAACCTCGCCAGGCGGAGGCACAGATCGCGCAGCTCCTTGGGCGTGCGATAAGTTAATTCCTGGCTTAGCTCTTTTGCAGTGACACTCTTCATTGACAGGTTAGCTGATGCTGTAATGCAAAGGTAAAATAAATAGTGTTCAGGCTCCGGAGCGGTCATGAGAGGCATCGGGCAACCTGATAAGTGAGTTGATCGGTAGCGCGGCAATAATTCCTTGTTCGGAGGAATTTTAATATCTTTAGAGGACGATACCTCCCCGGGGAGAGGTTGGTTTCGAACTGATGAGCGATAGAAATATCTACAGGGATGTGCTTTTCGGTGTTGCCGTCGGTGATGCGCTGGGAGTGCCTGTGGTGTTCCGGTCGAGGGAGGAGCTGCAGAAAGACCCCGTCACCGGCATGCGCGGCTACGGGACACACCAGCAGCCTCCGGGTACATGGTCGGACGACAGCTCACTCACCTTCTGCCTCGCCGAGGCACTGACGGAAGGGTTTGACCTCAACACTATAGGTCAGAACTTTGTCAGGTGGCACCGCAAAGGATTCTGGAGCGCCCATGGTAAAATCTTCGACATCGGGGGCATCACCTGGCGGGCGCTGTCACGGATTGGCAACGGCGTGGCACCCGATATGGCGGGCGACGACGGCGACTGGTCGAACGGCAACGGCTCCCTGATGAGGATCATGCCCCTGCTCTTCATCACGGCAGGCAAGCCTGCAGAGGAGCGGTTTCGTCTCACGCAGCAGGTATCAGGACTGACACACAGGCATGTGCGGTCGGTAATCGCCTGCTTCATATGCCTCGAGTTTGCCGGTTACATCATATCGGGCATGGACAAAGCCGAAGCATACTCATCTCTCCGCAGTGAGATGCCGGGGATGCTGGAGTCGTTCGGTATCAGCCCTGACGAGATAAGCCACTTCAACAGGATCCTCAGGAGAAATATCTTCAACCTGCCGCATGAACAGATAGCCAGCGACGGATATGTGGTGCATACGCTGGAGGCTGCCCTGTGGTGCGTCATGAGGACCGGCAGTTACCCGAGGGCAGTACTGAAGGCAGTCAACCTCGGTCGCGACACCGACACCACGGCGGCTGTGACAGGCGGACTGGCAGGATTGCTGTACGGCTATGACTCTATCCCCGAGGAGTGGCTGGAGGTGCTCGCCAGAAGGAAGGATATCGAGAACCTGGCAGAAAGGCTCAAACTCAAATATTGACTATCCTGTGGCGAGCTCCCGGAGGTAATGACAGTAACAGAGCTGACTGGGACTGGCATTCATGCCCGGTAATTGTGAATATTAAAGCCTGACCTGTTCATACTTTTTATCCATCGGCATTCCTCAATCAGGACAAACTGCTAGATTTACCGCATGATCATCGTGGCTTTGTCCGATACACATGGCAATCATCATTCGGTTGATGTTCCTCCGGGCGATATCATAATTCACTGCGGAGATATTACGCTCAAGAGCAACCTGGCTGAAGTCACGGATTTCATAGAGTGGTTTGCAGGTTTGAATTTCCAGCATAAAATACTCGTTGCCGGAAATCATGACAGGTTTATCCGGAAAAGGAAAGCCGAATTTCTTGACCTGATAAACGGCCATAAGATTGATTACCTTGAGAACAGACTAATCCAGATCAATGGGTATTCAATTTTTGGTTCACCCTATTCCCTGAATTACGGGGGGCTGGGTGCATTTACCTATTTTGATATCCCGGAAGCGGAACGCGTCTGGAATCTAATCCCCGAAAATGTTAATATCCTTGTTACCCATGCTCCTCCAAAGGGCTTCAGGGACTTTTCCAAAACATTCAATAAAAATGCCGGCTGCCAGGTACTGAGGGATAGGGTTTTATCTGTCAAGCCCCGGTATCATATATTTGGCCATATTCATGAATCATATGGTACGGAGACACACAATGGTTCAGTCTTTATCAATGCCTCATTATCAAACGGATCAGGGGAGATTGTGAACAAACCCGTGGTGCTTGGGATATAATCTTACAGGAATCGAATTATCAGCAAGGAGATGAGGGCCAGATATTTCATCTCCTACCCTTATTACAGTTCATCAGGTGTGATACCGCTTAAGGATTAAGCGGTAGAGGGTGCCCCCAACGCTGCACACCAGGGTGAGAATCACGCTTCCCAGGAATGGCAGTAATCCTCTTAAGGAGAGGAGCTCCGACAGGGTCAGGGCACTGGTTCTCGTCAGAAGAAGCAGGGCAATTCCGATGACCGGCATCAATATCAGGACGAAAATGATCGCATATAGCCAGAAAAGCCTCCTGCTCTCCCCGGTCGTGAACTTTGGGGCCAGGTAAGAGTAGAACAGGTAGAAGCTGCCGAGCATCCAGAATGACAATACCAGGGTAGAGAAAACCACATATGATGACCGCATGCCCGGGAAACTGTCAGAGCTGAAGAACCAGGCAACAAACAGAGCTATGCCCCAGACCGGGACATGCAACAGTATAAGGGTTCTCTTCCTGTTCATGCTATAAGGATTTTACCATTAAGATTTGAACAATCCAACTACATGATTATCAAAACCAAAGCTACCCCAAAATTTTCTAATGAAGAAATTAATTTATCTGTGACAACTTTCCTGAGCTGAAAATTTCTTTAATATTGAAGGCTGATCGTAATTCATAGCGGAATTATCCGGGGGCACTTAAATGACAGATACAAAGCGTACGGGGTTTGACAATGAGAGATACCTCAGGGAGCAGACTGCTGCCATCCTTGAGAGGGTTGACCGTTTCAACAACAAGCTGTACCTCGAGTTCGGGGGTAAGCTGCTGTTTGACTACCATGCTGCCAGGGTGTTGCCGGGGTTCGATCCGAATGTCAAGATGCGCCTTCTGCAGATGCTCAGGGATAAGATAGACGTAATACTCTGCATTCATGCCGGCGACATTGAGAGGAAAAAGGTGAGGGCTGATTTTGGCATCACCTATGATGTTGATGCTCTGAAGACGATAGATGACTTCAGGGAGTGGGGTATCGAGGTGACGGCTGTGGTTATCACCCGCTACAGGAACCAGTCGCCCGCCAAAGCATTCAAAAACAAGCTGGAGCACAGGGGAATAAAGGTATATCTGCATTATCCGACCAAAGGTTATCCCACGGATGTGGACCTGATAGTAAGTGATGCAGGGTATGGTGCAAATGCATATATCAAAACTACACATCCCATAGTTATCGTCACCGGCCCCGGTCCTGGCAGCGGCAAGCTTGCCACCTGTCTCTGCAATCTCTATCATGAGTACCGCCGTGGTGTCAAGGCGGGGTATGCCAAGTTCGAGACCTTCCCTATATGGGACCTTCCTATAGACCACAAGGTGAACATAGCCTACGAGGCTGCCACTGTCGACCTTAAGGATGAGGTGCTCGCCGATGAGTACCACCTGAATGCCTACGGCCTGGAGGTTGTAAACTACAACCGCGACATAGAGGCGTTCCACCTCCTGAAGAGGATACTGGAAAAAATCACCGGCGGGGAGTCGATGTACCAGTCGCCGACCGACATGGGTGTCAACCGTGCCAGCTCGGGCATAGTTGATGATGCCGTTATACAGGAGGCGTCACACCAGGAGATCATCCGCCGCTACTTCAGGTGTGCGGTGGAGTATGCCCTGGGGCTGGTTGACAAGGATACCCTCGATCAGGCTGTGCATGTCATGGGCAAGGTCAGGGCGCGTGCCGAGGACCGCAGGGTGGTACTGCCTGCCAGGAAGGCGGCGAAGGAGGCGGAGAAGGGCGGCAAGGGCAACGCAGGCTTCTTCTGCGGTGCCGCGCTGGAGCTGGCTGACGGTACCATCATCACCGGCAAGAACTCGCCACTGATGCATGCTGCATCAAGTCTTATACTTAACGCCACGAAGCAGCTGGCGGGACTGCCTGACAGCCTGTTGCTGATGCC
The DNA here is from genome assembly GCA_937871625.1 of uncultured Bacteroidales bacterium. Classification (GTDB taxonomy): domain Bacteria; phylum Bacteroidota; class Bacteroidia; order Bacteroidales; family VadinHA17; genus SR-FBR-E99. The sequence goes on along the minus strand of CALMRD010000048.1, from coordinate 6,549 downwards.
CAAGAACCTTATTGACTCTGTCACCTACCTGAAAAAGGATATCCTCAATGGCAAGGAGGTGAGCCTCGATGTGGAGGAGACGCTGATACTGCTGGGCATCAGTGCGCTTACCAATCCTGCCGCCGAGGCCGCCCTGGAGCAGCTCAAGGTGCTGCGCAACTGTGAGGTGCATCTGACACACATACCCACTCCGGGTGATGAGGCAGGCCTGCGGAAATTGAATGTCAACCTGACGTGCGACCCGGAATATTCAAGCAAAAGTTTATTTGTAAGCTAAAAGACAAAAAGGTCGGCAATCGGAAGTCTGCAGTTTGAGGCGCCGACGCAGCTGGAGGCGCAATCCCGTACACTTACCTGCCCGGATGAAGTCGGGAATGTCAGGACGGCAGTTAATCCTGTATGCAGCGTACTGACAATCCGCAGTTCTTATCCCTGTAGGTGAGGTTAACGCCGGCTTCATCGCTGTAGATACCCATCACACCTGCGAAATTGGCGTCAAGCTGCGTGCTGCTCCACCACTCCGCCAGATAACCCACGTAATCATACCAGCCCATGAAGCTGCGAAACCCGCCTGGGAGAGCATGGAAATAATAGCCGTCAGTAGCCCCGGTGTTGGGGTTGTCCCAGCGCGGATGTTCAACAGGTTCGGTACGGTTGCTTTTCAGCTTGCCGCCGGCAACAGCCTCGCCTCCAAGATAGTCGATGAGCTCCTCCCAGTCAGCTTTCGTGGGAACATGATACCCGTCCGGACACAGTCCTCTGCTGTCGGTGACAGCAGCCCAGTTGTAGAGCATTCCGTAAGCTTTGACAACGTCAGACTCCGTATCAAGTCCGTCAATCAGGCTGGGATGATAAATGGCACATGCCGGACCGGCACTGGCCCATTCAAAGTCAGAATACAAACGTGTAAGGATACCTGAACCGTCCCTGTATGAAGCTACACGCAGATTCTCGGTCATCCACACCTGATTTCCTATTCTTATTATACCGTATGATGAACCCTCCACATCCTTGACAATTTCGGATGCTTGAGGATCTTTCTTGCAGCTGTTTAGAAGCATCAACTGAGCCAGTGCTATGAGCAGAATGATAATCGGTCTTTTCATGAGTTCTTTGCCGGATTAGGATTATAACTTATATTATACTTTGTCCACGAAAAAGAATCTTATCCATCTGTTGGGTGATTACTACAAAACCCTATGGATCATCCTGAAGCAAAGTTATAACCTGAAACCGCTGTTGTCAATTTTTTCTGATCATATCAGCGAAGTCTGTTCCCGTAAAATGACAATACCAGTTGCAGCCAGCCCACAGCAGCGGCTCAGGCCTGGTCTCTGCCGGTATTATGTATTCGCTCTTATCAATTGAAATGGCCACGCAGAGGGTCCGGGATATGAAGAGTACCCAATGCCAGTTTCCAGGTTAACGTCCGTTAGGCGCAAAAGGAGAAGCTCTCTGACGGTAACAGGGCAGATGGTCAATACCCCGGCATAGGGCAACAGACATCATACTGGCCGGAGCAGCAGGACGGAGTGATCATTTCCGACGGGGGATACCGGCATAGTACAGGTCGAACCCGCCCTTGCCACCGGGACGGTTGGAGGAGAAGACCATCAGGTCATTGAGGAATCCCTCCTCTTCTGCTGACACCACCACAGGCCGGTATTCGTCATATTCAGTATTGATGTCGCTGCCAAGGTTGACCGGGGCCGACCACTCCTGTCCGTCATAGAGGGAGTACCAGAGGTCGAACCCGCCGAAGCCGCCTTCCCTGTCGGAGGTGAATACCATCATGTTACCGCTGATATAGGGGCATTTGTCATCGGCGCTGCAGCTCAGTGATGTCACTTTGCTGACAGTGACAACGGATGACTCACTGATCATCATCCCCTCCTCACCGATGGCACGGTAGATATCATAGGAACCATCGCGGTCTGACATGAACAGGGCCGTCTCAGGATTCGTCTGGCCGGCGCTGTATATGGTCAGGTAACCTTCATCGAATCCGGTATTGAGCGCATCTATCGGGAAAGGGTCACCTGCAGGCTGAAAGATCGCCTCGCCAAAATCATAGTCGCAGCAGAAGATATCGAGGCTGCCGTTAATGTCGCTGCTGTAGAAAAAGCGTCCATCGCCTCCGCTTTTCCAGTGGTGATAGTATGGCAGATCGAGGGTGAAGAAGGGACCAAACTCATTGCTGTTACTATTGACTGCCTCAAGTAGGGCGTTATCACGGGGTCCGGCATCCATGGTGAAGATGCCATCTATCAGGTCGAAGTGAATGCTCCCCAGGTAAGTGATGAAATCGAAGTCATTGCCTGACGACTGCCTGTTGGTGGAGAAGATAAGCGTAAACCACTTCTCTGCCCATGTGATCCTCAGGTCCGAATTGTAATCGTCATATATCGAGTTTACCGCTGAAAAATTGACCGGTACGGGAGGAATGATCCCCCTGTCGTAATTCACCCTCTTGCCTGAGCATGAGGCAAGGAAGAGGGGTATAATCAGCAGGTATGCTGTTCTTTTCATAGCGATGGAGTTCTGAGGTTCATGACAAAACCGACATTTATGCCTGCACAGTAAACTGGCAGGTCGAAGTAACTGTCCGGAGCCGTGTTGTCAGTGAATGACGGCGTGGTAGTGCTCAGGCTGCCATTCAGTGATATGCCGTACCGTTCATTCAGCCAATAGTTGATCTTTATGCCGGCATTGGCGACAGGGCCTCCACCGTTGTTCTTTTCAATACTGTTTATTACTCCTAATTCAGAGTTGGTCACCTGCAGATCGGGATGCACACTCCGGGCGAACCCAAGGTGAAAGAGGAACATGACCTCGGTATGCTTTATCTCCGGAAGTTTCAGCGTGAATCCGGCCAGAAACCTCAGCAACTGGTAGTTTCCCGCTGACACCTCGTTGATGCCATAACCGCCAAGGGTTCGGTCATATTCATTGCGGTACGCCTTCTCGTTGAAGAAGAAACTTGAGTAGCCGATGGTGGCAGATAAGCCGAAGAATTTTCCGTAGAAGAGGTATTCTGCCTCGAGGTTTGGTCCGGGACAGGCGAATCCGGCATCATACCTGAAGGTGTTGTATGCAAACTCTTTATACGGGATTGATACGCCGGCACTGGCGCCAAAGACGCTCTTCCAGACTCTCTTCTGTGGCAGCGCTGTGGCGGCAGCCATAAAAAGAACCATCAAAACAAGAGTTAGTTTTTTCATTCTCCGGGAATCAGGATGGTCAGGGAACAGGTTTAAATCACGTTAATGCATCAAAAAATACGCCAAAGAGACCTGTTTCAGGTGTATATTTTCACCCCGGCGACGAATTCGATGCCGGGTCCTTATGCATCAGGAATTTATCCGGCGGTGCCTACTTTCAGGAACCGGAGTGTGAAAAGAGGTTTTCCGTTCAGCAGGACCCTGCATATGTAAACCCCGTCATGCAGGCCTGAGAGGTCCGCGGTCAGGATACTCTCACCCGGTTCGATATCCCTTTCTGCGACTATCTTCACGAATCTGCCCGTGACATCATGGAGATGCACCGCGCAATGGCCCGCCACTGCTGCCTCGATACGGATGTATCCGGTAGTGCTCACCGGGTTGGGGAAGAAGGATGCTGTTCCTGGCGCGCTGAGGAGGCTCACTCCTGTCAGTCCCGTCTCGAAACAGCCCAGGTCGGGGGCCAGTCCCATATAGGTCATGCCGACGTTCACCCCGGCGTCGATGAGGTCGCTGCCCTGTGCCAGGTGCATATATTCAATATGCGGCAGGCTGCCGTCGGCCTTCCTCGGTCCGTCGGCGCCTGTAAAATCGAGGCTCCTGAAGTCGTCTGCCGTAACCACAAAGGGCGACAGCCAGCTGTTCTTCTCCTGTACGGCGAAGCTGCCCAGTTCGACCGTGCCGCCAAGCTCTGCGCAATTCTTAAGTGTCAGCACCTTCCCTGCCGCCAGCTCCGTCTTTATCCGGTAGTTTGCCACCAGATTACCGTGGCCGGTACAGTTATATAGTGTCATCGAACCCCTGTTGTTATTCTGGTCAAATCCCTTGGCCTTATTGGCAAAGGCGAGGCAGTTCTTCAGTGTGAAGTTGTGCATCAGGGACCTGTCGTCGCTCCCTCCCATCTTGAATCCGTTGCCGTTTGCGTTCTCACCGGCATCGGTGCCGTCCTCCCGGTAACCGTTGCGGAACGACCAGCAGTTTTCCATGGAGTTGGTAACATCGTCAGTGCCCCTGAGGTAGCCGTCCCAACCGTCATCGCAGTTGAGCCATGCCCGGCATCCGTAAAAGTGGTTGCCGCTACCCACGGTAAGCTTTGGCGCAAAGCCGTCAGCATCGCCGTAGTCTGGAGGATCGGCATTATAGTACGAGTCGCAGTTGCGTACGGTGTTGTCCGAGGCCCCGTTGTCAAGTTGCAGTCCTGTGTCACGGTTGCGGTAGAAGCTGCACATCTCTATAAGGTTGTGGCTTCCTCCGCTGATGATCATGCCGTTATCGCCGGCACCGGTTATTTTAAGTCCCCTGATATGCCAGTAATTGCCTGTTAGTGCCACTCCCCTGCTGCCGGTGCTGAGCGACTGTCCCGAGAAGTCGAGCACCGGGATCTCGCCCGGATAGGCAAAGAGGGAGATGAGTGCGTTCTCAGTGCCGCTCTTGCTGATAGCAATTGTGGTTGTCAGGCTGTATGTGCCGCCTCTGATGTAGATGGTCTCGCCTGCATTGACTACGGAGACGGCTTTTGCGACGGTCCTGAAGGGGCTGGAAAGGGTGCCGCTGTTGGAGTCTGAACCGGTAGTTGCAACGTAATATGGCTGTGCTAAGGCAACGGCGGAGGTCACGGACAGGATTGCCAAAATTATATAAACAGTATGAAATGCTCTCCTCACGGCTACCCCCACATAAAACGGTTAGTTTTTACCGGCTCTGAGCAAATCTATCCTCACTGTCAGCATCCGCTGATGCTCCTCATCGGAGATGGCAGGGTCTTTCATCTGCAGGAAGGTCTCACAGGGCAGTTCGGCACAGTCGCCACAATCGTTATAACCCTTCCTGTTCACTGCACAGTCGTAGAGAGGGCACACCTTGTCCGGCATCATTTCAATGGCCCAGAAGGTGGCGCCCTTCACGTTACGGCATCCGGCGCAAGTTTTATTGTAGAACTCGCATTCATCACATTTAAGTCCGCAGGTGCTCAGTATCATGGCTTGCTATTTTAATGCAAGATACACAGAATCATGTTTGCTGAGGTGTATGGACAAGAGGAATATGCGAGGTTCACAGGAGATCGGCAGGTGACGGTAGCGGGAGAGGTGTCACCTTCTTCCGTGGCGCGTAAGCCTGTGGCGGTTGCGGGCAATGAGCCGGTAGAAGAAATCGCGGATGGATACGGGGATTATCCTGAAACCCTGGAGGAGTTGCCATGCGCCGCCGAGATCCCTAACTATTCCCAGCACCGCCGAGGAGCGGACAAGATGGCTGTCATCCTTTACGTAAACGACCGTGTCAAGCTCCTCTGCGGGCAGACCGGCAGCACGGAGCATACTCCTCCCCTCCTCCGATTGCAAAGCCACAAACCGGAAGCTTTCCCTCCTGTCCCGCCTGCTGATGAACCTTACCTGGCTGTTGCACAGGGCGCATTCGCTGTCATATAGAACCGTACCGCTCACAGAATGTAAACAAGCACTCTGTCATTTTGTTCCGTAACCTCATAAGAAGAACCCGGAGCGCCCGGAAGCAGAGCATGGCATTCAGTGCATAGAGCTCCTGACTCGATATTTTCATACTTTCCTGCCCTCCGAAGCCTTCTTCGACATCCGACTCCGACGGACAAAGTCCGCTACGTCGGACGAAGTCCGTAGTTTTAACGTAGGATGTGACGACGAAGGGATACTTTCGACTTTCGACTTTACAGACTTTCGACTTCATAGACTTTTAGCAATAGAAATTTTCATTATCTTCATCGGGTCAAACGGATGATTTTTATATGACTGATATTCAGACACTCTACCAGGAAGCAATAAAATTTGCGGCCGAGAAACATGGACTCCAGAAGGTTAAGGGAACCAAGAATCCGTATGTGGTGCATCTCAGCAACGTGGCAATGGAGCTGTTTGCCGCAGCCTCACACACTCCCGGTTTTGACCTGGAGTTTGCCATTCAGACCGCACTGCTGCATGATACCCTGGAGGATACGGCGACTACCAAAGCAGAGCTGGATAAGCGTTTTGGCAGTGATGTAGCCGAGGCAGTGTGGGCGTTGACCAAGGATCCCAAGCTGCTTAAGGATTACAGGCTCACAGACAGCCTGGCGAAGATCAGGCAGTGCAGAAAGGAGGTATGGGCGGTGAAGCTGGCTGACAGGATCACCAACCTGCAGTCGCCGCCGAAAAGGTGGAGCAAAACACATATTTCAGAATTCTATTACGATTCAAAGCAGGTACTCGAGGCTCTCCGGGGAGGCAACGAGTTTCTTGAGAAGAGACTGGAAAACAAGATAGAAGAGTATTCCAGGTACCTGGAGAGTTGAATCCGTTAACCACCCGTCGGCTGA
>CALMRD010000047.1 GCA_937871625.1 uncultured Bacteroidales bacterium | reverse complement strand
AAACCCGGGCCCCCAGTTACCGCTGAGATGGTTTTTTGTGATGTCAACATCTGCCGCGTTATTGGTTATCCTGTTCATCACCAGGTAGTACCTCGATCCTGTACGGTCTCCATAATAAAGTGACCCGAAATGATGTTGAGGGCTATGATAACCTGATAAGGTCAGGCGTAGTCTCAGATCGTCGTTAATCTGCTTATCATAACCGGCTTTCCAGTACCAGGCAAGCTCCTTGTGAGTGTCATACGCAGTATAACCTGACGAAGCACTGTATCCTGTCAATGCAGGCTTCAGAGTACCATTTGAGACCGCACCCATCAGTAACAGGCCATTCCTGCGAAACAAAAACTCAGCAGCGAACTGAGTAGTGAATGCGTCAATAATATAATTACCTACGAATGGATTGTGTGTGACATTCCCATTATCAGACCGACGATAATGAGCATCACCATAGTCGATCTCCATGTCACCGACCTTGATTGTCAGACTCTTCATGATACGGTCAGCAACATCCGACTTAAGGAAGGGCAATGCATCAATAAGAAGGTACCCCCCCTTTACCCATGCTTCATTATGATGACGGGCAGAGAGGTAAGTGACGAGGTTCACTTTTATGCCGGGGGCAAGCAAAGCTTCAGTAATAAGGTTGGCAGTAGGCAGGTTGAAACCCTTGCCTAAAGGTATAAGAGCAGAGTCGGCATAATGATTCAATAACTGGTACTGCATGGCAAAATCTGCACCCACACTTACCTTGATTTTTTCAAATCCGGCTACATCAAGCTTCGGTTCTTCAAACTGGGCATGGGTTACCAGTGAGAAAATGAGACCGGACATAATAAGAATTAATTTTCTTTTCATCGTGTATATGTGTTATTAATTGGTTTTATCAATTGCTGCCGAGGTTGTCACCTTGATTGAGGAAACTTAGTCTCAACTCTACTGTGACCTTTTCGCCTGTCTTTAGTGTACCAAGCAATGCAGTAGGAGGCTTTATGCCGTAGTCAGCCATATTAACCTCCTCAGATCCCGAGATAACAATCCTGTCACTGCTGACATTTCCTGAAAATGAGATGTCAATTGGTTTGGACACACCCCTGAGACTGAGCTCGCCTTTAAGGTTCCCGGAAATTTTTCCGTCATTGATTATTATATTTTCTGCTCCCTCAGAGTCAAATACGATTTCGGGATGCTCAATGACCATCAAGGCATCCTTCGCTTTCCCGGTCATTATTTTGTTATCACTGGTTACTGAAGCACCAGAAAACACAGCTTTTATATTATTGATAGACATTCTGCCGTTTCCGGCATTCCTGAAAGAAAACTCCACCTCATAATCCTCAACCGCGACCTCCCAGTCATGCATGGATGAGGTACCACGAACAGACACCTTGCTTTCAGACAGAATAAGCTTTGCTTTTACCTGTGAGAGGGATGCCAGCGGAAATGATACCGTCAATATTGCAGCTAACCACGTTGTAATTAAAATCTGTTTCATGTTATAGTTATACTATTTATCCTATTGCTTTGATAGTGTAAAATTAACTGTTTTATTTTAATATTTTTTATTTTGTTACGAATATTTCTTTTGCATAGCAGGCTGGAAAGATTCGAGCCTGGAAGTCCAAAACATAGTGATGGAGTTAATACTATGCGAATTATAGTCTCAAGGTGTGTTATGCAGGCTTCGGGCTTAATATCATGTTATTGAAACAATATTATCGTTCCAGGGCAAGTTTTTACATTAGAAGAACCAAACAATATCCCTGATGAAGAAGTACCTCATCCTGCCGCTCATTGCCCTTGCCTTCTCCTCCTGCGCCACCCAGGAGCTTTATCTTAACATCACCCGCCCGGCGCCGGTGACAATAGCGCCTGAGATAAAGACAGTCGGAATCATTGACCGGTCCAAACCAACTGACCGGACCAAAACTCTTGACGCACTCGACAGGGTGCTGTCGCTCGAGGGAGCTGACCTTGACTCTATCGGCACACTGGAAGCAATAAAGGGTGTCACAGAAGAGCTGGAGGCCAACGACAGGTTCCACGAGGTCAAACTGCTCAGCAAACTTGAGTTTCAGGCCAGCAGCCTGGGCAGACTGCCCGCACCGCTGACATGGGATCAGGTGGAGGGAATTTGTCGCGAAAACGGCACCCAGGCTCTGTTTGCACTTGAGATGTATGACACCGATACACGCGTGGAAAATGCAGGCGGAGCTCTCGCGGAGCTCTCCGCGGGAAACCTTCAGGGTGCACTGCACCTGGGCCCCATGGAGACCCTGGTAAAAACCGGATGGAGGATATACTCGCCAGCCAACAGGGC
>CALMRD010000046.1 GCA_937871625.1 uncultured Bacteroidales bacterium | reverse complement strand
TCGCCGCTGAGCACGGTAAGCTTGCAGCACTGACGGAGGCAGGGTATGAGGGTATACCTGACCCGGAATGGTGGACAGGCACCCTCTGGCCTGCAATGAAGAACCACAGGATCTCCTATCTGCTGGTATGGCGCAATGCCCACAACAGGCCGGGTCACTTCTATGCTCCCCATCCGGGCCATCTCAGCGCAGACGACTTCATCAGGTTCCATAATCTTCCGGAAACTCTCTTCCAGGCTGACGTGACGAAACTGGGTGCTTTCAGATGAAGCAGGCATGCCGAGGGGCTAACGCAGGAACAGCATTTTTCAATTTCATGCAAGCTCTGTTCAACCAATAATAGGGGAATGATTTCTACTTACTAACTTAATTACTGCACAGCATAAGATGGATAACTTTACTCAACGCCTTGCCAGGCTCAGGGAGGAACACGAAGCACTGATTACCCGCAGAAACAAAAAGATTGAGCCGGGGAATGGTATCTTTCACCGGTTTGAATACCCGGTACTCACCGGTGTCCATGCGCCGCTGGAGTGGCGCTATGATCTCAATCCTGCCACCAACCCGCACCTGATGGAACGGTTCGGCATCAATGCCGCATTCAACGCCGGCGCCATGAAGCACGACGGTAAGTATCTTCTTGCTGCCCGTGTTGAGGGCTATGATCGCAAGTCGTTCTTCGCCATAGCTGAGAGTCCCAACGGCATCGACAACTTCCGCTTCCGCGACTACCCCATCACCATGCCCGAGACCTCCGACCCGGACATAAACGTCTATGATATGAGGCTGACAGCACATGAGGACGGATGGATCTACGGGGTGTTCTGCACGGAGAGAAAGGACCCGAAGGCACAGCCTGGCGACCTCTCATCAGCTGTGGCCTCCGCCGGCATTGCGCGCACACACGACCTGGTGACCTGGGAGCGTCTGCCTGACCTTATCTCGTCAAGCCAGCAGCGCAATGTGGTGCTGCACCCCGAGTTCGTTGACGGTAAGTACGCACTTTACACCCGCCCGCAGGACGGCTTCATCGATGCCGGCAGCGGCGGCGGAATAGGATGGGCACTGGTGAAGGACATTGCGCACGCGGAGATAGGACCGGGAGAGGAGAAGATCATCAACTTCCGCCACTACCATACCATCAAGGAGATGAAGAATGGCGAGGGGCCGCACCCGATAAAGACATCCGCAGGATGGCTTCACCTGGCACATGGTGTGAGAGGGTGTGCGGCAGGGTTGCGTTATGTCCTGTATCTTTATATGACTGATCTTCAGGAGCCTGCACGTCTTATTGCCGAGCCGGCAGGCTACTTCATGGCTCCCGTGGGTGAAGAGCGTATCGGCGACGTCTCCAACGTGCTCTTCTCCAACGGCTGGATAGCCGATGATGACGGTACGGTTTACATATACTATGCATCATCCGATACCCGGATGCATGTGGCGTTATCTACTGTTGAGAAGCTGACCGATTACTGCCTCAACACTGCTCCTGACGGCCTGCGCTCTGCCGATTCGGTAATGCGGCTGAACCGGATCATTGCCCGGAACAGAGAATATCAGAGAGGGAGATGAAGAGGACAATCCGAAGAAGGGAATTCAAGGGGGGAAATGGAGAGGGCAACCCGCAACAGGGAATATCAAGGGGGCAAATTGAGAGGATAACCTGCAACAAAAAATATCAGGCATGGAGATAAGCACTAAGGCTGACAGACTGCTGAGGAAGATGAGAGCGGAAGCTCAGGAGGAACTGACCCATAATATTTTGCCTTACTGGGTCAACAGGATGCCTGATATGAGTCTGGGAGGCTTTTACGGCAGGATCGACGGCAGGGATCGGGTTGTTGACGATGCGCCGAAGGGGGCGATACTTAACGCACGTATCCTGTGGAGTTTCTCGGCGGCATACATCACCCTCCCCGATCCGGCATACCTGGCTATGGCCACACGGGCCCGCAATTACATCTTCAGCCACTTCTTTGACGACCTGTATGGCGGCACCTACTGGTGCCTGAAGAGTAACGGCGAGCCGCTGGAGACAAAAAAACAGATCTACTCCCTGGCCTTCTTCATCTATGCCCTGAGCTGGTATCACATGGCCACCGGCGACCATGAGTCGCTGGAGAGGGCTGTCGCTCTATATGAACTGATTGAGAAACACAGCTATGACACTATACACGGCGGGTATTATGAGGCCTTCACCAGGGAGTGGGGAGAGATAGCCGACCTCCGTCTGAGCGAGAAGGATGAGAACGAGAAGAAGACGATGAACACTCACCTTCACATTCTTGAGGCTTACACCAGCCTCCTCCGCATATGGCCCGATGAGGGACTGAAGCGACAGCTCAGCAGCCTGGTACGCATTTTCACTGACACGATAGTTGATGCCGGAACGGGGCACCTCAGGCTATTCTTTGACGAAGAGTGGCACTGCCGCTCAACCGCGGTGTCCTACGGTCACGATATCGAGGCCTCGTGGCTGCTGTGCGAGGCTGCTGAAGCGCTGGGTGAGGGAGAGAGTGTGAGGGGTACTGCTCTCAGGATAGCCGCGGCGGCACATGAGGGGCTGGCCGGTGACGGCAGCCTCTGGTATGAGCGTGATGATGCCAGGGGTCATTTCGACCGCGACAGGCACTGGTGGGTGCAGTCGGAGGCGGTGGTGGGGTTCCTCAATGCATGGCAGATGAGTGGCGACCACAGCTGGCTGGAGGTGGCTACGGCTGCCTTTGACTATATCACGTCCAACCTGGTTGACCGTGAGAATGGCGAATGGTTCTGGAGCATACGTGACGACGGCAGTGTCAACCACGACGATGACAAGGCAGGCTTCTGGAAGTGTCCCTATCATAATACCCGTATGTGCCTTGAGATAGCAGCCAGGTACAATAAGTAAGGTTATACAGCAGTTTGTTTTCTGCACCTTGTTGGTGTAAATTTGCATCTTTGTACAGAAACTAACCGGCAGACCTTGAAGACAAGACAGCTAATCCTGAGAGCGACAGGCATCATTCTTTTGATTTATATGATCTGTTTTGCGTCATGTGATACTGTCAGTTACTGTTGGGTCTGTGAGCATCCCCGTGACAGCTCTGACCACCAGACGGTATGCAATTCAATGTCAAAGAGCAAGCTGGAGTCTTACGGGTATATATGTACGCCATACTGATAAAGGGTGTCCGGCTGTAGCTTCGGCAGATATTGAGTGAAAGAAAAAATTAATTAACTTTGCACCCGCAATGGTCGGTTGGCCGAGTGGTTAGGCATCGGTCTGCAAAACCGGGTACGGCGGTTCGAATCCGCCACCGACCTCAACAAAATCCTCTTCCTGAGCATAGCGAAGGAAGGGGATTTTTTGTTTTATGACCGAAGCATGCTTGCAATGCTGAGGGAATAAAACAAAAAAGACCATTGAGCGCTGAAGGCGCTCAGGGATTTTGTTGCACAGGCCCCCCCCACTGCGGATCATGAAATAATCCGCTCCCGCTTGCGAGGCTGAGGGAATAAAACAAAAAAGACCATTGAGCGCTGAAGGCGCTCAGGGATTTT
>CALMRD010000045.1 GCA_937871625.1 uncultured Bacteroidales bacterium | reverse complement strand
GAATACCAGGAGCATACCTCCGTGGTGACAGCTGTGCTTGTATACGGACTCGCCAATCTTGACCACCTTCTGTCAAGAGAGGGGCTCTATGCTGAAGAATAGCCTTGGCAGTGTGGTGATCTAAATTTTTTTTACTTTTATGGAGTATTTGATACTCCATGAACTGTTTTCTGACAGGTGCCAACGGGTTTATCGGCTTGAAGCTGGCTGAGCGCCTCACTGCCGAAGGAAGCAGGATCAGTTGTCTCGTCCGCTCCCCGGAGAAATTCTCTTCGCTCTCACACCTGGCAGGTGCCACGGCTGTCACTGGTGATCTCGAAGAAATTTCTGCCCTGCAGGAGGGCGTGGCCGGGTGCGATACTGTTTTTCATCTGGCCGCCTATGCCAAACCATGGTCAAAAGATAAAAGTATTCCCCACAGGGTAAATGTTACCGGGACTGAAAACTTATTGAAGGCTTCTCTCGGGGAGGGGGTGAAGCGTTTCGTCTTTGTGTCGTCGGCTGCGGTGATTGGACCATCACCGGGGGTTGAACCCATTGATGAAGATTTTCCGAGGAGTGTTCCATGGTTCAACGAGTATGAGGAGACCAAGGCCAAGGCTGAAGAGCTGGTCAGGTCATATAACAGGAAGGGGCTTGAGACCGTGATTGTCAATCCGCCACGTGTTTACGGTCCCGGTCCGGTAAATGAGAGCAATGCCCTGACTAAGATGATTAGGCTCTACAGTCGGGGTCGATGGCGCATCCTGCCGGGCGACGGGAGCTGCGTTGGGAGCTATGTGCTTGTTGATGATGTGGTAAGTGGCATTATACTTGCCGCAAAGCATGGACGGCCTGGTGAGCGTTATGCCCTGGGCGGAGAGAACCTGACCTTCAACCAGTTTTTCGATACACTTGCAGAGATGACAGGAAAGAGGAGGCTGCTCGTTCCTTTTCCGGTGTGGCTTATGGCTGCCATTGCCAGGGTGATGGAGTGGCAGGCACCGCTGACAGGGTGGCCTCCGCTGTTAACGGCGGCATGGGTAAAGAAATATCTCAATCACTGGAGCCTTAGCAGCGGCAAGGCAGAGAGGGAGCTAGGCTACCGGGTCACACCGTTCAGGGAGGGTGCAGCGTTAACTCTCGAGTGGCTTAAAGAGAGGGGGAAAAAGGGTTGAGCGGACCGGGTTCATATTATGCAATTGTCACGGGTGCCAGCGCCGGCCTCGGAAGGGCGTTTGCCGGAGAGCTTGCCCGGCGGGGGCACAATCTGCTGCTGGTCTCGCTGCCGGGGACGGGACTGCCCGAACTGTCAGACAGGTTGAGAGGGCAGGATAATGTATCAGTGCATTGTATCGAGACTGATCTTACGCGTAGGGAGGCCCCGGCAGAGATAGCCGGTTATGCCAGGGAGCAGGGTCTTGAAGTAAATATTCTGATAAACAATGCCGGCATAGGCCACGGAGGAGAGATAGGCGAGTACAGTGATGCAGCCATTGATGAGAGCGTCTTTCTGAACATGAGGTGCGCGACGCTGATGACCAACCTTTTTATTGATGAGCTTAAGAGAAGGGAGAGGGCTTATATTCTTAATCTTGGCAGTTTTGGCGGTTTCATGCCAATGCCCTACAAGAGCATCTATTCAGCAACCAAGTCGTACGTTTATCATTTTTCTCTTGCAATCAGGGAGGAGCTTCGCGGAACGGGAGTGAGTGTCAGTGTGGCCATGCCCGGTCCGGTTCTCACCAATAATAAAGTCATGGAGCGCATCAACCGGCAGGGTTTTCTTGCACGGTCAAATGTGATTGAGGCGGAGAAGGCCGCAGTATATATGCTTGACCGTATGTTCAGTGGCAGAGGGTTGATCATCCCGCGCCGGACGATGAGGATTGCCTACTCTGCCGGATGTTTACTGCCTTTCAGGGTGCTGATGCTTATCACCGGAAGGCTCTTCAGGGGTATAAACTGAGACCAGGCGATTGATCCTATAAGGGCTTCTTTTTCCGGGTCACCTGCCAGGAGAAGCTGAATTCTTCACGGTTGACCGTTGACCCTTCAGAGTTGTCGATTATCTTACTGCCTTCTCCCCCGAAATAAGATTTGCCATCACCAAATTTCACGAGCAAGTCGGGCTCAATTTTGGGGACTTCCTCTTCCTTATTGATGTCTGCATCTGCCGGCAGGGGGATCCCCATCTCCTTCAAGTAGTTCATTATTTCCTCGGAGGAGCTCTTAATGGTGGGGTCCGGGACAGGATCCTCCACCGGGCCGACCTGGAAACTGTCGTCTGATTTTGATGACTGCCTGTCATCTATTGTCTCGTGACCGGGCTGCGGGGGCGGCTGCCACCAGCTATCCTTGTGAATATCAATAGTCTCGTTCCAGGTAAAACCAATGGCGAACCCATCGAGATCAATCTTCCTGACTTTTCCCGTTTTCAGGTCGAGCGTCATTACAATATGGTTCTGTAGCATGACTTCCTTGATTGAAATCTTCCTGTCAGAGGCCGTTTTCTTTTTTATTATTGTGGTCTTTGAACCCTGGTCCGGGGCAATGGAAGATTGGTACTCCGTACTCTTGAAAGATGCATTGAAGTGTGACAGGTTTATGTCGACCGGGAGGTAATACTCATATCTCAGGTTCTGCACTTCAACGTCATATGCATCCACCATCTTCAGGGGAACATAAAACGAGGCTTCGCGGCAGTCTTCTGTTTCAAACGTATTTTCATTATCGCCCCAGCTGTTTTTTGTTTCGTAGTGACTCTTTTCAGTTTTTTTGTAGCTGCCCTTCAGTGTGAGCGTGGCATCATATTCAAGAGGTTTTACGGTTATTGTTGCATCTGCCGTGACCTTTTCAGAATAGCCCGGGGGAGTGAAGGTGGCGGTTATCTTTATCTGTTTGTCTTCCTTACCGGCCCTGTAGTCAATCCATGCCACACCCATCTCATCCGTGGTGACCTTCCCTTCCGGAGAAAGAGCACCGTCAACAATTCCGGTCACTTTTATCTCCACTTCCTGGTCAACAGCAGGATATTTAGAACCATCAGGGTCTTTCTCATGAAGATCGATTGATATTGTCGTCTTCTCACCGTTATGGATTGTATTCCGCCAGGGTTCAACCAGAAGTTCGAGGCCCCGGATAATTATTTCATGATCAGCAGCTGAACTTGCTGACCCAATACCGCAGGTAAAGAAATGCACCATTTCCCTGCCTGGTTCCATTCCGTTCTTAATCGAGTATTCACAAATTGCTTCATAGTCTTTGTTAGTCAGAATTGTCCTGCATCCTGCTCTATCAGGACCATCAGTGCACTTTATCGAGCTCTTTGAATGCAGACGCTCAGTCTCCTTTTCAAAGTATACCGGCTGACTTTGGAATTGATTGTAAACATATTGTTCACGACAGTTTTTAACCTTAATGGTTACATTCATTCTGCGGGAATCCTGATCCAGGAGTGACAGGTAATTTTTCTCGAAATACACAAACATTCTTGGTTTTCTTGCCGGAGCCAGATGTTGAGATTCCCAGTACCAGATCTGCCTGTCTAATGGCCAGTTTTTTGCTACAACATTCTTAACACACAGAAAAATGTCATCTGAAATCCATTCTTCATTAATAATCGGGGACGTCATAATCGGGATGCAGTTGGATAGGATATCAACCTGAGTTCTGATTCTGAAAACAATCTTTTGATTATCAAAATATAGAACTCCATCCTTAAAATATGCATCTGCATATTTATTTTCGGGATTATCTTTATTAACCCTCCAAAGGATAATATCATAAGCGAATAAGATATCCCTGTCAGCCCCCGGATTTGATTCTGCAGCAAAAAAGTCGAGGTCATTATAACCCGCGTTATTTAATTCCTCCACAAACTTTGCGTTGATTTCAGCGATCCAGGCGTCAAGCGTCAGATTTCTGTTGTGTATTTTGTTAAGATAAAATAGGGTACTGTCGTTGATTACATTTCTGCATGAAATGGCTACTTTGAAATTAGGGCACTGGTCTTCCTGTCCTGTCAGGGTAAGGCAAAAAACGGCCATCATAAAAGATGCTGCCCTTATCGTCTTATTCATAACCATATTAGTTATTAGGTCAATAGTAAACTGGAAGTAGTCATCCGGGTCATCCAGACGTTAATTTTATCAGGTCTTTTATTTATTACTTTTTTTTGCCCTGCTCATGCTCCAGTTCCAGGTGGCTCCGGGGATAAATCCGGAAGAGGGCAGAACCAATATGGGGCCTGTGGCAGGTTTTGACCAGTGACCGTTGACAGAGTTCCCATCTGTCTGGCCTTCATATTCGAAGCTTGCGTTTAAACCCCATGGTTCTGTATCAGTTGTCCAGTGGGCTCCCCCCGAGGTGGTATATTCTGTGTCGCCCTCAATTCCGGGAAAACGTATCTCAGCCTGAAGTATGTAATTCTTCTTTTGGGGCTCGATGGTCAACAGGATATTGGAGAAGCTTTCGGGGTCCATCATCTTGTCGCCCTGCCATGTCTCAACGGTTTTTGTCCAGTCACCGTGATGGTCAGTCACGACAGTCACCTTTGTCACTGATGCTGAGAAGTTGCCTGACAGGGGTTTGGCCTCGAACAGCTCTGATTTGCCCTGGGTGTCGGTTATGGTGCGAAGATATTTTGCAGCGACATTTATTGATGCATTCTCAACCACATCGACCTTTTTGAAGATGGTGCTGTAAGTTGATTTTGCCTCATCTTCCCAGTGAACCTGTCTCTCATACATTATCGTGCCGTTGAAATCGCCTTCCTCTTTTCTGACTGTTATGGTTGCTTCGCCTCTTACCGTTTCAGGGTATCCGGGAGGGGTAAAGGAGGCATTGATCCTGATCTTCCTGTCATTTTCGCCGGCTTCATAGTCAATAAAGGCAATCCCGCCTTCATCAAGGGTTATCTTACCTGATTCATGACTGATTGTTCCGTCAACAACCCCTGTAACCTGAACATCCACCTTCCTGCCTTCGCATGAGAGTATCTCTGTCCCGTCCGGGTCAATCTCATGGAGGTCTATCTGTATAGAAGTCTTCTCACCAACGTTGACAGTATTACGGTCAGGGTCAACCTCGAGTTCAAGACCGAGGACCTTAATTTCACCTTCAACCTCAATCAGGGAGTTGTTGCCTATGCCGCATGTCTTAAATCTTGGTTTCTCAATTGAAGGGTCAATACCTTTCTTTACTTTATATTGGCCAATGGCTCCAAAATCTTCACTAGTAAACACTGTTGAAAAAATTCCCCAGTCAAATCCGACCTGACACCTGTTACCGGGGTCATCTTTATATTCAAGACGTTCCATTTCCTTTAAGAAATAGACTGGCTGACCGTGGAATTTATCATACACATATTTGCCATGACAGTTTTTCACTTTGATATAAACCTCCATTTTCCTTGTTTCCTCGTCGAGAAGTGAAAGGTATTCCTTCTGGTACCTGATTTCCATTTGCGGTTTCCTGGCCGGTGCAGGATGTTTGGCTTCCCAGTTATTGATAGTCAAGTCCAGTGGATAGTTATAATGATAGATGAGGTTTTTAATAAGCTGATATATATTGGTTTCGATCGCTTTTTCAATAGAAATAATGTATGTCATAAGAGGAACGCAAGGGGAGCAGACAACCAGTGAGCTGTACATTAAAAATGCAAGTTGCGGGTCATAAACCGGGGCTCTGTATTCTGTGACTTCCCAGCCTGTTACCGGATCAACATACTTAACTTCATATGCAGGAATTTTCTCTTCTCCGTCAACGGTCCACGGGTACAGCGAAAACCTGAACTCCATATCCATATCTTCATCGGAGCCTGGTGTTGTCGGGAAGAATTCAAGATTATTATACCCGGCGCTGTTAAGAGTTTCAAGGATATATGATTCAATCTCGGCTGCCCATTCTGAGGCCGTATAGTTTTTATCATGGGTTGTATTAAGATAGCCGGCTGTTGTGTCAGCTGCGAAGATATCGTTCAGGTATACTCCTATCCTGAGTTTCGGACAACTGGCATCCTGGGAGTAGATCATTTGCATTTGCGATAAACAGCAGAATGATATCATAAAGAAAATCTTCTTCATTATCATATTCTTGGTGGAATAACGCTTTAACACTGTTGCATGGATTATCTGATCAATCATCACATTCACTGCCCGAGCACCCTATCTTGCGTATTGTCGCAATTCCTTCATCATTAAGCATTTTTGATACGTTTGAAAGCATCTGAATGAGTTGTTGTTGTTTCTGCAGGGTATTTTGCATCCAGACAGGTACCTGGCTGTCGGTTGAGCACAGTGAACCAATAACATAAGCGGTGAAAAAATCCACCTGGGGGTCTGTGAGCCTGTAAAAAGAATTTTTCACCTCATTCTTTACCATATCGACAGGATTATTTCCTGAGGGACCTGTGAGTCTTGTTTTTCTCAGCTTATCACTGACAGTGGCAAGTTTCTCTTTCTGCCAGGGAGCAATTACCTCATCGATCCGGGTTTTACCGGCGATCAGGTTCTGTTTTAATGATTCCACAGAATTAATTTCAGTTGATGATGCTTTTCTGACATCGGTCTGTCCTGACAAAATGAAGGGTACAGACAGCAATAATGATATCCAGATTGCTTTCATTATAAGAGGTATAAAGATGTTACATTTGAATGGTTTGATCAATCTGCTTTCAGCCCGTGACTAAAATCCAGGTATTTCATTAAAGGCAATATTGTCAGGGATGCGGAAATATTTGCCGTCGACATTGACATTGGTTTTGATGGAGGTGACTTCCTGGCGGGATACCATATCTCCTATTTTCATCTCCATCATCATCATAAGGCCTTTCCATATGAGTACCTTACCCATATCTCCCTTAAATACTGTACACTGCTTGCCCTGGAACATTTCGGTTCCGCTTTTTGTCATTCCCATCTGTTCATACATACCGGCCATATATTCGAGAATATCTCCGCCGGATAATTCCATCATCTGTTTTACCATCGGGTTTTTTGTTTTCATACCCTGGCTGGAGTTCAGATCCCACATGTACTGATCTTCCCCAAGGGTCAGAGACCAACCCTTGCTCTCCTCGCCCTGTTGTACTATCTCTGCGTAAACAGCGCTCTTCACTCCGTAGTCATCAAAGTACTGGGTTGATTTGCCGGTTTTGTCACCTGAGTAGGAGTACTCAATAATCCCTGATTTGACACCAAGGGGTTTGCCCTTGCTGCCGGCATCAGGTTCATTGGTTTCAGGCTCTTCAGCCTGGGCTTCTGCCATTTCAGTAGCTGCCTTATTGTCGGTTCCGGCAGGTTTGTTTTTCGACCTGCAGCCGCTCATCAGGCATATTGCAGGTACCAGTACGATCAGGGTAAAAAATGTACTTGATTTCATTTGTTAAAATGTTTTAAGATTATCATTTACCAACATTCGCGGGGTGGTTTATCTCCTGGTTGTGGTGGAGGAGTAAATGTCACAGTATAAGACCAGCCTGCTTTCTCATCGCCGTATTTCTTAGTATAATTGCCCAGGACAAATTTTTTTGTCTCCTTTGATTTTGAGTTGTCAGAAGAGGAGTTGTCATATGACCCGGTGCTGCCGTATCCGCTTCCCCATGCCCTTGATTTGATGTCATGCTGAAAATAGAGGGCAACCTCTACCTCAAGCGTGTCATAATTCGGCCCGTGCGATTTCAGGTAAACTCCACCCTTCACATCAGTAACCCTTCGTTCTCCTGACTTAGTCTCATGTCTTTGCTTTTTATCCAGCACGAATGATTTTTTATAGAAGATTGACTCAGAGCCGTTACCATTGACTTTCTCGCCAAACATTTCTGTCCCGGAAAGACCGAAAATTGGCATACTGAAGTAATATAAACCATGTCTGTTCAACTCCTCATCAACCTGAGCGTCGTCATCTCTTCTTTCCTTTCTTTTGATCCATTCGCGGGTTTCGAGCGTGAAGCGATACAGACAATTGTCAAAGAGTGAGGTAAGACGTTTATCAAGAGGAGAGGAATCTGCAGCCTCGGAGCTGACCAATCCCAGTAATTCCATTTCCCTGTATTTCATGGCAGCATGGAGATAGAGTCCGCAGGGTTCATCAGGTACAGGCTTTTTCAGGAAGTCATTTATTGCCTTTTGTGCAAATTCATTTATTTCCTGTCTCCAGATTTCTTCCTCATATGTTTTCCCGGCCAGTATGGCCCTTTTGCAATAATCAAGCATCCCGCGGACCACTTTTTGGGTGTACTGCCACCCCATGCAATCACCCTCTTCAGGAGAATCGATGTCCGGGCATGGACCATGGCGCTGCTGTGGGATGGTTCCGGAGAGATCATTCCCGGAACGTCGTCTGGCATATTCCATCACTCTTTCTGCCTGCTGATTTACCTCACCGAATGAAGGTGACGCAATCACAAAATTTCCCGACTCATAAGATGTGCCTGCAATCATTCCTTCATCCATTGACACATCATGATCTCCGCAGGGTATGGCTAGCTGATTTGTTTCAAGCAGGAATATTCCGTCATTTTCTGTAAGTTCATAATCAGAATAGCTGCATGCAGAAATTCTTACAGGCTCGTAAAACAGGACTCCTGAAGGCTGGATACTTATACCCTTAATCATGTTTCGGATAAACGGGCCCCACTTTGTTGCCGGCTTGACTGATAGAGTCAGTGTTATTGCCTCAGGTAATGCTCCGGCCGGGATATCGACTGTTACAAAATAGTCGTCAGTCTGAACCATTAGCGCACCACCCTGATTGCTGATTTCCTGGGTGTCTGAGGAGGCGCTCTGTGTTAATGCTGAGGATGGTCTTATGCCGATCAATAATATCACCAGCATAAACCTGATAATAAAATTGCCGTTCATCTTCTTTCTTTTTTATACTATAAAGGAGAGGGGTTGCTAATTATAGTCTTAATGTTCATCTAATCAGGTCTTCACGAATTTGCTTCGCACATTTGTTTCGGCATTCGGCAGGGCTCAAACAAGTTTGGC
>CALMRD010000044.1 GCA_937871625.1 uncultured Bacteroidales bacterium | reverse complement strand
CGGTTCCTCAACGGTACGCTCGACATTCATACCAAACTGGAGAACAGGCTCGCTGAGCTTGTCGGCAAGGAGGCAGCCCTCTGCTACAGCACCGGCTTCCAGGTCAACCTGGGCGTGGTTTCAGTCCTGGCCGGCCGTCATGACTACCTGATCCTTGATGAGCTCGATCATGCCTCCATAATCGAGGGCAGCAGGCTTTCATTTTCAAAGGTCCTCAAGTATGACCACAACAACATGAAGGCTCTCGAGGCCAAGCTGAAGCTCTGCAACAGGGAGCGCATCAAGCTCATTGTCGTTGACGGTATCTTTTCCATGGAGGGCGATATTGTTGATCTCCCCGGGGTGGTGAGCCTGGCTGAGAAGTACGATGCCTCTGTCATGGTTGATGACGCCCATGCCATTGGTGTGATAGGTAAGAACGGCTCAGGCACGGCGTCACACTTTGGCCTGACAGAGAATATCGACCTGATAATGGGCACCTTCTCAAAGTCGTTTGCCGCACTGGGAGGGTTCATTGCCGCTGACAGCTACCTGATAAACTACCTGAAACACAACTCCCGCTCACTGATATTCAGCGCCAGCATGACGCCGGCGTCAGCTGCCGCGGTGCTTGCCTCAATAGAGATAATGGTGAATGAGCCGGAACGCATAGAGCATCTCTGGAAACTGACTGATTTTGCCCGTAACGGATTCAGGGCAGCAGGCTTTGAAACCGGGAGATCAGAAACACCTATCATACCTCTCTATATCAGGGACAACATCAAAGCCCTGCAGATCACCAGGGACCTGCTGGACGACGGTATCTTCGTCAATCCTGTAGTATCCCCCGCAGTACCAAAGAACGACAGCCTGATCAGGTACTCGCTGATGGCAACCCATACCTTTGAGCAGGTGGAGCTTTCCATAGAAAAGATCACCCGAGCTGCAAAGAGTCTGGACATCATAAGTTAAATCAGCAACCGGGCTGGCACAAAATGAAAAAGGTCATTATCATCACGGGCGTCTCTTCAGGCTTTGGAAGGCATACCGCCGCAATGCTGGCTGCGGAGGGACACACCGTCTACGGAACCGTCAGAAGAGACGTTGATCTCCGCAACGGGGTCCACATCCTGCGGATGGACCTTACCGATGCTGATTCGGTCCGTGATGCCGTGGCGACCGTCTGCTCCCGGGAGAAGCGCATCGATGTGCTGATCAATAACGCCGGGATGCATACCGGAGGTCCGGCGGAGACCCTTCCCGAAGATTATCTGAGGCTGCAGATGGAGACCAATTTCCTCGGTACCGTCCGCATTACCCGGGAGGTCCTTCCTGTGATGAGAAACCAGGGTGGCGGCACCATTATAAACTTCAGCTCAATAGGCGGACTGATGGGACTCCCCTTTCAGTCGTACTACTCTGCCGCCAAGTTTGCCCTGGAGGGTTTCAGCGAAGCGCTGCGGCTGGAGGTGCGGCAGTTCAATATCAGGATTGTGCTGATCAACCCCGGTGACTTCCATACAAACAACACACTCAACAGGAGAAATTTCCTTGCCCCAACGGATAGTACTGATCCATACCATGAGCAGTACACCAAAACCCATGGCATCATCGAAAGGGATGAAACCGGGGGAATGGATCCGGAAAAACTGGCAGTGAAAATTGTAAGAATAGTCCGCAGTCGCAGGCCCCGGCTGAGATATGTGATCGCATCCCCGGACCAGAGACTCTCCGTACTGCTGAAAAGAATCCTGCCCGAGAGATGGTTCATGAAGATTATCGGCAGCTATTACCGGATCAGATAGCCTTTTAACCACGCGGCCAATACACTCATCATTGAGGTACAGCACCAAACTGACAGCCGGGTGGACATGTGTGCCGGCCTCTACCTGATTCAGCCTGTGTGCAATATTACAGTATCCCGAAACCTGTATCAGGAAGTCTGCCCTTTGACACATCATCTTTGCCTGAATATCGGGTATTCTTATTAACTTCGGGGTCCAATTCGTTTGATTTTTTCAGGATGAGGATCACTCACAGAAATATTGTCGTAACAGCGTTGATGCTTATGCTCACCGCAGCACTGTCCGGACAGCAACCGGCATCCGGCAATGACCCCTGGGAGGACGAAAAGTTCTTCAACATGGGGTACAGCCTCGGTCTTAATGCAATGACCTTCAGGATTGACCCCTCTGAACAGTTCATGGCATACGATTCTCTCTATCCCTCGAAGGAAAAACCCTACCCCGGCATCAACATCCACCTGATAGCCAATTTCAGGCTCAACCAGTTCTTTGACATCAGGTTGCTGCCGGGCATATCATTTGGTCAGAGAGTTATAGGTTTTGACTCTGACCGCGTGACCGATACAGTCTATGGACCTCAAAAGATTGAATCAAGTTTCATAGAGGTTCCCCTCCAGTTAAAATATGGCTGGCGGATGAGGAACATCAAACCGTATGTGATTGGAGGTGTGAACTATCGCTACGACTTCTACGCACAGGAGAAATACAGGCTTGAAAGGCCCGTCTACCTTCGTCTCAACCGTCCTGACCTCTATTGGGAAGTGGGCACAGGTATCGATTTTAACCTGTCTCATATCAAGCTTTCCGTGGAACTCAAGATGTCAAACGGCATTACCGACGTCCTGGCTCATGACCCCCATCCCGATTACCCGGAATACTGCAACTCCATCGACAAACTGAGATCGCGAATCTGGGTGCTCTCGTTCCATTTCGAGTAATTATGCTGCATCAGCTCCTGCCGGTCAGTGCTGCCCGGCAATGTAATCTATGAACATTGTGCATTTGTCTACTTCTCTCCAATGTTGGTCAAAATTATTGCCTTTTATGTTCGCAAACGTGCGGATTATAAGGTTATTTCGCGAAATTTGCTGACATGTATAGCGAGGATTGAACGTTATTCCCTCTCCTGGTGTAACTGACAAATATCAATGAAGTACAATTACAAAAACCTCTTTGCGTCACAGCATGAGAAATTCATGGCGATATTGGGTCAGGACTATTTTTCTTCTCTTCTCATTGATGATGATCTTTCAGATTCTGCAGTTATCATCTCTGACAGGAGGGTTTACCAGGTGGGTAAATTGTATGAGGCAGGCCTCAGGATCCATGGAGGAGGACTGAGGATAAACAGGGGTAAGAAGATCGTCGGGCTTGAGGATGTGACGGGAACAACCAGTAAGGAGATTACCAAGCCTCTGCCGGGATCCGTTCTTATTATTCTCGGCTTTATTGCAGCAATACTCGGGCTATTGTCAGATGTAACCGAGTCAATGATAATAATGCTGATTATTGCGGCCCTGTTGATAGCAGCGGGTGTCTTTCTGATTATCAAACTCCGGAAGCGTTACCTGATAATTGAATATGCAGGAGGCAGCATTGCCCAGCCGGTGAAATTCATCACCGATACGGAACTCAACCTCTTCCAGGGAATAATCTCTGTCGAGAAAGAGAGGCTGATGTCAGGCTCCGGCGACCTGAAAGAGTGCCCCAACTGTGGCGAAAAGATACAGCTGACGGCAAAAATATGCCGTTACTGCGGCGAAACGCAGAAGGAGATCACTGCGGAATAGTCTCTTTTACCCCCAATGAAATTATACTCCGTCTGAGCAATGGGCAGCGATGCTGCAACCTGGACGTGCCAGAGCCAAGTCCCGCATGTTGAGATTACCCCCGGGCTTTCAGAGACAAGACATGTATATTGATTATGCCTCCGGGCTTTCGGAGGCATGTCCTCTGCATGGATTATGCCCCCAGGCTCTTAAATGCTTCCAATACCAGGAAGACAGGCCATACGATTGCCTTGAGGAATCCCAGGACCCCCATCCAGAACCCTGTAGCTGTGGAAATGAAATAGATGGCCGCGCCTATCAATCCCAGCCCGTAAACGGCCCCGTTTGCCGGAGCAGTGCGTTGGATGTTTTCTTTCATAGTCTCTTCCTCCTTAATTTGTTGCTTTCATTTAATTATTATAGTCCGTCTTTAAATATTACCGTTTTATTGTCGGGCCGATAAAATTATTATACCCCGGGGTCATATCCAAATTTATTTTTTCACCCTGCCCGTCCGGGCACCTCCTGATACTTGTCAACTGATTGATGTAATTCGTCAAAAAGGATTTTTTGACCCATGAAGGCATTTTATGGCACAAAAGCTCATGAAATCGCACTGTCAGAGCTAAACCACAAATCCGGACAGATTCAGGCATATCAAATTATCTTTGCAGAAGAGAGTGAACGGTCCTAAATTGTAGAATTTCGGCCTGACCTTTGTGGGTAAGGTATGATAATGAAGATGCAATGGCTAAAATATCGATAAAAAGAATCTCATTTGCGTCACTTATATTCATCTTTTCACTTATTCAAGCTTACGGCAGCTTCACCACGGAGCCAGCCTCTCTGTTGCATACCACGGGCATGATGCCTGCTACCGTTGCCCAGCAGGATTATCCCAACGATTTCGGAGATGCTCCGGCCACTTATGGCTCGGCAGACCATGTCATAACCAGCTGGATCTATATGGGTTCTGCTCCTGACGGTGAGGCTGCAAGCCAGTACTCCGATGAGGCTGACGGTGATGACCTCAACTTTTTCGATGACGAGGACGGAGTGACATTTCCGGAGATGAAGCAGGGAGCTTCCGCAATTGTAACTGTCAGGACGGTTTCTTACTTGGTTACCTGGTACCTGAGTGCCTGGATCGACTGGAACGGAGACGGGGATTTCAATGACAAGGATGAGAGGATTGCCGAAAACCGCAGAGTACCTGCTGGATCAGCCATATGGACTTTGTCGGTTACGATACCGTCTGATGCCATTGTCACAAGGCCTACCTTTGCACGCTTCCGGATAGGGCCCCGGGTGAGCAGTCCCACCGGCAGTGCCTCTTCAGGTGAGGTGGAGGATTATATGATAAAGATCGCATGTGTACCTCCGGATCCTCCAAAAATCGGCAGGATAACCTTCCCGAGCTGTGAGGAGCCCTATGGAAGTGTGGTTCTTGAAGGGTTGCCCTCCAACGGGACCTGGACAGTGACGCGCCTCCCTGACGGAGAGACTGTCACAGGCAGCGGATCGACATACACTTACACGGGCCTGGCGCCCGGCACCTATACTTTTACCGTCAGTATTGAAGGGGGATGTGTCTCCGAACCCTCAGAGCCTGTAGTCATTGAGCCGGGGCAGGCGGTACCGTCAGCTCCAGTGCCCGGCGCCATAACACAGCCCAACTGTAACGTATCCACAGGGATGGTGGTACTAACCGGTCTGCCACCATCCGGATCATGGACCCTGACCCGCTATCCTGAGGGGATCATCTACACCGGCACTGGGGTGACCATCACCGTCACCGGCCTTGAGGCAGGCACTTACACATTCACCGTCACCAACGCTGACGGCTGTACCTCACTGCCTTCCGCAGAAGTTGTCATAGACCCGCAGCCACCCACACCCACTCCCCCGGTACCCGGAACGATAACTCAACCCACATGTGAAGTGCCTACCGGCAGCGTTATTCTCACCGGACTGCCGGCAGAGGGCGAATGGACACTGACAAGGTTTCCAGGGACATACACCAGCACCGGTACCGGCAGCTCCTTCACCGTCGACGGTCTCAATCCCGGATCATATAACTTCACCGTCACCAACAGTTTCGGGTGCACCTCTGCCGTCTCCACGGCGGTGGTCATCAACCCTCAGCCGGGACCCTTCCCGACGCTGGTGATCACCAACCCGCCTCCGGTATGCTCCCCGGGTACAGCTGACCTGACACTGCCAGCCGTAACTGCAGGTTCAACCCCCAACCTGATCTATACCTACTGGACCGACGCACAGGCTACTGTACCACTGGCAACACCCACTGCAGCCCCGGAAGGGACATACTACATCAGGGGGACAATCAGCGGCGGCTGCTCCTCGGTCAGTCCCGTTACCGTAACTGCACTCCAGCCTCCGACAGCCAATGCCGGTCCCGACCAGGTTCTTACCTATCTGTTTCACACTACTCTCAATGCAGCTCCTCCCGGAGCCGGTGAAACAGGCACCTGGACAACCGAGGAGGGCTCTGGCCTCTTTGAAGATCCCAATGACCCGGCCACAAGGGTCAGTGATCTCACCATGGGCGAAAACATATTGAAATGGTCTGTCTCCAACAGTGCCTGCGCCCCTGTGTTCGACTATCTTATGATAACCGTACGCAATCTGATAATCCCCACACTTATCACCCCTGACAATAATGGAAAAAATGACATCTTTTTCCTTGAGGGCATAGAGGCACTGGGGAAAACAGAACTCACAGTATTCGACAGGCGGGGAATGATGGTGTTTGAGACCGCCGATTATGACAACAGCTGGTACGGGATAGACTATAACGGCAAGGCTCTTCCTGACGACACCTATTTCTACGTGCTCAGGTCAGAAAACGGGCTGTCTCTCAGCGGTTACATTGTGATCCGCAGATAATGAAGAAGTACAGATAACAGCCGGACAGAATCATGAAGGGCGCCCTCAGTGGGGACGCCCTTCTTTCTCTCAATTAACCTAAATATAAACCTAGTAACCTGAATTCTGCTGACTGGCTATCGCCGGGTTAGCGTCGAGTTCTTCTTGCGGTATCGGCAGAACAATCTTTAAGAAAGTTCTGTCAATAATTTTATCGCGGTGAGGAATAAGGACAGCAGGATCAATGAACTCATCATTGAACTCTATTGACCTGTTTAACCGTATCAGGTCAAAGAACCTGTGACCCTCCATGAACAGTTCCTTGCTCCTTTCTTCAACTATCATGTCAAGGGTAATGGTTGCATCAGTTGCCGGATCAAGGGCCGGTGCCCTCTTGCGGATGGCATTGAGGTATGTTGCCGCCTTGACCTTGTCAGGTGTGGGAATCTTCAACGCAGCTTCGGCGGCAAGAAGATAGATTTCAGAAAGACGTATCACTTTTACATTAACAGCAGAGGCTGATGTGCCTTTATCACCCTTGAGGTCAACTCCGGTATATTTAAGACAGCTGCCGAATCTCGTGGGAGAGGTTTCATCATAATCCATTATTCCCCAACGCACATCAGTCGGATCCTCCCCAAGTCTTTCCAGAAAGTAATTACTGGCCATAAACCACCCTGAGGCACCTGATACTATATTGAGACGCAGGAGATAATAGCCGAGTGATGAACTACCCAGGTCTGCTTCGGCAGGATAGATGGCCAGCTCGAAAATAGATTCAGAACCAAACTCGGATGACCATGAGTCTACCCAATCATCATTGGCATACAGGGTATACTTGCCGCTTGTAATAACCTCCTCGGCAGCCGCCAGGGCTGACGTAAAGTTATCCATAAACATATGTACCCTGGCCTCAATGGCTTTGTTGGCATAGTAGTTCAGAAAACCTTTTAAAACTGACTTGGAAAGCAGCGGAGCAGCATCAGCAAGGTCGTTCAGGATCTGTTCATACACCTCCTCTACCGTTGCCCTCGTTGGCTGGTCTGCAGCGTCAAGAGGTTCAAGGATAAGAGGTACACCATATGAGGTCTTGTCCAGGTTGTATGGCTTGCCGTAGAGGCGGACAAGGTCGAAATACATCAGTGCCCTTGCGGTGAGGGCTTGTCCCTTGTATCCGCTAAGAGCTGTGGTTCCGTCACCTGCCTCCTCAATCTTTTCAATATTCATGATCAGATTATTGGCCTGCAGGATGTTGTTGTATAGCTGTGTCCAGAATCCTGAGCCTGAATTATTGATGTTAGTGGCTGTGTGATTGAAGGAATAATAATAATCCAGCCCTCTTCCCTGAGACCTGACCGCAAAGTCGCCACCTTTGGCATCACCATAGATAACAAAGTTCCTTCCATAATAGCTTGATGAGGTCATTTTTCTCATCAGACCATTGACAGCTACCTTGGCATCAGTGGCATTTGTAATTGAGGTTTCGGCGGCTGCGTAGTTGCTCGGCTTTACATCCAAAAAATCTTCACAGGATGCCAGTAAGGCGACACAAAGTACCGTAAGTAATATTTTTATCTTTTTCATCGTAGTACCATTTTTAGATCAGAAACTGGCTTCAATGCCGAATGTATATGTCTTACCCAGCGGTAATTCGTATCCCCTGGTGCCATATTCGTTAACCTCCGGGTCGTACACTTTCCATGCTGCCAGGGTCATCAGGTTCGCACCGTTAAAGTATACCCTTGCGCCTGAGATCTTAAGCTTGTTTACTATATTACCAGGCAGGTCATAACCAAGTGTTATGCTCTTAAGCCGCAAATAATCAGCCGGGTGCATGTGCCTGCTGCTCTTCTGGAGAGCATCTTCAAGGTCTATGGCTATACGCATCGGATATAATGCATCCTTGTTTTCAGGGGTCCATCTGTTGTCATAACAATCCTGAGACATCATCCTCTCCCAGTAGTAGCCATCTTCATTTACGTCCTTGCTTACATTATCATATGTCTGTCCACCGAGTTTGTAGGAGAAGTTCAAAGACAATGTCAGTCCCTGCCATCCAAGGCTGGTATTAACGCCGCCGAACAGGAAGGGATGAACATCACCGATAATTACTTGAGAGGCATTCCTGAATTCATAGGTGGCAGGACGCCCGTCAACCATCAGATCCGGAGTTTCATCATTGTTAAGGAACCATAGATTCTTCCCGGTCTCATCCTCAACACCGGCCCATTCAAGGCCATACAGTGCCAGTGTTGATTCACCCTCAGTATAGATAAACTTTCCCCTGGCATCACCACCGGTCGGGTCATACCAGACAATATCCTGACCGCCGTATAACTTTGTAACTGTGGACTTCACGTGTGAAGCTGTCAGACCGGCACTCCAGGTGAATGAGGACTTTCTTAAGATATCTCCATAAAGCTCAAACTCCAATCCCCTGTTGTTTATCTCCCCTACGTTTTTCAGTGTTGAAGAGAATCCTGTCACCAATGAGACAGGCACATCCTGTAACAGGTCTTTTGAGTTTCTGTTGAAGAACTCCAGTGAACCTGAGATCCGTTGTTCAAAAAGACCGAATTCAAGAGCTATATTGGATGTATAGCTTGTTTCCCATGACAGGTTTGCATCAGCAATGGTACTGACAGCGCTTCCTGGCAGCTCCATATATTTGCTTGTGTAGCTTGTCAGCGAACGCCATCCGTAGTTGGCTGACGGCAGGGTGCCGTTCACGCCGTATGATGCCCTCAGCCTGAGGCCTGAGATGACGGGAACGTTATCCATGAATGGTTCCTTGTCAATTCTCCACGAAGCAGCCAGAGACCAGAAATTACCCCAGCGCGTGTTGGAACCCAGACGTGATGAACCGTCACGACGGAACGAAGCTGACCCATAATATTTGTCATCGTAATTATATTCTGCCCGCGACAGCATGGAAAGTATCGTGTTGCCCCAGTAGTATGCACTGGCATCCAGTTGCCCTGCAGTAGCCACTGTGTGGAGGGCACTCGTTGGAAGGTTAGTGCCAATGGCCTGCTGATAGTCGGTCTGATTCTTTTCAGCCTCCCATCCAAGCAGTACCCCGATATTGTGTTTGAGAGCAACCTCCTTATTAAAGTTCAGGGTGGTTGAAGAGACAAGCTTATTTATTTTTGTGCTTGTCTCGGTTATTTCACCGGTAGTAGCAGCTCCGTAATAATGCAGCGGACTGTAATAGAGATGGTCATTAACCTGTGTGTTGTCATATGAGAAAATAGATTTCAAAAACAGCTCCGGCAGAATCTTAACAGTGACAGATTCATTAGCCATTACTCTGAATGTTTTTGAGTTATTATCAAATTGCTCATTCTGAAAGACCGGATTCAATGCATAACTGCCATATCTGGCTGTCCAGGGCTCCCCTGTTGCAATGTCTGTTGGCCAGTAGAGTGGCCACAGTACGTTGCGGCTCTGCATGAAATAGTTACTCTGCATGGAGCGGGTGTCATTAAATCCCTTCTTCCTGCTGCTGGAAATGTTTATATTGGATGCAAACTCAATAAATTTCCCAACTTCCTGCGAGAAATTAATTCTGCCTGTTATCCGGTCAAAATTATTTACAGTGGTGCGCCCTATATCATTGGCATAGGAGAATGAGGTGTAATAGTTTGACGTTTCGGTGGCACCGCTTACTGAGAGATCATAGGTCTGATAGACCTCCGTACGGAACAGGACAGAATCCCAGTTGTAATATCTGCCTGCCCTGTCACCAGTGATTGTGAGCGAGTTGACCGTATTGTCAGGTGCCGACATTATGTATCCATGCTTACTGAACCTTTTATTAAAGGCGGCACAGGCATCAGCACTTGCCTCTTCCGGTGTAAGCCCTTCATAATAAACTCCAGCGTTCCAGAAGTTTTCATAATACATTTCAAGCTGTTGCTCAATGGGGGCCACTTCAAAGTTATCCGTGGCAAATGACGGGGTCAAGCCCACTGATGCCTTGAAATTTATCACTGGTTTCCCCTGCTTACCCTGTTTTGTGGTTATTACTATTACTCCGTTGGCAGCTCTTGAACCATACAATGCAGATGCTGCTGCATCCTTCAAAACAGTAATTGATTCAATGTCATTCGGATTAATGGTGTTCATGACGTTGTTCGTGGTGTAAATTTCATCCGACAACTGGGAAACGTTGCCGGATATTACTGGCACACCGTCAACAACATAGAGCGGTTCATTGGACGCATTCATGGATCCTATGCCTCGCACCCTTATTGCGGATGTTGATCCGGCCTGCCCCGAGAGAGTTGTGACCTGCAGTCCGGCAACCTTGCCCCCCATTACATTTTCGAAAGAGGCAGTGGAAGCATTCCTTAGCGCATCTGCTTTTACTACGCTTGCGGCACCTGTGTAAGTGCCTTTTGTGGATGTTCCGTAAGCCACAACAATGACCTCATCAAGAGCAAGAGCGTCAGTCGCCATCTCAACATTGATAACTGTCCTTCCGGCAACAGGTATCTCCTGTGTTTTGTAACCGACGTAGCTGAATACCAGCACACCGTCAGAGGGAATGTTGCTGAGACTGTATCGTCCGTCAGCGTCAGTGTTGGTCCCCACTCCGCGCGACCCCTTCAGCAGTACCACCGCATAGGGGATCGGAGAACCATCTTCGGAAGCAGTTACCGTTCCGGTAACCTGTGACTGAGCCATGCCGGCATTCACCAAGAACACCGACAAAACAATGAAGATTAGTTTTTTCATTAATTAGAGTGTTAGTTTTAAGGTTTGACAGTACAAGTTACAAGTTTTTTATTATCACAAAAAATATTTATAATACATCATATCTGTTATTCAGCATAGACTTAATGAAGTCTGAAGATCGAACTGAAAACCTCATCTGATGCTGAACAGAGAATGCCTGCCTGTTATGTCCCGGCAGGAAAAATGAATCAATCTATCAGTTTAATATGTCATACAAATTATTGCCGGAGGTCAAAAAAAGCGTATGTCTTACGAAAATTTTTAAATTTGTTTGAGCTTTATTAAACCGATTCTGACATAAATTCTTTGATATTATGAGATTTTTAAAAGTTTTTCTGCCCGTTTTCTTTCTTATCTACGGATGTACTGATTCTGACAGGTATGATCTCCTGATCAGGAACGGAAAAATCATTGACGGTTCCGGATCGGAGGCCTTCACCGGTGATGTCGGCATCAGGGGTGATACCATTGCTGCGATTGGTGAT
>CALMRD010000043.1 GCA_937871625.1 uncultured Bacteroidales bacterium | reverse complement strand
TGCGTTGAAGGGATTCGACTGGCCCAGGTAGAGCGTCTCATGGCCTGCCTTCCTGGCGATAAAGGCAAAGAAGAGGAGCCCCATCTCATGCAGCTCACTCTCAGGGAGGTAAAGCAGGACTCTCTTTCTGTCGGGAGCGTCAGGCGGGGGAAGAGAGTCGGTAGCCACTATCAGTCTTTTACGGAAGATGTTTGATATGAAATGTTCCGCTCCGATGTCGACCGATCCGGTCTGCCACATGACGCCCACGCGTCGTTGGAACGGGAAGACTATCCTCTCGAAAGTCTCTTCGAAGCCACTGTTGATTATGGACCGCATCAGGATATCGTTTACTGCCTGCTCATTGAAGTCGGTCATGGCAACGACCAGCGAATCGAGCTGTGTATCGGTGTCAGTTGTCTCCCTGGTAAGGATGGCTACCTCCCGGGCGATCTCAACACCTGACATGGCGGCAATCTTTGAGATCTTGAAGCCATGGCGGTAGAGGATGGAGATATTGATTATCCTTACCAGGTCATCATCATCATACCATCTCCGGTTTGTATCGGTGCGGTGAGGCTTGATGATCCGGTATCGACGTTCCCAGATGCGGATTGTGCCTGCCCTGATGCCTGTCAGCTTCTCCAGTTCGGTAATGGTATAACGGTCCATGACTTAAAGTGTTCCGGGGTTAAAAGTAATATTTTGTATTGTTTTTTTGATGGATTTCTATACAAAAAAAGAGCGGTGCACTCTATGTACACCGCTCTTGAAAAACTGATCACCAATTATTGCATCAGGAAGGCAGAAGAACGCTGTCGATCACGTGGATCACGCCGTTGGATCCCTGCACGTCGGTTGCAATTATATTTGAGTTGCCATTGATGGCGGGAGAAGGAGAGAGGGTCACGCTGAACTTTCCGTTAAGGGTCTGTACCTCACCTGCTGAGAGCTGGGTTGAGAGAACGTTGCCGCTGACGACATGGTACTGAAGGATCGGTATCAGCTGCTCAGCAGTCAGATCGGCGATGCCTGAGATGTCCAGTGCTGCAAACAGTGCCTCGAAAGCTGCATTCGTCGGGGCGAAGATCGTGAATGGGCCGGTTCCGTTGAGGACATCGACCAATCCTGCTTTGACGACAGCCTGAACGAGGATGGTGAAGTTCTCATTTGCCAGTGCCTGGTCAACAACCGTCGGGGGCAGGAGGACTTTATCGATCACATGTATCACGCCATTCTTGACATCAACGTCGGCTGTTGTAACATTGGTATTCATATTCAGTTTAACACCTGATGCAACATCGACTTTCAGGCTGAGGAAACCATTCTGAGCCGGGCTCAGTGTATTGTAGTAACCTGAAGAAATCATTGATGATTTGGCTTCGGTGCCTAGCACATGGTACAGAAGGATGGGAGTAAGGGCCTCTTTGGAGAGGTCGGCAATGCCGCTTACGCCAAGATCGTTAAAGAGAGCTGTGAATGCTGTGTTTGTCGGAGCAAAGACCGTGAAGTTACCGGCACTATTGAGTGCGTTTACCAGGTCAGCTTTGGCCAGAGCTTCCACCAGGATTGAGAAGTTCTTATCAGATACAGCATATTCTGCTATTGTCATGTCAGATACGGGTTTCATCTCTTCTTCTGCTTCTTTTTCGCAGCCCGTAAATATAAAGATCCCCGTCAGGGCGATCAATGCGAGAGTGAAAGTTTGCTTTTTCATGATGTTCAAGTTTCAGTTGTTATTGTCAAATTTGTCAGTAAAACATCATGAACCAAATTAATGTTCAAATAAAGTCGTCAAAATATATACAAAACCAATAAAAATATGTTGATATATTTGCAGAAAAAAGACTTAATACACATTGTGTCAACAATATGACATGTAAATGTTAAAATATGTTAAATGAATAAATAAAGAATTAAAAAAGTGAACAGAAAGTACGGGGCTAAGTCTGTTTGCCAATCTTGTTTTCTACTATGACGCGCTCCTCGTTGGAGAGATCCTGTGAGACAGCCCGCACCCTGAGGGCGGTGATCTCAGTGAGCAGTTCCCTCTCGTAGGTCATATAAGCCTTAACGGCTTCGACGATCTTCGGGACCAGGTCGTACCTCTTTCGGAGCATCACATCGATGGTGGCAAATGCATTCCCGACGTCATTCTTATTTCTGATTAACGAGTTGTAGATAATTACCGTTGACAGCAGGAAGAGAAAAACTACCGCAACTATGAAATAGACCATACTGAAGGCAGGGTTTGACCGGGTTTAGTGCTCCCTGATTGTCAGGGGCCAGTAAAATTAAAAAGTTTTCACAGTTCCGGTGCCGCACCAAGCACTAAAATCTGCTTGCTTTTTTTCTGAAGCTCCAGGCGTATAGTGGTTGTCATCCCGGTAATAAAGTCAAAGTCCTCTTCATAATCGTTGGCAAAGCTGCAGGTTGCCTTAACAGTATGGTTTCCTGACGGTACTGACCAGGTTTTTTCTTCGTCGGATTCTACCCTTCCCAGATTGATATCATCAAAATAGATTCTAATGCCATAGTCGCAGTCATTGATTATCTTCATTTTTGAGTCACCGGAAATTTCTTCAGTTTGCTCACAGCTCACCGAAAATATCCCCAGCAGGATCATCAGGACATATGCTGGATATTTCATATATAAGTATATTAATTAGTTAATTTATTGATAATTACAGTTCTTGTATTGAAATACTTGAAACACCTGTCTTCACATCTGTGCTTATTGTATAAGGCTCAGGCACTGTTGGACTGTCAACGATTACCTTCCCGTCCTGTGGCGTAGATGAGATACCGCAGACAACGACTGCCTTATATTCTTTCCCTGGTTCGACAAAACCAGTGCAGGATTTACCCTGGCCTTCGTAATCGGCCGTCATCTTGATATCCCCCGAAGTGTTGTCAGAAACCCTGAACTTAATATGAGCCGTGAATCCTGCAATTACACCACTGCGGTAGTTATAGGTTATTGATGAACCGGTTATCCATTCTATGGAAGGCCCGTTTGCATACTTTTCGCACGAAACACAGCAGAAAAGAGATAATGCAATCAGGAGGGTAAGCAGGATTTTGGTTTGATCAGGAGCTTTCATATCAGTATTTTGTTTTTTCGGCTTCAACTGCCTGGTTGATAGCGGCATCAATGGCTTCCCTCAGGTACTCGTAGTCGGGAGGAGTATCCCAGCCGCTTTTAAGTTTGCCGTTGCCCCATGTTTCACCTTTGTAGATAATTGAATTGTCATCGAGGTTAATAATATTGGAGACGACGTGAGAATAACCTCCCTTCCCGGCTTCAAAGGCGCCGGAATAATTCTGATTCAGGCCGTAGTCAACAGTAACAATCATCAGCTCATCAACGTTGTACTTGTCTTTCAGAGGCCTGATATCGTATTCAAAATACTTCCTGCTTTTATCAGCTACAGTAAATTTATCGAACTGATCCTTGTCGAACTGGTCATCGACCTGGATAATGTTTTTGCCTTTTGATTCAAAAAGGCTCATGTACATTCTCCTGAATTTCTTGTCAGGATCCAGTTTCGGGTCCACTGCCTTAAGCGGTGCATCGTACTTATGGTAATCGATCATTGCTTTGCCAAGAGCACTCCCACCTGATCTACGGGTGGTTATGTCATTTGTCACCATGATCAGTCCCAGGTCAGCGCCTGAGGTATAAAAAGCGGGGCTGACAGAATACTTTTTGACAGCGCAGGAAAAAGTGATCAGAGCTGTCATCACTACAAGAACAGCTGTTCGGGTCTTAGTTCTCATCGTTTCTTGTTTTTATTTTGACTTACAGTTAACAATCAGTAGTTTCGGTAATGACAGGAATCCATTTTATTGCCTCAGGTCAATTGTCAGGGTGCCGCTATTTGTCTTCCTGTCACTTTTTTCATTCTTGTAATTGTAGACATAATTCAGTCTTATCGGTGTCGACCCCACAGGCATAAAGAACAGCATATAACTGTAGTTGATAATCACACCCTCAGGATGAGGAGCAGCCGGATTCCACAAGATCTGTCCTCCTCCTGGAGTTCTGATATAATTATGTCCCCTTTCCAGGACTATAGCGTAATTTTTCCCAAGTTGATCTGACAGAGTTATATTGGCGATATTTTGTTTGTAGGAGGTGAGATTGAGGGCTTCCTTGACGGTTTTGTTGAAGTAAACTAAAACATAATCAGCATTCCGTGCCGGCCTGGTATTGAGGCTGGAATTGCTGTATTGTAATACTGTCACCAGATCCTCTGGTTGAGTGGCACATCTCACCATGCTATCAACAGTAATAAATACGCGGTCATCCTCTGCGGTCAGTTTCATTTCAGGTGTTTCAGTCCAGATCTTTTTTTCATCTATTACCACTGTTGAGTCAACTACTTCACCTCTCATCAGAGCCTCGGCAATCCTGGCATTTCCCTCACTGGTTTTTCCGGATCTGGTATAAAAATATTCGGCGGCTGAATAATTATTTTTATCGAGATAATATTGAGCTATTGCATAATAACAACCGGCCTGAAAAGCCCCTTCCTGATCATCAGCATATTCCACTGCTTTATCAATCTGTCCCTCTGACAGCAGTTTTGCAACCCTTGAACTTGTGGGAAGGTTCCCATAATCCGGAAGATTTTCCGCCTGAGCTGGCAGGTCTGGTTTTTCCGGCTCAGCGACTGCAACTGATTCCGCTACGGCTATTGCTTCCTCTAAATCATATGAGTGAGTCCTGTCATATCCCATTAACCAGAATAGGGGATATATGAAGAATATTCCTGAAATGAGAGCCCCAACATTAAGTTTTTTATTCTTTCTGATAGTAGTATTATAATCCTCATACCCTTCCTTTTTAAATGTTACCAGAGTTGAAGCACCGACTATTTTTCTATCTGAGTATGAATATGGAGTTGCTCCCAGTCTCTCACCTTTAATATAGACATCTGCATTGGCAGGTGTTGTATGGAGGACTGTCGTGCTTGCACATCCTGAAGTCAGGATGGCAAGAATTAGAATTAACCCAGTTATCCTGGTAAATACTATTTTTTCCATAGCAAATGATTTCATAAGTCCTGCAACCCAGGTCTTGAGTTTGTATACTCTTAATTAATCCCTTGCTTAAGTCGCCATATGCCACAGCAACCTCTGGAATAGTAAAAACCCGCACCATATGATAAAAGTGCATCAGCAGAACCGGATGGCTCAACCCTTTAAGAACTATTGTGTGGCTTCCTGTCTATAAATTTATTAACAATATTTTACAATACAATGAAAATCTGTTCTTTTCTTCCAGGCGATGTTTTAGCCGCGAGGTGACAGGCAGTATTAATCATCCGCGCTCATCACCAGGCGGAAGCCAAGGTCGCTTCCGGTACCGTCTGCCGGATAGTCCCATGTCGAGATGATACGGACATCATGATGTTTGCTCTGTGCACTGCCACCTCTTATAACGCGATGGTAGCTGCCCGCATCATCAAAACACCACTCCCAGACGTTTCCGCTCATATCGTACAATCCAAGTTTATTGGGTTGCCTGTCACCCTTTACCTTGTCTTTGTCAGGTGGATTGGTGAAGCCGTCACTGTCATATTCATATACTGCCACCGCAGCTGTGGCATTGACATTGCTGGTTAATGCCGAAGCACCGCTTGCAGATCCTCCACGAGTCCAGTACTGTCCGCTGCCGGCCGGGTATTCATAGCACTCGCCGGAGCTGTTGCTTCCCTGCCAGCGTGCGGCGCACTCCCATTCAGTTGTGGTGGGTAACCTGAAACCTGATCGATTGAAATTGCATACTGTTTCGTCATCCCACCATTCCTCGTCAATGTCGGAATAGACCACTGTTGAAGCACCTAGTCCTAGACCCTCCATTGTCAACCAGTTGCATGCTATAACAGCACCATACCATGTAATATCTGTGCAGGGATGATCATCCAGGCCGCTTCTTACATCGAAACTTAGCCCGTTGTATATGTCATAATAACCGCCCAATGTAGCATCTCCCATATAAATCAGATCCTGGTCGCCCCATTTTACGTAGTCCTCGCACAGATAATTATGTGCATCTTTATTTTCGGTATTAAAAAAGAAGGGATTTCCGACCAGTGTCCCGGCAAGAGACCCTGCCGCAGAGCCGTATATCCAGGCCAGCAGCTCATTTGTCACTTCAACTTCTGAAATCCAGAACGGCTCGACAGTAACCTCGGGTCCATCCTCAAAGTCAAGGTCACTGTCGTCTTTATTGGCAAGGAAAGTACCTCCGGGGCAGTAGATCATTTTAATTGTTCCCCCTGGATAATCAAAGGTTTGGAACAATTGTTCCTCTTCCGGGTCTGTTTTTTCACAGCTGTAGGGAACAGTGAGCAGAAGGAATGAGATCAGTATCAGATAAATTTTTTTCATGGTAAGTATGATTTAATTTTTTTGGTATCACAGAATTTTCACAGAAAGATATTTTTGGTTCTGAGCTAGTCCATAATACATCTCACTGAGAAACCATAGTTTCTATTCATTTCATACCTGTTTACATTGGCGATATTTGATTGCATGTGTCGGGTCCAGACATAAATATTATCAATCATACTGGAAGTCCACCAGCGACCTTGCCATTCAATACCGTAATATTGTCCGCCGTTACTAC
Organism: uncultured Bacteroidales bacterium; assembly: GCA_937871625.1. Taxonomy (GTDB): domain Bacteria; phylum Bacteroidota; class Bacteroidia; order Bacteroidales; family VadinHA17; genus SR-FBR-E99. The sequence continues at coordinate 5,078 of CALMRD010000043.1, read as the reverse complement.
GATATCCGCCTGGCAGCGCTGTAAAGCCCGATTCATTAGTGGCATCAGTATTGGGAATGCCCCAGTGTTCAGTACCTGCCTCCTTAAGCTTGCCACCGGCTATCGTCTCACCTCCAAGGAAATCAGTCAGGATTGTCCATTCCGCATCGGTAGGTACATGCCAGCCGTCAGGGCAAAGAGATCCGGTGTTTACAGCATACCAGTTGTACAAGGCCCCGTATAGTTCTCCATAGGTCGATGCATCATTGTCATACCAACCATAACCGGGCTCATTGGTATGTGACCAGGTGTCTTCGTCTGTAACGTTGGGGATATCATTGCCATTATTCAGTTTTGTCACCTTCAGGTTCTCCTGCATCCAGACCTGATTGCCAATAGTGATCGTATGATAGGTGTTCCCGTCAATATCTGTCAACAACCCGGTACTGAATTGAAGCTCATCGCCATATGCGGTTCCGTCACTGTTGATTGCATATGCGCGTAAATAGTAGGTGGTGTTCGGGGTCAGGCCGGTAACAGCGCTTGTATATACTCCGGACCCTGATCCGTCTTCTGTTTTGCTGTCGCCTGTGGTTGGGTTCTGCGACTGGCTCCAGCATACGCCCCTGACTGTTATCTCCAACCCCCCGTCACTGGTAATGTTTCCTCCGGAAATTGCTGATGAGTAATGGATATCAGTTATAGCGGTTGTGTTAAGGGCGAGAGGTTCCGGTTCCTTCCTGCATGAATTAAGGCATATAAGAGAACCTATCAGCAGTATACCCAGTTTTTTGATTTCAGATAAATATTTCATGGTTATTATTTTGCGCCGGCGGCTTTAAGTATCTCAGTAATTTCCGTATTGGACCCGGCAAGGGAGAGTGGTGTTTTGCCGTCGGCTGTTACTGCATTTACATCTGCGCCGTTTTTTATGAGAAACTTTAGCAGTTCCGCATTACCGTTGCTTGCTGCATAATGAATTGCTGCCCAGCCCGCTACATCTCCGGAAGTGGCAGCTTCATTTACATCGGCGCCCTTTGAAAGGATGAGTTCCGCAAATTCCAGATCGACTTTTCCCATTAGTATGCCAAAAATGACACTTGTAAATATTCCTCTTCCGTCATCTCTCCGGGCAGTTATATCCACACCCTTGTCCATGAGCATGAGAGAGATTTCCTCAGAGCATTCAGCTGCTTCAAGAAGTGCCGTTGAGCCATCATTGGCACTGATATTCACATCGGCCCCGGCATTGATAAGATATTTTGCCACATCAAAATAGCCGGGACGGGAGGCCCAGCTGCAGGCCCACATCAGGGCTGTATATCCGTTGTTGCTCTGCCTGTTGATATCGGCACCGTCAGCCAGCGCCTTTTTCACTGCTACAGTGTCAGCCTTTATTGTTGCGATGTAAAGTGGATCTTCTGCTGTTTCCTGCGGGAACAGATTCAATGACATGAGGGTTCCGGTTATTATCGCGATAACCGTTACGAGTGTTTTACTGATTTTCTTGTTTTTCATGGTGTTTTTATTTTATGATTTTTTGTTAAGTCATACTCGATGCATTCTTTGCCTCAGCAGCACGTCGCTTTGCCTTTACCCCCTGGTAAACAGCCAGCAGTCCGATAAAGAAAAAGAGCGCGGAGATACCTGCCAGCATCAGGTCGCCTGACTTGGTGCCGGGTTGCAGGACTGCCGATTCCGGCAGGTCGGGATCATAATAAACGTCGACCTCTTTGCCGGCAGGATATTCTGACTGAAGGCGTTTGGCCTTTGAGACGTTGTTATCAAGGGATCCATCTCCCACAGTAATTTTGTATGCAGTGTATTTTTTGCCTTCAACAGTATAGGAGTAGGCAATATCGGGCTGGTAATGGGTATTGCCATCCCTTTTAAAAACTTGGACTTCAGATTTGGTAATAGTGCCAGGCACTGACGGCCAGTTCTTTGATGTGGCTGCGTACTGCAGCGGGGGCAGGGCAAAGAAAATGAATATTGCTCCACCGATGACTGCGAAGATGATTCCCATAGTAATCGGGTTAGCGTTACCGGGTTTTCTTGTTCTTACGTTTCCGAATCTCATTGAAAAATTAGTTTTAATCAGTTTATGTTTAAGTCAGTGCATTATCAGTGCCGGATGATGGAGTTCATTTAGCGCCATTATCTTATAACAGCTCAATTATATTTGCATTCTCTGCCTCTAAGGCTATTGATAGACGTGTTTTTCCTTGTTGAGATTTTGCATTCACATTCACCCGGTTTTTAATCAGAAATCTGACCAGTTCTTCATTGTCTACACCTGCAGCATAGAGGAATCTCTCCTGCCATATACTTGTTGGTGTTTACTTCTTCATTTCCATTTTTACTAATTTATTATTACTGGATCTTATAAGTATGATAGTATTAATATTCATAGTGTATTAATTTTAAATTTGAAGCACATAAACATCAGTTATATAAATTCTATATAATGCCTATTCGCATTGTTTCCACGAACATATGTATTTGAACAGTGTTCTTTATTCCCCCCCATAGCAGTTGTAAACGCTATTCGGATTTCGCTGTTGATCGGCTATCCAATCTTTAATCCTTACCCGCCCGTCACTCAATATGTGTTCGCTTAGATATTGCTGATTGAAACGATTGACAATTTGTACTACCCTATTATCATTATAAATTACCCAGTTTGTTAATTCTTCAATACTTTTTGATTGCTCACAATCTTTATTTAACTGTTTTCTTAAATCAGTCATGTATTGTTCTTTATTATTGATAATTATTTCTGCCTGTTTTACCGTAGTGACTGAATTAATATTATCTGAACCTGTAAAAACATAGGGATCAACAGACGGGTCATTTAATTTTACCAAAACATTTTTGATCCGGTTTTTCTGAGATTGGCTTATATCTTTTCTTTTGTCTAACTCGTTACCGACATTATCCAGTGCCTCGCACTTCTTCGTTAGTGACCATGAAGTAGTGATCTTTGTAACGTAAGAGCAGTTCATATCGCCATGCACCATTCGTCCCAAGCCTCCAAAGCTCATGCTGCAATCGTTGCCCGACTCATCCCTCTGTACAAAAGTTCCTTTCAACTCATTGGAATTGTCAAATGGTTTCTCCGCATGTATCACAATGGGGAAATCGAGTGTTGTGTTTGCGGATGTCAATTTGGGTGGTATTACAGTGTCAAGACACGGCTGGGTTAATGATGTATAATGTTCCGTAGCCACATTAAGTTTCGCTTTACCCATTAGCATCAGGTAGTAATTGTTGTTACGAAATGAAATCCTTCCGCCTTCAATAACCGGTTTACCTTGGTCTGTACGGGCCCAATTAACACCAAACCGTTCAGTACGCGATTCGCCGGGAGTGGCATTACGTTTAAAAACTAAACGGTCATCATAGCAGGCTTCAGATATCTTCTGCTCGTTCCCTTCATTGTTCACAGTATTGATGAACAGGATCTCCTCTTGAATATCGGTCAGAGTTAATCCTGAAAGGTTTGGATTATTGCGCACTACCCTACCGGTAAATGTCACAAAAAATTTTCCTTCAATAATCTGTCTCTCGTCAACGCTGACGTTCCAGTTGTACCCTTTGTCAGTTCCCCCGCCGTTAGCCGTTTGTATAATCTCCAAATGATACTCCACTTCTCCGATGTAGATACTCGTCTGAGCTTCCAGGGTTGAGAAATTGCAGTAAATAAAAGACAGCGTAATAATTGCTATTAAATTCTTCATTGCCATTATTTTATGTGATCAGTTTAATAAATATTCAAACAGTTTTTTTCAGGTTTATCACACTCTTCTTTCTTCTCAGCATTTATTACTGAGAAGAGCAGTTCTTTTATTCCAGCCTGAACATAACAGAGTGTTCGTGTCTTGTTCTATCCGGGTGGAGGTATTCTATCTGCATGCATTTTAATACGTAAAAACCCGGTCCAAGCTCAGAAAATGCCTCTGACAGTGCATGCCCTTCTTCTGTCTCTTCAAATTCAGTAATTTCCCTATATGCAATCCTGAAGTCCTGGCGATAGATTTCCAATATAACCTTATAGGGTTTTTTCGTGAAGAGACAATTCACTATGGCGCCTGGGCTTCCTTCCTCAACCCACATTTCTTCAAGATTAGTGGAAGTGTCCCGGAACCAATCCTTAGATGCTTCTGCCAGGGCGTCTGCCAGTTCCCTCGCACTTAAAGGCCCTGAAGAAATTTGTATTTTAATTCTCTTCCTTACAATCTGCAGCACCTTTGAATTGCTTGAGTAAGCCTCAGTTGTTTCAGGGTCAGAACAGTAAAATTTAATCTCATAGGTACCCGTACCCAGACCAGACACATCAACAATTACCGCCGAAGGCTTCCATGATTTAACCCACAGGTTTGTTCGTGAATTTTCCGGAACACCCGGAAGATTTAGTTGTGAATAGTCTGTCTCGGCACAGACATACTTACCCGATCGTTGGCTTCCAAACTCTCCGTAGATAGCAAAATCTTCTCCCTTGCCTTTCACGAGATGCTGGTTGGAAAGGGCTTCAATATGGATTCCACACGGCACGCGCAGGGTTTTGTGAAAATGGTTGTTCTGTTCATCATTTTCTTCAATCCTGTTTTCCGGATCTGCTGCTACAACTGCGTTCAGTGTGGAGTGATCAATCGGCTCCGGCCAGTTATAATCCGCTAACAGGGTAATCCACTCGTTATCGGTTGTATTCAGTAACACTGGCACAGACACACTTCTGTCAAGAGTATATTCGCTGTACGGATCAGACAGGTTGACTCTGAACTCAAGGTTTCCTTGATATGGCCTTCCGTTGTTTTTTACCCGTGCCCTGATACGTGTTCTCTCGGGCCAATAGGCAATATCCGTCATCTCAAATTCCGACTTAAGGAGAGGGTTTGTCTGATCTGATTCCGGCATGGTGTCTTCCGGCGGATTGACAAGTTCCTGCTCCTCAATAGTATTTATCCTGTCATGTGTCTGGATTTCCCGTTCATATATATTTTCATTGGAATTATCAGGTAGAACGGTGGGTAAATCATTTGAGTGAACAGTTGCCTCAGGTATTGTGGTAAGGTTGTAATTACCAATCAAAACAATAT
>CALMRD010000042.1 GCA_937871625.1 uncultured Bacteroidales bacterium | reverse complement strand
AATGACCCTGGTATCCACATTCTCTCCATGCCAAAAATATTTCTAACTTCGGTTGATAATTAAATATAATTGATTTCCCGTGAAAAAACTCATTCCATTCCTGACCACGCTGGTTCTGGCAACGCTCTTTGCATGCAATCAGAAACCGATAAAAAAGGAAACCGCTGCTGACTTCCGTTTCGAAGAATACACCATAACCCAGCTTCAGCAGGGCTATGACAACGGTGATTTCACCGTGACCGATGTGGTGCAGGCCTACCTTGACCGTATCGATGCCATTGATGATGCAGGTCCGATGCTCAACGCCGTCATCCAGACCAATCCTGATGCGCTGGCCATTGCGGCACAGCTTGACGCAGAGCTGAAGGAGGGTAAAAAACGCGGTCCCATGCACGGTGTGCCGGTGTTGCTGAAGGATAATATTGACACCCATGACCAGATGGAGACCACGGCAGGCTCACGCGCGCTGAGTGGCTCACACCCCCGGCAGGACAGCTATATAGCCATGAAGCTCCGCGAGGCCGGCGCCGTCATCCTCGGCAAGGCCAACCTGAGCGAGTGGGCCAACTTCCGCGGTAACCTCTCGTCGAGTGGCTGGAGCGGCGTGGGAGGCCAGACGAAGAACCCTTATGTCCTCGACCGCAATCCGTGCGGCTCCAGCTCGGGATCCGGCGTGGCTGTCTCCGCCAACCTATGCATGATAGCCATTGGCACCGAGACCAACGGCTCAATAGTGTGTCCCTCCACAGCCAACGGCATCGTGGGCATCAAACCTACGGTAGGACTTCTCAGCCGCAGCGGCATAGTGCCGATATCCTTCACCCAGGACACACCCGGACCGATGGCACGCACGGTGCGCGATGCTGCCATAGCCCTGGGAGCACTTACCGGCATCGATCCCAATGACAGCAGAACCGCTGCCTCGGACGGCAAAGCCCTGACAGACTACACACCCTTCCTGAAGGAAGAGGGTCTGAAGGGCAAAAGATTGGGATGGTATACCTCTGCCAGGGGACAGCACTTCAAGGTTGATACGCTGATGCAGAAGACCGTCGACCTCCTGAAAAGCAAGGGTGCAGAGGTTGTTGAGATTGACAATATATACAGCCGGGAAGCCGGCTCACTCTCTTTCCAGGTGCTGCTGTGGGAATTCAAAGACGGCCTGAATAAATATTTTGCCTCGCTGGGCGAAAACGCCCCGGTAAAGAGTGTTGAAGAGCTTATTGCATTCAACAATGCCGACAGCATCGAGATGCGTTTCTATGATCAGGACCTGCTTCTTGAAGCACAGAAGAAAGGGGACGTCAACTCACAGGAATTTCAGGAGATCGTGGACAAAATGAACCGCCTGGTAAGGGAAGAGGGCATTGACCGCGTGATGAAGGAGCATAACCTTGATGCCTTTATCGCCCCCACGGGTGCACCTGCATGGAAGACCGACCTGATAAACGGGGACTCTTTTCATGTCAGCAGCTCATCGCCGGCAGCCATGGCCGGCTATCCGAATATAACCGTACCGATGGGATTCATAGACGGACTGCCGGTAGGCATATCCTTCTTCGGCAGGGCGTGGAGTGAGCCGCTGCTTATAGAGATAGCCTTTGCCTTTGAGGCGGGCACAAAAGAGCGGAGAGCACCGTCCTTTATACCCGTGTGGCCTCCTGAGACGGACCGTTGATGGCCGTTATATAATTATGGACCTCCGTCTGTGAACGGCAGGGCCGGTCGCCGGGAGCAACAAGCCTGTTCGACTGCTTCCCGTCATAAACCCTCGCCTTGACATTGTCATTCCACTGTATCTCGAAGACATCGGTGATCTCTTTCCTGATAGCCTCATCAAATACAGGACATGAGACCTCGATCCGGCGGTCGAGGTTCCTCGGCATCAAATCTGCCGAGGTGATGTATACCAGCTCGTTACCCCCGTTACAGAAGATCATGAACCTCGAATGCTCAAGGAAGCGATCAACAATGCCTCTCGCCCTGATATTCTCACTGACACCCTTCAACCCCGGCACCAGCGATAGCATGCCCCTCACTATCAGTCGTATCTCTACACCTGCGCTGCTGGCCCTGTACAGCTTGCCGATAATCTCCTCATCGGTGAGATTGTTGATCTTGATGTTGATCCAGGCCTCCCTGCCGGCCTTTGCGTTCCTGATCTCGTTCTCAATAAGCATCACCAGCTTGTTGCGAAGACCGAAGGGAGAGACCAGCAGATGGTAAAACTTGTCCTTGCGGTAATTGGCAACAAAAAAGTTGAAGGCCTTCACTACCTCATTGGTGATCTTCTTGTTTGAGGTCAGCAGGAGATGGTCTGTATAGACCCTGGCAGTCTGCTCGTTGAAATTGCCTGTGCCAACGGCGGCATACCTCTGAATGACATCATTCTTTACCCGGGTGATGAGACAGAGCTTTGAATGAACCTTCAGTCCGGGTACACCGTAAATTACCTTGACACCTTCATCAAGCAATTTATTGCCCCACAGGATGTTAGCCTCCTCATCGAATCGTGCCTGAAGCTCAACCACTGTGGTGACCTGCTTGCCGTTCCTGGCTGCATTCATCAGGGCGTTGATGACACTTGAGTTCCTGGCGAGACGGTAGAGGGTTACCTGTATGGAGGTGACATAGGGGTCAATCGAGGCCTCCCGCAGCAGGTCGATAAAGTGATTAAAAGGGTTGTATGGAAAGAAGAGCAACACATCCTTTTTCCTGATGACGGAGAGTATGCTCCTGCCGTAATGGATGTCGCGGTGCCTTACGGGAGGAAGTTTCTCATACCGCAACCCGTCACCCGGGATGTCGATGAACTTCATGAAATCCTTGAAGTTGTGATACCTGTCGCCGGGTATGACCACATCATCACTGCCCAGGTTCAGCTTTTTCTTCAGTATCTTCAGCAGGTCGTCCGGCATGTCACGGTCATGGACAAACCTTACAGGATTACCTTTCTTACGCTGCTGAAGACTCTTCGACAGCTTGTCGATATAGCTCTCCGAGATGTCATCCGCAATGTCAAGTTCAGCATCCTTGGTCAGCTTGAAAGTGTAAGCCGAGAGCTCGTCGAAGGGGAGAATATAAAATATATCCCTGAGCTCAGACCTGATGACGTCATCAAGGAAGATAACATACCTGTTGCCGTTCTTCTCCGGCAACTGGATGAACCTTGGCAGTATGTCCGACGGGGGTATCTCCAGCAGTGCGTACCTGTTTTTACCGCTACCGGTGTCGGTGAGCAGCACGGCAAAGAAGACCGCATCATCAGTGAGATCGGGCAGCCCGCTCTCTTTGCTGATTATAAGTGGCATTAGCCGATGCCTGACCTCTTTTCGAAAATAGTTCTTAACATACGTACTCTGCTCCGTGTCGAGCTGCTGCTCATTGACGAAGTGGATGTTGTGCTTTTTCAGCTCCTTCTTCAGGTCGGAATAGGTCTTCTCAAATCTCAGGTTCTGCTCGAGAACGATCTCCTGCACTCTCCTGAGGGTGGCTTTCGGACTGTAGCCGAGTATACTCTTTGACTTGCTTCCGAAGAGGGAGAGCCGTTTCAGTGTCGCCACCCTGACCCTGAAATACTCATCAAGATTATTGGAATAGATCCCCAGGAAGTTAAACCGTTCAAGCAGAGGCACATCTCTGTTCTCCGCCTCCTGCAGCACCCTCTCGTTGAACGAGAGCCAGCTTATCTCCTTGGGGATATAGTCTGTGCTCATGCCAGGTCCTTCAGTGTGAGATAGTACTCTGTCGTGCCGCTTTCGGGTTCAACCTCCGACCAGCTTTCAGCGTCGAACGAGAGGCAGCAGATGCCTGTCTTGGACAGTACCTCCGGCTCGTCAGAGGCAAACCAGGCTGCCATCTCCGTCAGCATCGGGTTATGCCCGAACAGGGTGATGGTATGATCATCGTTGCTCATGCCTCTGATAAAAGAGAGGAATTCATCCTCCTCAAGGCTGAGATAGAGCTTGGGATTCAGTCTTATCTCATCGGGACTGATACCATATTCCCTGCAGAATATCAGTGCTGTCTCCAGTGCCCTGAAGGCAGGGCTGCTGATCACCCTTCCCGGATCCTCACCCCGTGAAAGCAGCAGCTGTGCCATAAGCTTTGAGTTTTGTTTACCCTTTGCTGTCAGCGACCGCTCAAAATCGGATATCGAAGGAAGCTGATCCTCAGCCTTGCTGTGCCGTATGAAAATGAGTTTTCTCTTTCCTGTCATATCACTGACTGTGTTAATCCTGCCATAAATATATCTATAATCATATTCCGAAGCTCGTACCCATCTCCCTGGCCTGCTTGACCATCGGGTCATCAGGTTTTACCAGCTTCGTCTTCCCCGCCACCTCCGACAGTTTGACGGAGGTGATCTGTCCTTCACGGTGAGCTACCATCCTGCCGTACTCCTCCTTTGCAATGAGTGTGGCACCGGCGGCGCCGAACCTGGAGGCGAGCACCCTGTCCATGGGTGAAGGTGTACCGCCTCTCTGTATATATCCGAGCACCGTCTCCCTGGTCTCCAGTCCTGTCTCTTCCTGTATCCTTTTTGCCAGGTACCTGCCCGCCGAATTCTCACCCTCGGGTACCTTGATGCCTTCTGCCACTACAACAATGGTGTAGGGTTTATTGTTGTCAGCTCTCTTCCTGAGATACTCCATCACCACCTTTTCATCATGAGGAATTTCAGGTATCAGTATGACGTCGCCTCCTCCCGCCATGCCTGAGTAGAGGGCCAGCCATCCGGCGTTGTGGCCCATGATCTCAATAACCATGATCCTCTTGTGCGAGTTGGCTGTCGAATGCAGCCTGTCGATGGCTTCCGTGGCAATGTTGACTGCCGAATCAAACCCGAAGGTGATATCCGTACCCCAGATGTCATTGTCTATCGTCTTGGGAATACCCACTACGTTCAGTCCCTCTTCCGAGAGCATTTGGGCCGTCTTCATGGTGCCGTTACCCCCGATGCACACCAGGCAGTCGAGCGCCATCTGCTCATAGTGCTCCTTTATTAGCAGAGGTTTGCGCGTCTCGTCTTTCTTCTTGCCGCTTCCCTTGAAAGGTTTTTCGCGGGAGGTGCCAAGGATGGTTCCCCCGAGCGTCAGTATGCCGGAGAGATCACTTTCAGTCAGCTCGCGGTACTCCTTGTTGATCAGCCCGGCGTAGCCATCACTGATGCCGATGACCGTCATGCCGTACTTAACTATGGCTGTTTTGCCGACACCCCTGATGGCGGCATTGATGCCCGGACAGTCGCCTCCTGCCGTCAGAATGCCTATGCGTTTTGCCTTGTTGTTTTTGCCCATTATTCTATCTGGTTGATGTTAACTATTGTAAATGTATGAAAAATAACCGCAGGAAATTGCAGGTATAACCACCCGCAATGGATTAAATATACTATGCATCAGCGAGGTCTGAAAGTGAAAGTCGTTACAATTATGTAACTTTATCATCTGTCAGCGGATTGCAGATGACTTCAAAGGAAAAGGTAAACAGGGCGGATATCAAGGCGTCGATGCTCGATTGCATCAACGGATCACTGATTCTGCTTTCCCGGAAACCACTTCCTGACGGTAACGCCGTACATGATATCCGGGTGATGATGAAGAAACACCGCGCTGCGATACGGCTGGTAAAGCCACTTCTGGAAGAGTCAGTCTATCGCAGGGAGTACCTGGCAGGGAGGGAGACAGGGCGTATCCTCTCTTCATGGCGCGAGAGCAGCGTGATGCGCAAAAGCATGAAGGCACTGAGAAAGGACTATCCAGAGCTTTTCACCAAGCTGTGGGACAATCAGGCCGTGCAGAACCTGCTCCGTAAGCCCTATTCCACATGGGAGGAGGCCGGAGTACAGGCCAAAACCGTGGGGCAGGTGACAGAGCAGCTGACAAAGGCGAGATACAGGCTGAGGTTTCTTAGCCTCAGCGAACCCGATTTCAGGCTGTTGCTGGGCGAGCTCGGCAAGAGTTATAGTGCCGCAGCAGGTGCTTACCTCGACTGTCGTAACAATGCCAAACCCCGCCTGTTGCATGAGTTCCGCAAGAAGTCGAAGACTCTGATGTACCAGCTCGACTTTTTCCGCCACCTGAATCCCACTGCGGTGAAAGCGCTGGAGAAGAGGCTTGACGCCATGACCCGCAATCTCGGAAAGTATAATGACCTGGACCAGATACTCACGATCCTCGGATATAAATACCGCGCCGCTGCCAACAGCGATGTTGATGATGAGCTGGCCATTGTCATCAAAGACAGGCAGGATAGCTTCCTGATCAAGGTGTGGCCCGCGGCTTACCGCATTTTTATGCCGGGGAAGAGGCTGCAGGACCTGCTTGACATCTCTTTCTGAGACCATGCCGCGGGAGCTTGACGGCATTGCTTTATGTGGCTCTGCTGCAGCATATGCCTGACATCCTGTTCCGAGGACCTGCCCGGGCAGCTTACAAACATATCATTCCCGGATCCTGTCTCCGTGGCTTTCCCCCGGGTCAGGGCTGACGCATCTCAACCGATCGTACCAGAGTCATGAGCTGCATCCTGTTCCTAACGTTGGTCTTTGTATAGATGCGTGAAGTGTGGTCCTTTACCGTCTGCAGGCTGATGAAGAGCCTGTCGGCTATCTCCTGGTTGCTCAGGCCGTTGCAGATCTCCCTGATGATATCGGCCTCCCTTGGTGATATCTCATGTTTCAGGTAGAAATCCTCTATGCCGTCGGGCATCTCATTGGTGGCGGGATAGGTAAACAGGCTGAGGTCAGCCCTGTAGGTGAGCCAGACCGGTATCAGTGATATGCCGGCGAAGAGCAGGAATACAAATATGAGAGCCATCCATGCCGAGTGGGGCAGAAACAACAACACTGCCGCCTGTGCCAGGGCACCTGCGGAGACAATAGCTGCCAGGGAGATGCGGTCGGCAGCGGCCGCCTTACCTGATCCGGACCCGATCAGCATGAATACTGAGGTGAGGCCGCTGACCACTGCGACAACTGCATAGTAATACTTGAAGAGGGGCAGGGCCTCACTGAACTCCATGTCACGTGAGATGATGCCAAGGAAGGCAATGATGCCGAAGTTGGCCACCAGGAAGATAACAGTCAGATAGTTTCTGAATATTGCCTTCGAGTATTCACCGCAAAATTTGATCAGCATCAGCCACCCTATGACAAGAAAAGGCAGACCCAGCAGAAGTGAGATGACCGAAACAGTGGAGATCAGTTCTGCGGTGAGTCGCTCCCCTGCGACGGCAATGATGATAAACTGTCCCCAGATGCCGTAGAAGCCGAAGGCAGACATGAAAATCAGATGATAGAACAGAGGCCTGAGAAAGGGTAAAGGCTGCTCTGACAGTAGCCTTGTCGTCAGAAGAATCCCCCCCACAGCCATCGCAGCACAGAAAATAAATACGATCAAAATTATATACTCCATCCGGTACCAGTTGTAATCTACTGAATAACAATTACTACCAAAGTAGTGGTGTGCATACTAAAGTAGGATTCTGTAAAATCACTACTAAGGTATGAATTCCATTTTACCATGCAGTGATAGATTTGCTCAACAAACAAATTTTTCCTGAACAGTAAAAAGCATAAACAAAATGGAAACAAAAAGAATTTACAGTTACGTTCCATCCTTCAGCGGATCATACGGCACGGGGTGGAAGGCGATGGCAGACAACTTTCTCCGTCTGCTGCTGGTGGTACTTGTCCTGGTGATTATCACCTCACCCATGACGGGCATCAATTCCAGGTATGAGTTTAATGCGGGTGACTTCAGAAACCTGCCCTTTGATATGGATGACTTCTTCAAGATCGGGGCAATAGGTCTTGCAGCTGCATTCATGGGGCTGATTGCACTCCTCTATTATTTTCTGCTGTTGCCTGTCTTCAAGTACGGAGCCAGGATGATGTTCGTACAGGCATCCCGATCCATCACACCTGAATTTGACATGCTCATCAACGGTTTCAGAAAGGGATATCTCAATATAGTACTTGCCAACCTCCTTGTCACTGCGCTGATTGGCATCGGCATAGTCTTTCTGCTCGTGCCTGGCATCATAATCGCATGCCGCCTTGCTTTCACACCATACCTGGTGATGGACCGCGGTCTCGACCCGATAAAGGCTGCGGAAGAGAGCTGGAAACTTACCCGCGGACATGGCTGGACTATCTTCCTCATGGGTCTTGTGGCCTTCTTTATCTACATCGCGGGACTGATATGTTTCTTTGTCGGTGTGCTGGTCTCTGACATGTGGGTCAAGAGCTCCTTTGCCACCCTCTACAACTCGGTGCTCATTGAGAAGGGACTGTACCAGGTTGAGACAATCACCATTGATCAGCCATCGGCAGACGATGCACCCGAAGCTTAATCAGAATATGTTTCTGCACCATAGCATTTATAAATGAACCATCTTCACGGAGGGGGCCGGCAGTTATGCCGGCCCCCTGCCTTAAATGAAGGGCGGATATGAATGAATAGCACCGTTCATCTGTTACTCTGCCTTTTCGGACAGCGCGGGCCGGCTCCTGCCTCCTGCAGAAAAGAGTGAGGAGGCCACACAGGATAACGGCAGAGGATCCTGCAACTACTGTTTCAGGGCAGCCTTGGTAAAGATGTAATCAGGTATCTTCTGATCAAACTGCACCGAGGTTATTGTAAATTCAGTGCCGTCGCCGCTTTTCAAAACATCCTTGTAGGTCAGTTTCATGGGAAACCATCTGCCTGCAATCTGCTCCACCTCCTCAAATGTTGTACGTTTCAGCAGCTGACCGCTCGAGCCAAACAATTCCTCTTTCAATGGAACATATCTTTCGGTGTCAACCCACATCTTCATCGAGTGATAACTCACATCACTGACCTTCGCTGTCAGGTCAAGTATCCACGTCTTCCTTCCCCCGATCACCTCATCACCTCCAAGGGTGGCAGTATATAATTCCGTAAGCTTACGGTCATCCATCATATCTTCATAAGAGAGGTCAGAACCCATGACTGACTGTCTCAGCATATGCCCCGAGATCTGAATTATACGGTCCGTGGATGGTGAGTAGATCCAGAGCTGGTTCCCGAGCTTGAGCATCTTGGTGCCCTGCTCCCGGGCAGGTGACAGGTATTCCGTAAACGACTTTGAATAACCCTCTGCATAGGTCCTTGAAGTAATGGTTCTGCTCCTGTGGGCTCCGTTGATTGTCATGGAAGATTCAAAGACCCGGTTCTCGGACGACATGTTCCGTTCAACTCTCTTAAGGATGTCATCCGGATCCTGTCCCTGAATTTGCAAGGTCAGCATTGCTGCCGTTGCCAGTATAAAATATTTCTTCATCATACTATTTTTTTAAGCTTCGAGTTCCTTGAACAGCCTGGCTGTCTGCCGTTTGTAAATACCTAATCCCGACAGCATCGTACCGACTACTGTCGATACCAGTCCCGGAATAAATCCCAGGTAATAGTCCACCGGATTGATATTTGCCCTTATGACAGTCGGCATCATCAGTGCTGAGCCTTGCATAATTCCTGAAATATCTATTCCGTATTTCTGCAACAGCCATGCCAGGAAGAGTCCGATAACCGTTCCGATAATTGATCCTGCAAGTCCTATCATTACAGCCTCATAGATCATTGAACGGTAGGTATGCCCCTTGTCTTCGCCCATTGCCAGGCGGATCCCCACTTCGCCGTAGCGTCTCATCCCGCCCAGCAGTCCCGCATTCCACAGCACCAGTGACATGGCGATGATAAATACCATTGAGATCATGGCAGACCATGATTTCGTCATCCCGACATAGGTACCCATCGTTCCCTGCTGGCTGAGACTTTTCATTACGGGAGCGAGGTCATTACCGTTGCCTCCATCGGCTCCATTAAATACTGCCGCATTCTCCAGTGCGATTTCATCATCGTAGAATCCCTCACGGAAGAACCCCAGTATCTCACCGGCGGCATTTTCCATGTCGAGAGCAATCCTCACGTCTCCGATGTCGGCAATGATCATTCCGCGGTCAAGTGCTTCCTGCCCCATGGATACTGTCCCGGAAACGGTAAAATCATGGATGGTCATGCTTCCGTACATCGTTGAGCCAATGAAAGTTATCCTCTCCCCAGGATTTATGTCGAGCTTCCTGGAGAAAAGTTCACTGAGCAGTACCTCATTTGGCTTTCCCGGCATAGAGCCTCTCACCAGCGAACCTTCAAGGTTCAGCCTTTCTCTTTCGGGCGATGCCGGATCAAGGAGGTCAAGGCCGAGACCCATGGCTGGGCCCTGTGTCCGTGTTTCTCCGGCTTCATCAGGGGCATCGGCCAGGCCTGCAAACTGTATCCTTGGTGACCACTCTACCCCTGCAAACTTCTGTCTGAGCTCTCCGGTGAGCGTACTCACATCGGTAAGTGCAAGATCATTGGGCATCTGCTGCATGTTTTCGGAGTAGCCCGCGGTCATCACCTTGAGGTGTCCGTGCGTCATCCTGGCATTGATCTCGATTATGTCACCCATGAAGCCGGTTATGTATGCATGCATGAGAACGGTGAGAGCCACACCTATCGACACTACAATAACCGGAATGCGGCTTCGGCTCTTGTCTCTGATAAGACCTTTCAGTAAGAATTTTATCATTGTATTTTCCCCCTTAAAGCTTCAGTAGGATTCATTTTTGCTATTCTCCTTGATGGCCAGTAGCTCACCAGGGCTGTCACAATAGTGATTATCAGCACAGTGCCGATAACCAGTCCGGCACTGTATACCGGATAAAGGGTCTGGGCAATCGCCATTCCGAATTCGCTGGCGTCCATCGGCATCGTCCATCCCACTTTGGCCTGCCACGCAAGGAAAGGAAGGCCGTATGCAGCCGACAAAAGGGCTGCCAGAACGGCGTACATTGTTCCCTCGACGGTAAAGAGGCCGACAACCTGGCGTCGGGTGTATCCCAGAGCTATGTAGGTGCCAATCTCTTTCTGTCTCCTGAATATTGAAAGCACCTGTGTGTCAAAGATCGCCAGCATGGCAAGTGTTATAAGAATGATGTATAGGATTGATGTTCCTGCTGTCTTTACCTTTATCAGCTCATCAACGGCACTGGTGAGATCTGTTTTGCTCTTATGCACCCATCCTTCAACAGCGGGCCTCGTAACTTCGCTGTTGTTGAATGTCAGAATGGTGGCTTCCTCTTTGAGGCCCAGCATCGACCGTAGCGTATCAAGTGACAGGTAGATCTGACCCTGATCAACAGCAGGGACGCTTACAGTGAATATCTCTGTGATGAAAACTTCTGAAGCATCAAATGTGCCATCGGCATCCCGCCACTGAACCATAATCCTGTCTCCCACATTCACTTTCAGGTTTTTGGCCATCCCTGAACCGATTATTGTAGGTATGGCTCCGGTTATCAGGGTATCGAGTCTGTAAGAGGGAAGCATGAAGATTGTCTGTTTGGGGTCGATGCCCCTGATCATCACTGACTGAAGCCGTCCCTGGGGGTAAATGGTGCCCTGGGCAATGAGTGTCGGTTCCATATCGCCCCTTTCAATCTCCCCGAGGAACTCCTCCGGCACAGAAGCGTGACTGTCGGTGAAGGTGAAAGGATCATATGGATCATACCCTTCATGCCAGTACTGGCCTTCTCCTATCTCCCAGTTTGTCATATCGACTTTGGCCTGATGATCCCATCCTGTTATAATGCCTTTCATCCAGATTATCACCAGGAAGGAGAATGAGAGCACGATCACGTTCAGCCAGGTTCGCAGACCGGCACCGACCAGGTTCCGGTATGCCATCTTTATTGCCAGTTTCATCTCTGCCGGGATTAGTTGCCTGTTAATTCATCATTGACAATTCTGCCGTCATCGAGAAATATCTTTCGACGCAGGTAGCTGATGACCTTGTCGTCATGGGTGGCGAACAGGAATGTTGTTTTGAACTCCCTGTTGAGGGCTTCCATGCTCTTGAGAATGTTATGCGAATTGGCAGCATCGAGATTGGCGGTGGGCTCGTCAGCCAGCACCAGCGAGGGTCTCTTGACCATGGCCCTGGCTATCGCAACCCTCTGACATTCACCGCCTGACAGCTGCGGAGGCTTCGATTTTATTTTGTCTGTCAGTCCCAGCCACTCCAGGGCTTCCATGACCATCTTTTTTCTCTCTGCAGCAGAATAATTAAGCAGCAGAAGCGGAAATTCAATGTTCTCAAAAACATTGTGCACAGCGAACAGGTTGTAACTCTGGAAGATAAAACCCAGGCTCTTCTTCCGCAGATTCGCCGCCTCCTTCTGTGTAAGGCTTCCTATTGAATGGTCCAGGACTGTCACTTTACCTGCAGAGGGAATGTCAAGCGAACCGAT
>CALMRD010000041.1 GCA_937871625.1 uncultured Bacteroidales bacterium | reverse complement strand
TGTTAAGCCTCCCGCTAGCGTTCATCCTGAGCCAGGATCAAACTCTTCATTGTAATATTTGTACTTTAAATATCTTTTGAAGATCAATCCGGTCTCTTCAAAAACTCAAACAAAATCGCTAGGTTTTTGGCGAGATCTCTCTCGCCTGTGTGCTACTACTTCATCATTAAATCAAAGAACTCATTCCCTCCTCATTTTTTGAGGCAAGGGACGACAAAGATACAGAACTCTTTTCTCCTCACCAAACTTTTCATGAAAGTTTTTTCACTTTTTTTCTGCCCCTCTCAGGGCAAAATCCGCGAGTCCAATCTGTCAAACCTCTCTTTCAGGGAACATGCTTTTCTTCAAAAGCGGGTGCAAAGATATGGATAGTTTATTATAAAACAAATTATGATGCCTTTTTTTTGAATTATTTTTTCCTCCCGCCCTGAAATAACCGGAAGAAAAGATGCAGGGCCGAGGCCTATATAATATATAGGTATAAATAAGCCATCATAGATCTCCGTAATCACCGCCACACTACCCGACCAGAAAGAGATAGAGTTTTTGGTCACCCCCCCGCCGGCATTTCATAGAACCTACTTCAATCCTGCCTCCGGAAAGGCAGATACCATTTCAACAATCCGGACTTTGCGGGAAAATTCTTCCGGGAAAAACCTCCCCCAGCTCCCCAGGCCGGGTAATTGCCGGGGCAACAATCCGCAATCTCCCCGGACGCCGATTACCCTCCCGGTTATCTGATACTCAAAGCCCGGTCAACAGACCCCGACAAAACTTTGTTAAAAAATAAAATGGCTTTGGGGATAAAAAAAATAGGAGGGGTATAAATATTTACTAATTTTGAAAATGGGTGGTCCCCCTCCTCGCTGACCCCTCCGGGGTCGATAGATTTTGACGAATGTAATATTTGACTAACATCCAATCCGGGGGACCACCTTTTCTATTTAGGGTATTTTATATAACTGCAATCAGTAAAATTTGTTGCATTTTATTCAACCCAACATCATTTTTTTTGACGGACGGAAGATCGGAGTGAGAGGTATAACAAAAGAAAAGCCCTCATCTCTGAAGACTCTTTGTGGAGATTAAGGGAGTCGAATGCTGACGCTTGCGGTCAGCACCCTGACTTCCGCTGCGCGGAACGTCAGGGCCCTTGACCCTCCTGACACAAGTGTCGGGATGCTCTGACCAACTTCCCGGTAAAAAAATACCCGGCATACTCTTCATATACCGGGTACCTGTGGAGATTAAGGGAGTCGAACCCTTGACCCCCTGCGTGCAAGGCAGGTGCTCTGACCAACTGAGCTAAATCCCCATTGTTGTAAAGAACTGAATTCAACCCCTTGACCCTCCCGACACAAGTGTCGGGATGCTCTGACCAACTGAGCTAAATCCCCAATTACATTATCGATTTGCGATTTGATTTTTCAATCGAAAATCGACAATCGGAAATCGAAAATCCCGTAGTCCCACCCAGAGTTGAACTGGGGACCTCTACATTATCAGTGTAGCGCTCTAACCAACTGAGCTATGGGACTGTAAAGCGTACTCTTTAAAGAACACCCCATGATTTTGCATCATTTGGGGTGACAAAAGTAACGCTTCCGTGCAAACAAGCAAAATATTTTCTCAAATATTTTGCGCTCGCCCGCAGGAATTTGCGCCGCTCCGGCTGCAAAACCAAAAAGAGCGGCAAAGACTGTGGCAGAGACCAAAAAAGAGTCCGGCGTAACAAAATATCGTTAAATTCGCACTTTGAGCGGACCCCATGTCAAACCTGGTTCTGATACCAACATACAACGAGGCGGAGAACATCCACGGGCTGGTCCATGCCATCTCCTCGCTCAGCGTGCCGTTTGACATACTGATCATTGACGATAACTCACCCGACGGCACCGGCACCATCGCGAAAGACCTGATGCGTATATACCCCAACCTGCACCTGCTTGAGAGACCCGAAAAGGCAGGCCTGGGCAGGGCTTACATAGCGGGGTTCGACTGGGCGCTGCAGAGAGACTATGAGTATATCTGCGAGATGGACGCCGACTTCTCCCACAACCCCGACGATCTTGTCAGGCTATGGGAGGCATGCGCCCGCAACGGGGTCGACCTGGCCATCGGATCACGCTATATATCAGGCGTCAACGTTGTCAACTGGCCTATAGGAAGGGTGCTCATGTCCTACATAGCCTCCATGTATGTCAGGCTTATCACAGGCATGAAGATCAAGGACACCACCGCCGGCTTCAAGTGCTACCGGCGCGAGGTGCTGAAGAACATAGACCCCGGCCATATCAGGTCAGTAGGGTACGGGTTTCAGATTGAGATGAAATTTACCGCATGGCTGCTGGGTTACAACATCGTTGAGATACCGATCATCTTCACTGACCGCAGGGCCGGCACCTCAAAGATGTCGGGAGGCATCTTCAGTGAAGCAATGTGGGGGGTGCTGCGCATGAGGATCGTCAGTCTCTTCCGCAAGCCGCGCAGGGCAGACGGCTGAGCACAATCCGCTTTGAATTAATACTCTTGCTATGAATCACATCCTGATCAGAAACGGCTTACTTATCAATGAGGGCGAAAAGATCAGTGCCGACCTGCTTATCAGCGGCGACCGCATAGAGCGCATCTGCCCTCCCGGAGAGTGCCCCGCCGGCAGCGACACTGAGATCATCGACGCCACAGGCCTGTGGGTCCTTCCCGGTGTGATAGATGATCACGTTCATTTCCGTGAGCCTGGGCTCACCCACAAGGGAGACATTACATCAGAGAGCGCGGCGGCTGCGGCCGGCGGGGTGACATCCTTCATGGAGATGCCCAACACCAGGCCCCCGACGGTGAGCCTCTCTGAGT
This sequence comes from uncultured Bacteroidales bacterium, assembly GCA_937871625.1. GTDB lineage: Bacteria > Bacteroidota > Bacteroidia > Bacteroidales > VadinHA17 > SR-FBR-E99. Next base: position 30,417 of record CALMRD010000041.1, on the reverse strand, counting down.
GGGAGCATAAGAACACCCTCGCTGCAGAGAAATCCGTGGTGAACTACTCCTTCTACCTCGGTGCAACCGACAGCAACATCGGCGAGCTGCAGGCGGCCGACCCATGCACTGTCCCTGCAATAAAACTCTTCCTTGGAGCCTCCACCGGCAATATGCTTGTCAGTGATGAAGAGGCCCTTGACGCCATCTTCAGGATCGGCAGCATCCCCATAGCCTGTCACTGTGAGGACGAACAGATGATCAGGGCCAACAGCGCAGCCTACCATGAAGAGTACGGTGATGCTATCGATCCCTCCTTCCATCCGCTGATCCGCAGTCGTGAAGCCTGCTTTGCCTCTTCCTCAGCTGCCGTTGAGCGTGCCGTCAGCAGAGGCACCAGGCTGCACCTGCTTCATCTCTCCACTGCCGAGGAGACTACCCTGCTCACTGCCGGGAAAGACCCCTCAGAAAAAAAGATAATCGGGGAGGTGTGCGTTCATCATCTCTGGTTCAATGATTCCTGCTACCAGGAGAAGGGCACTCTCATAAAATGGAATCCGGCAATAAAGAGGGAATCGGACAGGCAGGCGCTGCTACAGGCCATACGCGAAGGGAGAATAGACATCATTGCCACTGACCATGCTCCCCACACTCTTCCGGAGAAGATGGCCCCATATTTCCAGGCACCCTCCGGGGGACCGATGATACAGCACTCCCTCACCCTGATGCTCGAACTGTGCCACCGCGGAGAGCTGACACCCGAAACAGTGGTTGAAAAGATGTGCCATAACCCTGCAGTCGTATTCAGTGTGGCAGGGAGAGGCTTCCTGAGAAAAGGGTACAAGGCTGATATAGTACTGGTAAACCCGGATGCCCCATGGATTGTGACCGGCAATAACATACTCAGTAAATGCGGTTGGTCGCCTCTAGAGGGCACCACCTTCCACAGCAGGGTCATGACCACAATCGTCAACGGCATCACAGTCTTTGCTGAAGGCAGGCTCACAGGCAGGAGAGCCGCAGAAAGATTATCATTTAACCGATAAAAACAACCAGCATGAGAACAACCGTCGCATCACTTTTGATGATACTGCTCACGATTTCATGCAATGAGGGCGGACGGGAGTCGAAGAGGGAAGCTGCATCGGGACCTGCAGGCACATCTGTCACATCAATTGCCGGCAGTGACTCGTTACCCGCCGGTGCCATCCTGATAGCCAGTGACATCGTCACCGAGGTGATAATAAAACCTGATCCCGAAGGTGATCCCTGGGAGATGGAGAAAGTTGCCGGTTACCAGGGGGCAGATTTTGTAGACAGGATCTTCGAACTAATATATGACGGCACGCTAACGGCTTATGACTATCACAACGGAGAGGTGCTATCCGCTGACGACGTAAGGGAGATAGAGCATGATTTCGGCGGTGACAGGTCTCTGATCGGCAAACTCTCATTTACTGAAGACTGGTACTACTTTCCTTCTGCAAACAGTTTGCATAAGAGAGCCAAATCAGTTACCTTCGGCTATGAGCTTTACAACAACCTCGGAAAGGTATACGCCTACCGGGCAGCCTTCAGGGCTGACCTCAACTGACCATCCGCATAATAATACAATCTGCCATGCCAAGCTATGACATCATCAGCCTGAATGACTTCATCATCCGGAGACAGAAGGATTTCCCCTATGCGCGCGGTGAGCTCTCCAGCCTGCTTCATCACATCGGCACGGCAGCAAAGATGGTCAACGCGAAGATCCGTAAGGCGGGGCTGGTAGAGATCCTCGGGCGCTCAGGCGGCGAGAATCCCCAGGGTGAGGAGCAGCAGAAGCTGGACCGCTATGCCGATGAGGTATTCATTGATGCCCTGAAAGCCTCCGGGGAGTGCTGCGGTGTGGCCTCCGAGGAGAATCAGAATGAGGTTATCTTCACGGAGGAGCTGTCACGACGGGGGAAGTATGTTGTCTGCATGGATCCGCTTGACGGCTCATCAAATATAGACGTTAATGTATCCGTCGGCTCTATCTTCTCTATTTACAGGCGTGTAAGCGAGCGCGAGGCTGAGGCAGGCCTGGAGGACTTCCTGCAGGAAGGCATACGGCAGGTGGCAGCCGGATATGTCATCTACGGCTCCTCAACCATGCTGGTATACACTACCGGCAACGGCGTCAACGGCTTCACCCTGGATCCGACCATCGGGGAGTTCTGTCTCTCACATCCGAATATCAGGACTCCACTGGCAGGCAGAATATATTCAGTCAACGAGGGTAACTATATCAAATTTCCTGACGGGGTTAAGAGATACATCAAATACTGCCAGGAGAATGACCCTGCTTCAGGGCGTCCCTATATCTCCAGGTACATCGGCTCACTGGTATCGGATGTCCACCGTAACCTGCTCACCGGAGGCATCTTCCTCTATCCCCCATCGATCAGCTATCCCTCCGGGAAGTTGAGGCTGGTCTACGAATGCAATCCTGTCTCATTCATCATCGAGCAGGCAGGAGGACTGGCAACTGACGGCATGAGGAGGATTATGGCCATCCCGCCGGAGTCGCTCCACCAGCGCTCTCCCTTCTACTGCGGATCCACGGAGATGGTGAAGCAGCTCATCGGATTGTGCTGCTAAGGATCAGCCCCATGGTACGTGCGAATCTTTTCCTTTGCGGAGACCGCTCTGTTTGCTAATTTTGTTGCCGCAAACAGATTCAATGGCCAGCACCGTCTTCAGAGAAATATACAGTCAGCACCCCTCCTTCAGAAAGCTGAAGGAGTTGCTCGCCGGTGACAGCAATGAGCCGGTGATGATCAACGGTCTCACCGGTTCATCGAGGGCAGTGGTTATGGCCGGCGCCCTGTCGCAGCAGCCCACCACCCACGTGGTGCTGCTTCCCGAGAAAGAGGATGCTGCCTACTTCTACAACGACCTCACCGCACTTCTGGGTGATGACAATATCTTCTTCTTCCCGGGCTCATATAAAAGGTCTGTGATGTATGACCAGACGGAGCCGGCAAACATCATTCTCAGGACCGAGGTTCTTAACTTCCTCAGCTCCGGTAAGAGGAAATGCATCATCGTTACCTATCCCGAGTCGGTAATGGAGAAGGTCGTCAGCAGGAGCAACCTCAGAAAAAACACCTTCTCAATTAAAAAGGGAGCCAGGCTCTCCACTGAGTTCCTCGAGGAGGTGCTTCGGGAGTACGGTTTCACCAGGACCGAATTCGTCTATGAACCGGGGCACTATTCCGTCAGGGGAAGTATCATTGACCTCTTCTCATATGCAGCAGACAAGCCTTTCCGTATCGACTTCTTCGGTGAGGAGGTCGACTCTGTCCGGTCGTTCAATCCTGATGACCAGCTCTCTCTTCAGATCCATGATGAGATACAGGTCATTCCCGATATCCGGGAGCTGGCCTTTACCGAGAGCAACGACAGCTTCATCGATTTCATAGCTCCGTCATCCATTATCTGGAGTGACAATTTCGATTTCATCATTGAAAAGACCGATGCCATCTGGTCGCAGGCACACACCCGCAGCAGTAAGGGGGAGATAAGCGACCGGAGAGACATCATCATCACCGGGCGTCATCTTGAAGAGCTCTGTTCACAGCACAGGCAGATATTTTTCGGCAGGGGAAGGCCTTCCGGAGAAGCGGCCACAGTCATATTTCACACTGAGCCGCAACCCTCTTTCAATAAGAACTTCCAGCTGCTGACCTCAAAGCTGGTCTCAAACGTGCAGGAGGGCTACCGCAACTATATCATCTCGGAGAGTGAGATTCAGGAACAGAGGCTGAAGGATATCTTTGCGGAGACGGACCCGTCAGCTGAGTTTACTCCACTGCTCCTCAACCTTCACAATGGTTTTACCGATCACGATCTCAGGATAGCTGTATACACTGATCATCAGATATTTGACCGCTATCACAAGTTCCGTATAAAAGGGTTCTTCACCCGACGTGACAGCATGACCATCAGGGAGCTCACCGATCTCAATCCGGGGGATTATGTTGTTCATTCCGATCATGGTATCGGACGTTTCGGGGGACTGGAGAAGATAGAGGTCAACGGGCGTTTACAGGAAGCCATCAAGCTGGTCTTCCGCGACAATGACATACTGTTTGTGGGCATCCATGCACTGCATCGTATCTCGAAGTACAAGGGCAGGGATGACACTCCGCCACGCATCAACAAGCTGGGCACCGGCACCTGGCAGAAGATGAAGCAGGCGACAAAGAAGAAGGTCAAGGATATAGCCCGTGACCTCATCAAACTCTACGCCAAAAGGAAGGCTTCCGGCGGCTTTGCCTTCTCCCCTGACTCTTATCTCCAGAGGGAGCTTGAGGCTTCGTTCATCTGGGAAGATACTCCAGACCAGCTTGCCAGCACCGTTGCCGTCAAGGAGGATATGGAGGCACCGGTGCCCATGGACCGGCTGGTGTGCGGCGACGTGGGGTTCGGCAAGACGGAGGTGGCCGTCAGGGCCGCCTTCAAGGCTGCCACCGACGGCAAGCAGACAGCCCTGCTTGTTCCGACGACAATACTTGCTCTTCAGCATTACAGGACCTTCACCTCACGCTTCGAGAACTTCCCGGTACGTGTTGATTACATCAGCAGGCATCGTAAGCCTGCCGAGCAGAAGCAGATATTGAAACAGCTGGCTGACGGTGAGATAGACATCATCGTAGGAACACACAAGCTTACAGGCAAGGAGGTCAGGTTCAGGGATCTGGGTCTGCTGATTATTGATGAGGAGCAGCGTTTCGGTGTGGCAGTGAAGGAGAGGCTGAAGAGCCTGAGGGCAGGCGTTGACACCCTGACCATGACCGCCACCCCCATCCCCCGCACCCTGCAGTTCTCTCTCATGGGCGCGCGTGATCTCTCAATAATAACGACACCGCCTCCGAACAGGATGCCGATCATCACCGAGCTGCACGGCTTCAATGATGATATCATCCGTGAGGGAATCGTCTACGAGGTGAGCCGCAACGGCCAGGTATTCTTTATCAACAACAGGATAGAGAACATCATGGAGGTAAAGGCCACCATCAACCGTATATGCCCGGAGGTAAAGACAGCGGTAGTGCACGGGCGCATGGAGGGGCAGGAGATAGAAAACGTGATGTTTGACTTCGTCAGGGGCGACTATGATGTACTCCTGGCAACCACTATCATAGAATCGGGCCTCGACATCCCCAACGCGAATACCATTTTCATAAATGACGCCCATAAGTTCGGACTCTCTGAGCTGCACCAGCTGCGCGGCAGGGTTGGCCGTTCCAATAAGAAGGCTTTCTGCTATCTCCTCACGCCTCCCCTCTCCATGCTCACCGGTGAAGCCAGGAAGAGACTAAGGGCCATCGAGGAGAACTACGAGCTGGGCAGCGGATTTAACATTGCCCTCCAGGACCTTGACATACGCGGGGCCGGTAACCTGCTTGGCGGAGAGCAGAGCGGCTTCATTGCCGAGGTGGGATACGAAACCTATCAGAAGATCCTGGAGGAGGCTGTAAGAGAGCTGAAGGACGAAGAGTTCGGTGATCTCTTCCCTGCTGCGGCTGACAAACGTGAGCCGGAGAAGGGCATCGGCACCAGGCAGTTCGTGGCTGACGTGACGGTTGATACCGACCTCGAGATAATGTTCCCTGATGAATATGTGTCAAACATACCGGAGCGCATCAGGCTTTACAAGGAGCTTAACGATATCAGGGACGAGACCGCGCTGGCAGCCTTTGAAGCACATCTTACCGACAGGTTCGGACCTCCTCCCTCTCCTGCACTGGCACTGCTGGATATTGTAAGGCTCAAGTGGATCTCATCAGGTATCGGCATTGAGAGAGTAATATTGAAAAACGGCACAATGATTGCTAACTTTGTGACAGACCGGACGTCACAGTTTTATAATGATCCTCTCTTCATCTCGGTAATGAACTATGTCAACAGGAAACAGGGCAGCATGACCGTGAAGCAGGGCAATGGCAAGCTCAGCCTCACCGTCAGGGGTGTGACTTCCGTCTCGCAGGCGATAGCGCTCTTTGGCAAGATCCTCTCCTGGCACACATCAACAATAAAACAGGAGGAAGGTCAGTGAATCTTGTAATCGACATCGGCAATACAGGCACCAAGGCGACTCTCTTTGATGGCAACATGCTTGTCAGGAAAGAGCGACTTCTGTCAGATAACCCGGAGGCTGTCGCCATGTTTGCCGGCAGCACGCTGATTGACGGTGCCATCGTCTCAAGCGTACGTGACGACCCATCTGAGCTGCTCGCCTATCTCGGCAGAAACATCAGCAGGGTCCATCACCTCACATGGCAGTCGCACTACCCCTTTGTGATAGACTATGACACTCCTGCATCGCTGGGTGTCGACCGTCCTGCTGCTGCTGCAGGTGCTCTGGCACATCACCCGGGGTCTGACATATTGGTCATTGATGCCGGCAGTGCCCTGACCCTCGATCTTGTAAGCGGAGGGGCGTACCGTGGCGGCAGCATCTCTCCCGGACTGGCCATGAGGTTCAGGGCCCTGCATGAGTTCACCGGCCGCCTGCCACTGGTAAGTTATCGCAGCGGGTTCTCATTCCCGGGCAGGACAACGGAAGATGCCATAGCCGGTGGCGTCCTCACGGGGATCGTATATGAAATAAATGAGTATATTCGCACATTCGAAGAAAAGCACCCCAGGCTCGTCACTGTGATCACGGGAGGCGATGGCATGATGCTCATGTCACGGAGCGGCAAAAAGATGTTTTTGTACCCGGATCTTGTGGCTGAGGGATTGAACTTTTTACTTGACACTAATGTATAGAACCGGAAGATTTATCCTGATATGCCTTTTAGCTCTCCTGACCTCAGGAGCGGCAGCCCAGAAAAAAGTATATTCTCCCTTTGCCAGGTACGGCATCGGCAACATGGAACAGCAGGGAACATTCAGGAGCCGTGCCATGGGAGGCATCAGCAGCGGCCTCAGGGATAATCTCACGCTCAACTACCTCACACCGGCGTCATACAGCAGCATAGACACCGCATCATTCCTCTTTGACTTCGGTCTCGATTACGGTGTGGTGAAGCTGGATGAGGATGATCTGACATACTATTCCCAGGACCTCAGCTTCTCCCACCTGATGCTGGGATTCCCGGTGACGAAGGGACTGGGAGTTGCGGCTGCCATTGTGCCCTATTCCAACGCTTTCTACAACATCGGGGGAGAGACTTCAACCGGCGGTGTTGCCGGCGATCTGTATGAACACCATATGGGTACCGGCGGGTATCAAAAGGTATTGCTCGGGGCCGGATACTCCCCTCTCAGGTATCTCTCCGCCGGGGTGAACATGTTCCTGATATTCGGTGATGTCATGCGGCTTAACGACTTCATATTCACCTCTGACAACAACTATTTTAATACAAGGAAGCAGAGCAGTATTACCATGAACGGGATAGGTCTTGAAGCCTCAATGCAGGTGATGGTGCCGTTGCCCGACAAATGGTATGTGAATGGCGGCTTCAACTTTACCCCCTCATTCAGTCTTAAGACCAGCACCGATGATATCATCTTCAGGTATTCCAGTTACCAGACCTCGCTTCTCTCCTCCGACACTCTTTACCAGGCCAGCGGCACCACCACCAGCCGGCTGCCTGCAACAATAAGGGCAGGGATAGCAGTCGGAAAAACTGACAAGTTCACTGCAGGTGCTGACATTGTATACTCGAAGTGGACGGAGGCATCCCTTCCCGACACCTACGGAACATACAGGGATGCCATCTCTCTGCATGCAGGGGCTGAGTATATCCCTGACAAATACTCCATCTACAATTTTTTTGATCGGCTTGAATATCGCATAGGCTGCCGTTACGGTGAGAGTTATACTCTGTTTGAAGATGACAGGCTCAACGAATACGGCATAACTTTTGGAGCTGGCATACCGATGAGAAGATCGAGATCCAGGATTTCCCTCTTCGTGGACATGTCATCCAGGGGCAACATCGATGACAGCATGGTCAGGGAGACAATGATAACGGTCGGGGCCAGTCTCAACCTGTTTGACTACTGGTTCCTGAAAGCGAAATATGAATAACAATTTTAGAAAGAGATGAAAAGAACATTGATCGCGACTCTTGCTGCAGCTCTTCTGGCAGCAATCTCAGTTACCTCTCAGGCGCAAAAGGGTGTTGACACAGGCACTCCTTTCGGCAGTGGTGAGGACAGCGTAATGTGTCTGCGCAACACATCGCTTTACTCAACCTATTACGAGAACAAAGATTACAACATGGCTGTCCAGTTCTGGAGACCGGTCTACAACGACTGTCCCGGATCATCAAAGAATACCTATATCAAGGGTGAGACGATGTACAAGGATTTCTTCCGCAAGTCGGGTGACAAGGCCTATATTGACACTGTGATGATGATACTTGACCAGCGTACGGAATACTTCAACGAGGGAGAGTCCAATAACCTGCGAAAGGCATTTGCACTGTATGAGTTCGGCGGCAATGACCCTGAATACGCCAAGAATTGTTATGACATCATAAGCGGGGTGATGGCGACATCCCCTCAGAGCTTTGACTACACCTATTCGAGTCTTTATATGGCCATCACTGCCAAGTGTTTTGTGCTTGATCTCATCGACTCTCCTGCTGTCATCAAGGCCTACTCGGAGGCGATGAAGGTTGTTGACAGCCAGCTGGCGCGAAAAGCAGATGACCGTCGTTATCTGGACGCCAAGAAGAACATAGATGCCGTCTTCAGGTCGAGCGGAGCCGCCACCTGCTCAAGCATCGAGGCGCTCTTCGCTGAAGGTGTTGAAAAGAATCCATCTGACACGGCGATGCTGAAGAAGGTGCTGTCACTGCTTACCGAGACAGGATGCAGGGATTCCGAACTCTACTTCAAGGCAGCCACCAACCTCTACCGCTGCGAGCCCAATGCAGCATCGGCAGCGCAGCTTGCGGAGATGAATGTGGCCCGCAAAAAATACAATGAGGCCGAAAAATATTATACCGAAGCCGTAGAGCTGGAGACAGACCTTATTGTAAAATCAGGTCTGCTGACAAAGCTGGCCACTCTCGAACTGACGTCAGACAGTAAGCAGGCTGCACGCGATTTTGCCAGGGCAGCCTACTCGCTTGACCCGACCAATGGCTATGCTCTCTTCATAATTGCGGAAGCTTATGCCGGAGCACGTATAGGCGAGACCTTTGAAAACCAGACTGTATACTGGGTTGTGGTCGACTATCTTGCGCGTGCAAAGAACACTGATCCGGGACTGAAGGAGCAGGTAGACGAGAGGATAGCCATCTATTCAAGACTCTTCCCCACAAAGGAGGAGGCATTCTTCAGGAGCCTCGTGGAGGAGGGCGCTCCATACCAGGTGGGCGGCTGGATAAATGAGTCGACCACAGTAAGGTTTAAGAGGGAGTAACCACCCATGCCTGCAGGCAAAACATATTCACTTGTCGGAGCAGTCCTGATTACCGGGACTGCTTTGCTTTCTTCCTGCGAGAAGAGAGAGCTGCCCGTCAGGGAGCTTCAGATCAGGGAGTTACCCTCATTGTCAGCCCGCGACGTCGAGACCATGTATTCCGACTCCGGCAAGGTTACACTGCTGGTGCGTACACCACTGATACAGCAGTTTTCCGGCGATGAGCAGCCCTACACTCTCTTTCCCGAGGGACTGACGGTGCTTTTCTACGACAAGAAAACAGAGCCTCAGGCCAGTATCCGTGCGCAATATGCACGGTATACCGAAAAGGATGAACTGTGGGAACTGCGTGACAGCGTGGTGGCAGTCAATACCGATGGTGACATCCTTGAGACTGAGCTGCTCTTCTGGAGCGAACCCAGGGAGAGCGTCTGGTCTGACAGGTTCGTCCGTATCACCGGTAAGGATCAGATAATCATGGGGACGGGATTCGAGTCGGACCCGCGGCTTTCCAAGTGGAAGATCAAGAACGTAAGTGCTACCATATACGTAGAGAATGAGCAAAAAGTCACTTCTGTTGATTGAGATAGTATGGGCTATCCTCGGGCTGGCATGCCTTGGCATTGCCATACGCGAGATCAGCCATAACGGCCTGCGTGGCGCATGGCTCTGGATTGTAATGTCAGCGGGAGCTTTTGGTCTTGCCGCCTTGCGTGACTCTCAGCGAAAAAAAATGTAACTTTGGGTGATGAACCCGCTGGTGATCATCTCTTTTGCCATACTGCTGGCCGCTTTCTTCTCGGCCATGGAGCTGGCTTTTGTCGCCTCAAACAAGCTGCGCATAGAGCTTGACCGCAAGCACGGGCAGTTCGGATCAGGTATTATCTCAGTCTTTGCCCGCAATCCCGGCCAGTACATCTCCACGATGCTCATCGGGGTCAATATTGCCACCGTGGTATTCAGCATGCTGGCTGCTGACATGATCGAGCGCTGGCTGTTGAACATCATTCCCTCCGAAGTTGTTATATTTCTGATCCAGACTATCATTACGGCAGTCATAATACTTGTACTCGGAGATTTCCTGCCCAAATCCGTTATAAGACTGAGTCCCAACTTCTTTCTGAACCTGTTTGCAATTCCCACTGCCCTCTTCTATTATCTGTTTTATCCCGTCAGCAAATTCACCCTTTGGCTTGCCAACATCCTCATGAGGCTCTTCTTTGGCATCCGTACGGAGCGCAATGAGCAGGAGAACCGGATCTTTACCCGCATTGATCTCGATCACTTCGTCAATGACCTGGTGGAGACTGAGGATGAGAAGGACGAGGAGAGCAGCAGCCTGCGGATATTCCAGAATGTGCTTGACTTTTCATCAGTGAAGGCCCGTGAGTGCATGGTACCCCGCACGGAGATCGTCGCCCTCCCCCTGGAGTCAAGCCCCGACGAACTCAAGCAGCAGTTCATTGAGTCAGGCCATTCAAAGATACTGCTCTACCGCGACAACATTGACAATATGGTCGGTTATTACGAACTCAAGGATATTCTTAATGAACCCGGGGATCTGGAATCAGGCATGAGAAAACTGGTCGTGGTGCCGGAGACCATGACCGCCAACAAGGTGCTAAGGATGCTCTCCGATGCCAAGAAAAGTATTGCACTGGTCGTTGACGAGTTCGGAGGCACATCCGGTGTGGTCACCATTGAGGATGTCCTCGAGGAGATAGTGGGTGACATTGAAGACGAGCATGACACCAGTGACCTGGTGGAAAAAAAGATAAACGAGAAGGAGTATGTCCTCTCCGGCAGGCTGGACATCGACTACCTCAATGAGGAACTGGACCTGAATCTGCCTGAGAGTGATGAATATACCACTCTCGCAGGACTTATCCTTTATGTTCACGGGAACATCCCGCGGCAGCAGGAGCACATACGTGTGGGGACTAACCTCTTCACAGTACTGCGGAGCACCCCCACACGGGTTGAGCTGCTTAAGCTGAAAATTGATTAGCAGCACAGCCGCAACCGGTATCCGACAGCGCAAATCCGGCCCTGTTCCAGCCACCCGACAGTAGATTCTATTTGACTTTTTGTAACCGGCCTGACTGCAGACACGCATCGGCAGGGTTATGTGGCCAGCGCAGCAGTGATAATTATTTCGCTGCCCTCTTCATTTCCGTATAGTATTTAAAATAGAGGGGTATCGCTCTCATCCCCGCAAAGAGGTTTTCAAGAGGATAGTTCTCATTGGGCGAGTGTATGGCATCATCCTCCAGGCCAAAACCCATGAGTATCGACTTGACTCCCAGTATCTTTTCAAATGTAGAGATGATTGGTATGCTGCCACCGCTGCGCACGGGGATCGGTTTCTTGCCGAAGATATCCTCGTAGGCCCGTTCAGCAGCAAGGTATTCGGGAGTGTCAATGGGACTGACATAAGCTTCGCCACCGTGGAGATATTCTGCGGTTACCTTTACGCCGGCCGGAGCAATGGCTTTTATATGGTTAATTGCCATTTCAGCTATCTCTTCGGCCTTCTGGTAAGGCACAAGCCTCATTGAGATCTTGGCAGAAGCTTTTGAGGGGAGAATGGTCTTTGCACCTTCGCCGATATAACCGCCCCATATCCCGTTCACATCAAGTGTGGGTCTGATGCCTGTGCTTTCGAGTGTCGTAAATCCTTTCTCCGAGGCCAGTGCTTCAACCCCTATTGCCTTCTTGTATTTCTCCGGGTTAAAGGGTCTTTCGGCCATCTTTTCCCTCTCGGTGTCGGTGGGGACTGACACCTTATCATAGAATCCCGGGATGGTTACCTTCCCGTTACTATCCTTCAGCTGCGAGATGATATCGCAGATGACATTGCAGGGATTCACTACCGCCCCGCCGTAGATTCCCGAGTGCAGGTCGCGGTTAGGACCCGTAACCTCTATCTGGATATAGGAGAGCCCTCTGAGTCCGGATGTGACTGAAGGCATATCGGTAGATATTATGGTAGTGTCAGAGACCAGTATTACGTCTGAACGAAGCATCTCCTTATATTCAGAACAGAATCCGGCGATGCTTACTGATCCGGCCTCCTCCTCGCCCTCTATCATGAACTTGACATTGCACGGCAGTGTGCCTGTGGCGGTCATCATCTCAAACGCCTTCAGGTGCATAAACAGTTGTCCCTTGTCGTCATCGGCACCGCGGGCCCATATCTTGCCGTCTCGTATCTCCGGCTCAAAGGGTGGCGACAGCCATTTGTCGACCGGTTCTGCAGGCATAACATCATAGTGGCCGTAGACCAGTATGGTAGGCAGTGACGGGTCTATGGTCTTCTCACCGTATACGATAGGGTTCCCCGGTGTGGGATAGACCTCCGCGCGGTCAGCCCCGTTACCGAGGAGCAGGTCGCGGATATATTCCGCTGCCTTCATCATCTCAGGTTTGTTGGCTTCTGATGCGCTGATGGATGGGATACGTATGAGCCCGAAAAGCTCTTCAAGGAATCTCTCCCTGTTTGTTTCAATGTAACTTTTGATTACTTCCATGATTATTTGTTTTTGGCAAATTCGTTTGCTGACCACTGTAGCCTGTCATACCACTCCTCCCCGAAAGCCCTTATAAGGGGCTCCCTGAGGAAGGCATAGAGTTTTCTTCCCTCTCTTGCGCCTGCGGCAGCACCCGGACGGCAGATAGACCACTCTTCGTAGTTCACGGCCCTGAAATCGCGATACTGCTTCACCCTGACCGGGAAGAGGTGGCAGGAGAGTGGTTTCCTGAAATCTACGGCTCCTGCATTGAATGCCATCTCAATTCCGCATTTGAAGATACCCTTTTCCATTATTGTATAGGCACACTCTTCATTGTTTATGAGGGGAGTCACATCCTCTCCCTCAATATCCCTGATGCTGGTGCCCATCTCCTCTATGGCCCTTATCCCCTCCTGCCTCAGGTATGGCCGGAGTTCAGGCCAGATCCTCCCGAGGATGGCCGCTTCAGCAGGCGTCAGGGGTGCACCCGTATCACCGTATCTGCAACAGCTGCCTTTGCATGCCTTCAGGTCACACGAAAAATCCTTCTCAATGAGTGCAAGTGATACAATGGTGTCGTCAATCTGAAGCATCTAATCCTGTACAAGTGGTTTACCGGTCATCTCTTCAGGTATGGGAAGACCCATGAGGGTAAGTATGGTAGGTGCCACATCGGCAAGGATCCCTTCCCCGACCTCACTGAACCGGTTGCTGACCAGGTAAAGCGGCACAGGGTTGAGTGAATGGGCCGTGTTGGGTGATCCGTCAGGGTTCAGGGCATAGTCGGCGTTACCGTGATCGGCGATGACCAGCACCTCATAACCGTTGGCGGTTGCGGCCCTGATGACGTCACCGGCACATTCATCAACGGCCCTGACAGCCGTCTGTATAGCCTCATAGATTCCGGTATGGCCAACCATGTCTCCATTGGCAAAATTGAGGCAAATAAAATCATACTTCTGTTTAGCGATCTCTGCGATAACCGCATCCCTGACCTTATAGGCGCTCATCTCAGGCTGCAGGTCATAGGTGGCCACACGGGGTGAAGGAATAAGTATTCTCTCCTCTCCGGGAAACTCTTTTTCCCGGCCTCCCGAAAAGAAGAAGGTCACATGTGCATATTTCTCCGTCTCGGCAATCCTGAGTTGCTTTTTGCCCAGTTCACCGAGTATCTCTCCGAGGGTCCTCTCTACATTGTCCTTCGGGAAGATGACGTGAAGCCCCTCGAACTTGTCGTCATAGGGGGTCATGGTAAGATAACGGAGGGGAACTGTCTTCATCCCTTCCTCATGCATATCCTTCTGTGTCAGTACCATTGTCAGCTCGCGTGCCCTGTCGTTCCTGAAGTTGATAAAGACTACCACATCTCCCTCAGAGACCGTTGTCAGCGGCCTGCCAGCCTCATCCGTGACTACAATCGGCTTCATGAACTCATCGGTCACCCCCTGGTCATATGACTCCTGCATAGCACTGAGGATGTCAGTGGCGGGTCTTCCAATACCGTGCACAAGCATGTCATAAGCCTCCCTGATCCTTTCCCATCGCTTATCGCGGTCCATGGCATAGTATCTGCCCACGAAAGAGGCTACCCTGCCATTGCTCTTTTCCAGATGCTTCAGAAGACTGGCCATATATCCCTTTCCGCTTCGCGGGTCGGTATCGCGGCCGTCACCGAAGCCATGAACGAAGACCTCCCTGAGTCCGTAGTCCATGGTCATATCGCACAGGGCATAGAGGTGGGTGTCAAGAGAGTGAACCCCTCCGTCGGAGAGCAGTCCCATAAAATGAACCTTTACCCCCTTGTCGCGCGCATAGGAAAAGGCATCTGAGAGCGTTTTGTTGGAGCGTATCTCCCCTGATCGGCATGCCTTGTTGATCTTAACCAGATCCTGGTACACAATTCTCCCTGCCCCGATGTTGAGATGACCAACCTCCGAATTGCCCATCTGACCTTCCGGGAGTCCCACATCCTCACCGGAGGTGAGCAGCCGTGATGAAGCATATGTTTTCTTTATCAGGTCAATGTTGGGCGTACCCGTTGTGCTGATAACATCACTCGTTGTTCCGTCTCCTATACCCCAGCCGTCCAGGATCATCAGCAGTACTCTTTTGTCTTTCATCAAATGCCTTTATGTTTGTTTGATCAGTATGCAAAAATAGCCATTTCATCCGGAAGGGTGACCGGCCTTGAGGATTAACACGGGAAGCAACGAAATGTTTTTACCTGGCTCCGATGATCTCCCTCACCCGGATACGGAATGCCTTATCGGGGCAGGTGGGTTCATACTCAATGTCACGCCCCACAAATGCGCTCCACTCCTTCTCCGTGAGGTTACGGGTCACCTTGTCACAGAGCTCCCCGGTCATGCATCTCACATGCGCCGGCCGACGTGTAACAGAGCTGCCGGCAGCAGTAAGGAAAGCGTTGCCCTGATCGGTGAAAGTAATCGAAACAATCTCCTTCTCGCTGTCTGATATCACCACCGGGGGCTGGCTCATATCGCTCAATGACCAGAGTCTTATCTCTCCCGAATCATCTGCTGTGGCAATTTGTTCATCGTGGTGGTTGTATGCTATGCATCTTACAGCACTTTGATGGCCCTCGGCAGTCGTCTCCACATTTCTTCCTGATGCATTCCATATCTGCAATGCGCCTTCACTGTCTCCGGTGGCCAGCATATTGCCCCGGGCCAGAAACCGGTGTGCAGTAAACCTGCTGTTGCTGTTTTCGATTGTGTACTTCTCACCGGGTGCGGCCAGATTCCAGAGCAGCACCTTTCCCTCCTGTGTCAGTGCGGCCATCATGGAGTGGTCTGCCGACAGATCCAGTGCAGCTATCCCTTCCGGGTACTGATCCACCACGCGCTCACGGTGAGAAACAAGATCCCACTCACTTACCGTGCCGTTGGTACGGGATGACCACAGTAGGTTATTGCCGGATGAGAAGATCAGGGCTGTAACACCACCGCCGGATCCGGTCATGGTATAACCTATAGAGTCATCAGCGAGGGGTATCATGACTATCTCTGAGGTCTCAGTGCCGCAGGCCAGCCAGGACGCATCGGGACTGATGGTCATGGCCCTGATGATCTTGTCTCCAGACCATATCATTCTCCGGCTCCATGCAGCCTGGTTGCTCTGCCAGCGCAACACCTTTCCTTCGCTGTCAGCAGTATAGACACAGTCTCCGGCAGGATCTTCCACCATTGCCGTCATCATTGAACCATCAGCGAGGAATCGCGAGTAGTACCTGTTGCCGTATCTTTTACCTACATCATACAGTGCCAGGAAGAGATCGGGGTCATTCTCTGTTCCCGAGTAGCGGTCATTAAAGATATAGGCCTGTCTGGCAAGCAATATCTGCAGCTCCTTCTCTCCGGAATAATTCAATGACCTTACTGACAGTGAGGTAGCCACGGCGAGCATCTTGCGCCTGCTCTCCTCCAGTGCTGCAGCCACGGCAGCGGCCTTCTCCGAGACCGATTCCCTGGCAGTCCGCACTGCCTCAGCTGCTTTCTTTTCTGCCTCGGCAGCCCTGGTTACAGCAGTGAGAGTATTCTCTCTTTCAAGTTCAAACTGCATCGATGCCGTCTTCAGTGTGTCCTGAAGCGTGTTCAGGCTGTCGCTCAGCAGGTCGCTGAATGCCAGTGCCTCATCTTTGATCTGCAGTGCCACCGACTTCTGTTTCTCTGCCTTGTTGCGGAGTGAAAAGACAGTGCCAAGGGCAATGAGCGTTATCAGGGCCATCAGTCCAAGGATCCCTGCTATAAGCCGCGACCGTCTTATACTTTCAGTGCCCGTCTTGCGGCGGTACTCCTCCCTGACTGCATACTCTTCCTCGGAGTTTCTCAGGAAGAGCATTGTCCTCTCGAAGGCGGGGTCTATCTTTTCGGCCCAGGCCAGTGTCGGGTTGTTCTCCTCCCTCCACCTGACAGCCAGCAGAAGATCGGGGGCACTCCACAGCTTGCCGGTGCCCTCCTGGTAATGTTCGGCTGCCCTGGCAAGCTGCAAATACAGTTTGCGGGAGGCCTCCTCATCATCAATCCACTTGCGGAGCATGCTCCAGAGTCGAATGATGCTTTCATGCGTGAGGTCAAGCACGCTGTCAGTGGTCAGGGCAACCTCCTTGGAAGGGGTAATGAAGGAGTATTCCGGGCTCCTGAAAACTTCAGCCACCTGTATTATCTCTTCTATGGTGCAGCCTGTCTGCCTGGAGATGGAGATGATGCGCTCAGGTTTTCGCAGCTCCCTGCCGTCGTCCGTCCTTGCAGTTATGGTACGGAAGATCCGTGAGGCCACATATCTGTGCCGCTCATCAAGCGATTCGAGAGCCTGGCCGGCATGCTGAGAGATGGCTCCTTTCAGCTGACCGACAGCCTCATAGTCAGCAATGCTCAGAGGCCGGTTCATATCACCGCTTCTGCTCCACTGGTTCCACAGGCGCATGAGCAGATGCTGCAATACGGGCAGCTGTCCGGGCCTTTCCGTAAGGTCAGAGAGTATCACCTTCACAAGTGAACGGTCAATGGAAGCACCTGACACTCTTACCGGATCTTCAATCACTGAGGTAAGGGCATCGAGCGATATCTGAGGGAGAAGATAGCTGCTGCTGTTCATCAGGTTGGTCAGGCTGTGGAAACGCGAACATTCGGACACATACTCCGACCTGATGGTCATAATGATATAGAGTCCCTCATCAGTCCTGTGGGCTGCGTTCACCAGCAGATCAATGAAGTCGGTGACATCATCTGCAGGCTCCTCTCTTCCTGATGGAGAGCTGTATCTGAAGAGCTCCTCGAACTGGTCGATGACAATCACGATTTGCTGCCTCAGGTTTTTCCTCATTTTGTTGACCACGTCAGTCAGTCCCTCCGACCTGTTGTGCAGTGATGCGGCAACGGATGCGACCGGTAACTGGGTGAATCCTGCGCCCGCAGACAGGGCTGACAGTTCGGCTGCCAGGCGGTCAACCGGATTGTGGTCAGGTCTGAATACAAGATATGACCACGCCTTTTTTGCTTCAGCATTCTCCTTCAGGAGAGCCGGTATGATTCCTGAGAGCACCAGGGAGGACTTACCGCTGCCAGAAGCACCGAGCACGGCAACAAATCCGGTCTCTTTCAGCCTGGCAGTAACCTTGATTGTGCTCTCCATGCGCCCGAAGAACAGATGTCCTTCATCAGGCCTGAAGGCCCTCAGGCCGGGGAACGGATTAGGCCGTATAATGATATTCATGTCAGCCATACATAACTACTATTTCAGGCAGTGATTCTTCCCTGGTTATTCATATAATCTACAAATATATCAGTGTATTCGGAATAGTGAAAGACAAAAGCGGTTATATCGCTCACGGGAAGTGAATACAAACCACTTTTCCCCTCCTGTGAAGGCACGATCCATGATATCTGCCCGGGGAGCGTCTCCGCATCGTAGGTCTCTGAGTATCTCACGGCCGTTGCAAGCATTATCATTCTCTCCTCCGGTATGCTGCTGAAACAGAGGCTCAGGAATCTCGTCTTCTCAAATATCATCGCCATCTCCGGGGCCGTACCATCGATGACAGCTTCGATTCTGGTACGGGCGTGTCCGGGCAGCCTGCTCTCCGCATCACTGTACCATTCGCGGTTTATGGCTCGTATTGCCCGGGCACTCTCTTCCTGGAGAATCAGGTTGTTACTGAAGAGATATGAGACTGCCAGCTCCCTGTCAATGCCGCCTCCCTCAGCTGCCACCTTATGAAGTGCGCAGGCTTTGGACCAGACCCCGGTGATATTCTGTTCCGTGGAGAGCAATGATGAAACGAGGGAGTGGCCGGCAACCGACCTCAGAGGATAATAGAGCGAGATCTCATTTAGCCGACTCCTGTCATTATGATTGCCCAACAGAGCCTGCAGCGGCTTCTGCAGAGGGCCTGTCACGGCTGCCCTCACCGCCTCTGCAGCTGTCTCTGCCGCCCGGACACTGCCGTCACCTGAATGGCGCCTGATCATGGTGGCGGCCTCCCGCCCCGTCAGGAGAGCTAAAAGAGCGTGCAGGAAGGCAATATTCATACCTCTTTCATATCCCAAAGCCTGTGCCAGGACAAAGTATTTTCTCTTAACAGCTTCCTGTTGCAGTGTAAGGATTTTTGCCACGGCGTGAATCGTCTCACTGATAATCTCTTCTATCCTCTGCTTCTGCTGTACCGGGGGCGCATATTCCTGTTCCCCCAGATACAAAGCTGCCTTCAGCCTTACTGAGACATTTCCTCCGGTGATGAGGTTAATCATGAATGAAGCAACCTCCGTAAGAGGCATCATTCTGAGCAGCCTTATGATCATCAGGTTCTCCCTTTCACTGTTGGAGGGCCTCAGCGCCTGTCCGATTATGCCGCCATAGACTTCAGGTCCGAAGAGCTGCAGTACACGGAATGCCTCCCTTTCAGTTTCAGGGGTGCAGAGGGCCTGAAGCACCTCCTCCTTCAACTCGGTAAAACCAAATTTTCCGGCCGCAATGAGTCCGGTGCGTCTTATCTCAGGATCTGTCTCACTTAGCAGCTTAATAATCTCAGAGACAGCAGGCTTTCTTGGACTTAACATTATCCCCCTGGCAGTCATGATCCTGGCGGTGAGGCCTGGCAGCCTCAGCATATCGGTGTTCCTGGCCGGGTCTGAATAGTATTTTTCGATGCCTGTGGCGACAGCCTTTGCCTCGCGTCTCACCTTCTCTCCGAACCGGTCAGCGGAGGCAATGGCCCTCAGGGCTGGCAGTAATCCCGGGTTAAAGGTTTTGCCTGCGATTCTTACAGCCTCAGAGGCATAGGTGTCATCTGCCCTGCCAACAAGGTAATCGAGTCTTCCGCAGATGATGTCAATATAATGACCGGAAAAGAGCAGTACACTTCTGAAGCCATCTGACTGTGGTATGACAGTTGCGTCACCATCAGATCGCAATCTTGCAGCAGTATCGCCCGCTGACTGTCGCTTAACGAAGGTATCATCCCCAGCCCCCGGCGATGCAGCGGGGTCACCAGGTGAGTGATGCGCAATGAATGTGTCATCTCCGGCACGTTCTGAAGAGGGCAGCTTCCCTCTGAAGCCCGCCGCCAATGAATTTCTGAACCCGGTTGCCAGTATGATGTCAAGGATTATCAGAAACAGGGAGAGCAGTGGAAGCATGACCGTCATGCGGGCCGGGTCACTGTCAGATAACATCTGCCAGAAGAAGAGTATGGCAAAGAGCAGAGCTGTTGCTGCAAGGGCCTTCCATTGAAGGCTGTTGGTATTCTTACCCTCTCCCGTTTGTGATGTGTAAAGGTGGAGCAGAGCCCCCATCGAGGGCAGGGAGACGGAGATCAGCAGGGTCAGAAAGATCAGGGCTGCCAGCGAGGTTAACAGAGCTGCCAGCAGCTTCAGTGCTTCCTCTCCGTTCAGATCATAGCTTAAATAAATAATAGCAGCAGGCACTGAAAGCAGCAGGAGCATCACCGGGGCAGCAAGAAGTCTGCCCTGTAATCCCAGTTTTCTCAGGAGCCTGATCATGGATCGGTCTCTCGCCATAAGTAACAGGCCTGCAGCCGCGATCACCAGTGAAGCTGAATAGAGCACAGGAGTCACCCTGAACAGAGGCAGTCCGGTAATCACAGTCAGCAGTACGGCGGCTGTGATCACCGTCAGCGCCATATCAGTCCAGAAAATCCAATTATAACCTTGCCCGTAAGGTTTTGACATATCCCGGAATAGTTACAGACTCACTTATACAAGATACAAATATTTTCATAAACCTAGAGATAGCCTCCCCGCTCTCTTACCAGGGCAGCAACCTTAACCGTGATATCTTCAATTGTGTCATTCACCCCATCAATTACCAGGTCTGCCTTTTCATACCAGCACTCCCTGCTCTCAAGCAGCCTTGTCACCGTGGTATCCAGTTCGCTGTCCATGGTGTCAGCCAGGAGAGGGCGTATGTTATGTGATCTCCTGAGTCTCTCTGTTATCTCCTTCACCGGCAACCGCAGCCAGACTGTCACGCCGGTTGAAGCCATGACCTGCAGGTTTTCCTGTGAGCAGGGTGTGCCCCCTCCGCATGCTATCACTGTCCGGGACCGTTCTGAAACGGCACGCAATGCCGCACTCTCTGCCTCCCTGAAGTAGCGCTCACCCCTGCGTGTAAAAATCACTGACACGGATTCGCCCTCACTCTCCTCTACCAGCCTGTCGATATCGGCAAAGCTCCACCGCAGAGAGGAGGCTATCCTCTTGCCGGCAGTGCTCTTGCCACTGCCCATGAATCCGATCAGGTAAATATTCAAGGTGTGCTATAGATCCAGTTTCATCTGTGCGGGATCGTCGGGCAGAGAGACGTGTGGATCAGGAGAGGCTGGCGTTGTCTCTTCCGGCTCTGACGGCAGAGGCGCTGCTTCGCTCTTCACCACAGGCTCAAGCTCCCGTATGTCAGTGACGCTGTAGTTCGAAAGTCTCTTGCCCTTTGCGCGGTAGCTTTTCACGCCAATGAACTCTGCCACTTCAATTATCTCATGCTTCCTGCCCTCATTCTTGCCTCCGAACCTTATCTCGAGACGGGGGTACTCGACCTCCGTCAGGCTTATGAGCTTTGATCCCTCACTCTCATCAATGAAGCACTGCAGCCGGTCTGACTCATCAAAGACAAACCGCTTGACATAATAGTAACCCTGCTCCTGATCCCAGTAGACGGCAGAAAATATCTTTGAGGCCCTGTATTTTTCAAGCAGCAGGATGTTCTCTTCGAAATGTAGTGACAGGTCAGGCACTGCAGTGCGGAAGAGGCCTCCCTTGGTGATTATAAGAAGCAGGTCTTCCGACACGAATTCCCCGAGGAACCTTCCCCGTCCGTCAGCATTTAGTCTCATCACTGATTCATCGAGCCACAGTTTGCGGCCACCCAGGGTGGAGAGTCCCTTCTCCTTCAGGGTCACCTTGTGTACCGGATTCCTGGTCAGAATGTTGCCCATCGAACCGCGGCCCTTGATGGCCAGCTCTCCGAAATCGAAGTCGAAGGTGAGTTTCTTCAGCCTGGCGCGGGGCTTGTGATGCACCCTGATCACCTCGGCCTCACCATTGGGATTGGCACTCAGGTAGAGGATGCGGGTACCGCCGGTGCCACGGCCCAGCGTGTACTCCTTGTCGCGCGTGAGGCCGGTGAGTGAACATCGTTTCACGTAACAGGGGCCGTCACGTCCATCCTGGTACACCACATTGTAGATTGTGCGTGTATCATTTCGCAGGAAAACCTGGGCGTGAATGACATCCTTGCCTACAAACTGCTTCTCCGTCACCCTGGTGATGAGGTATGTTCCATCTTTCCTTATCACGATAATGTCATCGATATCAGAGCAGTCGCATACATATTCGTCTTTCTTCAATCCGGTTCCCATGAACCCCTCCTGGCGGTTGACGTAGAGCTTGGCATTGGCAGCCACCACCTTGGTAGCCTCAATAGTCTCAAAGCTCCGTATCTCTGTACGGCGCTCAATCTTCTTGCCGTACTTCTTTTTTATCTGGCGGTAATAATTTATTGTATAGGGAATTATGTTGGCCAGATGGTTCGATACCTCTTCCAGCCCGGCTTCAATGCCCTTTATATGCTCGTCAGCACGAGAAGAGTCATATTTTGAGATCCGTTTGATCTTTATCTCCGTCAGCCTGATGATGTCATCACGTGTTATCTCGCGGCGGAAAAGCTTTTTATAAGGTTTCAGTCCTGCGTCAATAGCCTCAACGACTGCCTCCCATGTCTCACACTCCTCGATGTCACGGTAAATCCTCTTTTCGATGAAGATCTTTTCAAGAGAGGAGAAATGCCACTCCTCCTCAAGCTCTGCCTTACGTATCTCCAGCTCGCTGGTAAGCAACTGAACGGTCCTGTCAGCCGAGTGTCTCAGGATATCGCTCACACCCAGAAATGAAGGTTTGTTCTCACCGGTGATAACGCAGGCATTGGGTGAGATGGAGAGCTCACAGTCAGTGAACGCATAGAGTGCGTCAATGGTCTTATCGGGTGAGACGCCTGCCTGCAGTTGTATCACTATCTCCACTCCACCTGCCGTATTGTCGTCGATCTTTTTGATCTTGATCTTTCCACGGTCATTGGCCTTAACGATAGACTCAATGAGTGAAGAGGTTGTCTTGCCGAACGGCACCTCGGTGATTACCAGTCCCCTCCTGTCTGCCTTCTCTATCCTGGCTCTTACCTTGACAGCTCCTCCCCGGGCCCCGTCATTGTACCTGGAGACGTCTATCATCCCTCCTGTCGGGAAGTCGGGATAGAGAACAAAGGGTTTACCCTGCAGATAGCTTATTGAAGCATCAGCCAGCTCATTGAAGTTATGAGGCAGTATCTTTGACGCAAGGCCGACGGCGATGCCTTCAACCCCCATGGCGAGCAACAGCGGGAACTTTACCGGCAGCGTCACCGGCTCTTTGTTGCGTCCGTCGTAAGAGCTCATCCACTCGGTAGTCTTGCTGTTGAAGGCAACATCCAGGGCAAATTTTGACAGTCTTGCCTCTATATATCGGGGTGCAGCGGCGCCGTCGCCGGTGAGTATGTTCCCCCAGTTACCCTGCGACTCCACCAGCAGCTCCTTCTGTCCGAGCTGCACCAGCGCATCACCAATGGAGGCATCGCCGTGAGGATGGAACTGCATGGTGTGACCTATGATGTTGGCCACCTTATTGAAGCGTCCGTCATCCATCCTCTTCATGGAGTAGAGGATCCTGCGCTGCACCGGCTTGAGGCCGTCAGCTATATGAGGTACGGCACGCTCCAGGATGACATACGATGCATAATCCAGAAACCAGTCCTGGTACATGCCCGACAGTGCCGTGACAGTATGCAGTGCTTCAGGAATATTACCGTTTATCGCGTTTTCCGTCCCCTCCTCCTCACTGTCGGGAACCAGTTCAAATGCATCACTCTCTTTCATTGCTTTCAACAACCTCCTCTCATGCCTGGGCAGCTTCGGGTATCTCCTCCTCTACTCTCAGGTTGTCAATAATAAAATCCTGCCGCTCCGGGGTGTTCTTTCCCATAAAGAACTCAAGAAACTGCGTATATGGGTCCGACCTCTTCATGATGACCGGCTCAAGTCGCATATCCTTGCCAATGAAATGCACAAACTCATCAGGAGAAATCTCGCCCAGACCCTTGAAACGTGTAATCTCAGGCTCGGGACCAAGGTCCTTAATGGCCTGCTGCCTCTCTTCATCGCTGTAACAGTAGCGGGTCTCCTTCTTGTTCCTGACCCTGAAGAGGGGTGTCTGAAGGATATAGACATGCCCCTTGCGGACCAGATCGGGGAAGAACTGAAGGAAGAATGTAAGCAGCAGCAGCCTGATGTGCATGCCATCCACGTCGGCATCGGTGGCAATGACAACATTGTTGTAGCGGAGGTCGTCCAGGGTCTCTTCAATGTTTAGTGCGGCCTGCAGCAGGTTGAACTCCTCATTCTCATAGACAACCTTCTTGGTCAGGCCGTAGCAGTTGAGCGGTTTGCCCCTGAGGCTGAAGACTGCCTGGGTCTCAACATTGCGCGACTTGGTTATTGAGCCGCTGGCCGAATCGCCCTCAGTGATAAAGAGAGTGGAGTCGAGCCTCCTCTCATCATTGGTGTTGTAATGTATGCGGCAGTCACGCAGCTTGCGGTTGTGGAGACTCACCTTCTTTGCCCTCTCGCGCGCCAGCTTCTGTATAGAGCTGATAGCCTTGCGCTCCTTCTCCGACTCCTGTATCTTCTTCAACAGGATTCGGGCTGTCTCCCCGTTCTTGTGAAGGTAATCGTCGAGATGCTTGCGTACGAAATCAACGATAAAGTTTCGCACGGAGGGGCCGCCGGGACCCATATCCTTTGACCCCAGCTTGGTCTTTGTCTGGGATTCAAAGATGGGCTCCTCAATCTTCACCGATATGGCGGCAATAATTGACGAGCGTATATCGGAAGCATCGAAATCCTTCTTATAGAACTCCTTGACAGTTCTGGTCAGTGCCTCACGGAACGCTATGAGATGAGTGCCTCCCTGCGATGTGTGCTGTCCGTTGACAAAACTGTAGTAATCTTCACCATATTGCATGCTGTGGGTCATGGCCACCTCTATGTCATCACCCTTGAGATGTATGATGGGATAGAGACCCTCACGGGTCATGTTGTCATTGAGGAGGTCCACCAGCCCGTTGCGTGAGACTATCTTGTTGCCGTTGAAGTTGATGACCATACCTGCATTGAGGTATGAGTAGTTCTTCAACATGCTCTCAACATATTCGGAGATGTAGTGGTAGTTGCCGAACATAGCCTCGTCGGGGACAAATATCACCTCAGTGCCGTTGTCCTCTTTCGAGGGCATCAGAGCCTCATCCCTGACCGTCTCTCCTGCCCCGAATTCAATCTCCTTAAGCTGGCCGTCACGGTACGAGCGCAGTATGAATGATGATGAGAGGGCATTGACAGCCTTGATACCGACACCGTTAAGCCCCACTGATTTCTTGAAAGCCTTGGAGTCATACTTGGCACCTGTATTCATGCGCGATGATACGTCGAGCACCTTCCCAAGTGGTATGCCCCTGCCGTAGTCGCGCACCCTCACCTCCCTGCCGCTGATGGTCACATCTATCTTTCGGCCGAAGCCCATCATATACTCATCCACCGCGTTATCCATCACCTCCTTCAGCATGACGTATATTCCGTCATCAAGAGACGAGCCGTCACCCAGCTTACCGATGTACATACCGGGACGCAGCCTGATATGCTCCTTCCACTCAAGGGTTCTGATGTTCTCTTCAGAATAGTTCCCGTCCATCATCCCGAATTTTGGGGCAAATATAAAGAATTACCCGAGGCGAATGCTTCCGATTTATCAACAACGCCGGTGAATTATGCTCAGCAGGCAGTAGTGACAATGATTCCCCTTCAGGGTTGAATAATTTCAGATTTGCCGGTTGGATGTGGCTCACTTCTCGCTGCGGAGCTGCTCCATGGCGGCAACCATCAGAGTCTGTACCCGTGCTGCCAGTTCTTCAGGATTACCTGTCCCGAACTGGCCGGGGAAGATGGGATCGAGCACCCTGATCCTTACCACCCTTCTGTTCCTGAAGATAATCCCTCCCTTCTTGGGCATGATCTCGCCGGTGCCGTCGATAAGCACCGGCAGCAGGGGCTTGTCAGTCCTGACAGCAATCTGAAAGGCTCCGGTCTTGAACTTGCCTATCGCGCCGGTAAGTGACCTGGTCCCTTCGGGAAAGATGACAATGGAGATGCCATCTTTGAGCGACTTAACGCACTCCTCCATCATCTTTATCACACTGCTCTTGTTACCTCTTACAAGCTCAATATACTTGACCATCCTCATCTCCCACCCTACAAGTGGCACCTTGAAGATCTCAACTTTGGAGACCCACCTGAGCCGATGGCGCAACATGTTGAAAAAGACAATGTCAAGGAGGGACTGGTGGTTGGGGATGATGACATAAGCCTGGTTCTGGTCAATCTTTTCACGGCCTTCCGCAATAACCTTCCAGAAGGGGCTCATCTTTGTAAGCACAATACCCTGGATCACCATCCAGCGGTTGTTCATCAGTCTCCGGTCATCGAATAGCAGTGAGATAAGCCAGAGAAACAGAGCAACGGGAAAGGCCAGCACGATAAACACGATGCTTGACAACCAGACCCATACGGATTTTATGACATTCATTGTCTTATGCTTTTGTTGATTTTTACTGCAGCCCATGCCAGAGTGCTGCCTGCGATGATGCCCAGCAGGGCTCCGCCGATGATGTCCCCGGGGTAGTGCACACCCAGGTATATTCTTGAATAGGATACCACCGCTGCCCATGTGAAGAGAGACCAGGAGAGCCAGCTCCTCTTCAGCAGCAGGGAGGCAAAGGCAGCTATCCCGAAGCTGTTGGCTGCATGGCCCGAGACAAACCCGTACATCCCTGCACAGTAACCGTTGACTGTATGCACCATGCCTTCGAGGGCAGGCTCGTGACAGGGTCTTGGCCGTCCGACCAGGTTCTTCAACAGCGTAGAGCCCTGGTCGTCAATAAGAATCAGCACCGGCACCAGCATGAGGGGTATCCATGCACGTCTGCCGTACCTGCTGATGATCATCCAGATGATGGCCAGGTACAGAGGTATCCACACCGTCTTCAGGCTCACTATCCACATCACCGTATCAAAAAACGGTGAGTGGTGCGAATTGAGAAAGAGGAATATTGTACGGTCGAGCTCTTCCATGGTCAGCTGTTTAACGCCCGCCATAGCAGGTCCCTGAGTGCTGTTAAACCCGTACCGTTAACCGAGGAGATGAAAACAACAGGCAGGTCGTCTGGCAGTGAAGGCCTCATCCCTTCAGTGAGCTCCTCATCCAGAAGGTCGCATTTCGATATGGCCATCACCCGGCGTTTGTCCAGTAGTTCAGGGTTATATTTCCTGAGCTCTTCCAGGAGGATATTATACTCCAATGCAACATCGCCGGTATCAGCTGGGATCATGAAAAGGAGTACGGCGTTGCGTTCAATATGCCTCAGAAACCTGTGGCCCAGCCCCTTGCCTTCGGCAGCCCCTTCAATGATACCAGGGATGTCTGCCATCACAAACGACTTGTCATCACGGTAGCTGACGATGCCAAGATTGGGTGTGAGGGTCGTGAAGGGGTAACTGTCTATCTTTGGCCTGGCGGCACTGACGACGGACAGCAGTGTCGACTTGCCGGCATTGGGAAAGCCTACCAGTCCCACGTCGGCCAGCACCTTAAGCTCGAGGATGAACCATCCCTCCTCGTAGGGCTCTCCCGGTTGTGCAAAGCGGGGTGTCTGAAAGGTGGCCGACTTGAAGTGCGTGTTTCCCAGTCCTCCCCGGCCGCCTTTTACCAGTACCTTTTGTTCGCCATCATGAGTGATCTCGAACAGGATCTCATTGGTCTCCGCATCCCTGGCCACGGTACCGAGAGGCACCTCGATGATGGCATCTTCTCCGGCAGCGCCGGTCCTCTGGTTTGCAGACCCGGCACCACCGTGACCTGCGAAGGTGTGCTTTTTGAATTTGAGATGCAGGAGTGTCCAGAGCTGCGGATTGCCCCTGAGAATGACATCGCCACCGCGGCCGCCGTCTCCGCCGTCCGGACCTCCCCTGGGATTCAGTTTTTCGCGCCTGAGGTGTGACGAGCCTGCGCCGCCCTTGCCAGAGCGTCCGAAGATCTTTACATAGTCAACGAAGTTGGTGTCACCCATTGGTCAGATAACCGTTTCAATTTGGGTGCATAGCCTGTCGAAGATATCATCAATCGATCCCACACCGTCGACGATGCTCACCACGCCGGCCTTATGCCCGAACTCCAGAACAGGTTCTGTCTTGGAGCGGTAGACGGCAATCCTGTTGTTTATGATGGATTCGTCAGCATCGTCGGCTCTGCCTGATACCAGGGCCCTGTTCTTCATGCGCGACATCAGTTCGGCATCATTGACCTCAAGCACCAGCATAAGGTCTATCTTCATATCACGCTCCCGAAGCATCGTCTGCAGCTCTTCAGCCTGGGCCACCGTTCGCGGGAAGCCGTCAAAGATGAAGCCTCTCTTACCGGTGGTGGCGTCAATCCTGTTGGCTATCATCTCTATCACCACCTCATCAGGCACCAGCTCGCCGGAAGCCATGATGGCTTCCATCTTCCGCCCCAGTTCAGTGCCGGCAGTGATCTCAGCCCTGAGCATGTCTCCTGTAGAGAGATGAAGGAGGTTGTATTTCTCAGCAAGGGTCACCGACTGCGTTCCCTTCCCTGATCCGGGAGGGCCGAACATAAGAACATTAATCATTACGGAGTTATTTTGTTAGTTTGTAAATCGCCTTAAGATTACGGCCATACCCGTCATAGTCAAGGCCATATCCGACAACAAAGCTGTTGGGTATTTCAAATCCTATATAGTCAATCGGAATATCTTTGGTATAGGCTTCCGGCTTGAAGAGCAGTGTGCATATCTTGATGTCGGCTGCTTTTCTCAGCTTAAGCTCACCTATCACCCTCTCGAGGGTGCTGCCGGTGTCAACAATATCCTCCAGTACTACAACCGTTTTACCTGTGATATCCTCATTCCACCCTATCAGCTCCTTGATCTTGCCTGTGCTGGAGGTGCCATCGTAGGAAGCCAGTTTTATGAAGGAGATATGCGCGTTAAGCGATATCTGCCTTATTATGTCAGCTGCGAAGAGGAATACGCCGTTCAGGATACCGAAGAAGAGCACATCCTGACCTTTCAGGTCTTCACTGATCTTTTCTGCCAGTGCCGTAACCCGGCTCTGGATTTCATCTTCTGTCAGGTAGACAGAAAACTCCCTGTCAAGTAATGTTATCTCATTCATGGTTCAGGTTGTTGATGCCGCAAAATTATAAATTTAAAGCTTATTTTTACCCCGGCAATGGTTTAACATCAAAAAAGAGCATATGGATCCGGCAGTAAGTATTATCATGGGCAGCGTCTCCGACCTGAAGGTCATGGAGAAGGCTGCGGAGTTTCTCGACGGCCTGGGGATACCTTTTGAGATCAACGCCCTGTCGGCGCACCGTACCCCTGACGAGGTGGAGAAGTTTGCGCATGGAGCAGCGGGCAGGGGAATAAAGGTCATCATCGCCGGTGCAGGCATGGCAGCTCATCTTCCGGGTGTGATAGCGGCGATGACCCCGGTGCCGGTCATCGGGGTACCGGTCAGGGCCTCCCTTGACGGCCTTGATGCCCTGCTGGCCATCGTACAGATGCCTCCTGGCATTCCTGTTGCCACTGTAGCCATCGACGGAGCCCTGAATGCCGGCATCCTGGCAGCACAGATGATCGCCACCGGCGATCCGGCCGTCATGGATAAGCTGATAGCCTACAAGGAGAGCCTGAAGCAGAAGATAGTGAAGGCCAATGAGGAGCTGGGGGCAGTGAAATACAGGTACAGGACCAATTAAGTCGGCAGTCTACAGTAAGCAGTTGGCAGGCGGCAATTGCAGGTGGCAGGCGGCAGTCGACTCTCCGACTACTTGAACTTTGTTGGATTCTGCATCATACTATTAAGTAACCGGCCAACCTCCTGAGATCGGGTTTGGTAGTCAAGATAAATCTCTTCGGTAATATATTTGCATTCAAATGCAAAGTCCAACCAGACCTGAGTTTCCGAATTTTCCATATCTGCATCCGACATTTTACTTACAAAATGTGCCTCATACAGCCGCTTGCGATATCCTTCTCCAATATTTGAACATACTGATCTTGAGGATCTCCTAATCTGGGAAGTCAAGGAATATAGTTCATCAGTGGGGAATTGTTTACTGACTTTATAAAGATCCATAGCCAGGCAAAATGCTTTCTGATATACTATAAGGTTCCTAAATCCACTTTTCCTGTCATTCATATTTCATAACTTTTTTGCTGCCGACTGCCAACTGCCGACTGCTGACTAAAACACAACCCGGACCTGCCCCTTCACCTCCTGCCTCAACCCGTTATCAGAGTCTGTAAAGGCATATT
>CALMRD010000040.1 GCA_937871625.1 uncultured Bacteroidales bacterium | reverse complement strand
AAGTGCCAGCAGGGCCTTCGGATTACCCTCGTTGGCGGCAATCTCAAGGTCGCGCATGTCTGACGACAGCTGTGAGATACCTGCCACGCCGCTCTTCTTGTTTATCATGTTGTTCACGCCGCTGACGCTGAGTTCCTCTTTATCAGCCAGGTAGAGCAGTACTCCGGGGTCTATCTCTCCTGTCCGGGTACCCATTATAAGTCCGTCCACGGGTGTGAATCCCATTGATGTATCGACTGACTTCCCGTTATCGATGGCAGTTATCGAGGCTCCGTTGCCCAGGTGGCATGTTATGATTTTTGAGTGGTGATATTCCATCCCGAGCAACCTGCATGCCTTTTCAGCGACATAGCGGTGGCTGGTACCATGAAAGCCGTATTTGCGGATCCTGTATTTCTCATAGTATTCGTATGGGATGGCATACATGAATGCATAGTCCGGCATTGTCTGGTGGAATGATGTGTCAAAGACCGCCACCTGGGGTATTCCGGGAAGAAGCTTCTCGCATGAGAGTATACCCTTGAGGTGTGCCGGGTTATGCAGGGGTGCCAGCTCAGCGCACTTTTCGATGTCACGCTTGACGTCATTGTCTATCAGCACCGACTCCTTGAAATTCTCACCGCCATGTGCTACCCTGTGTCCTACTGCCTTGATCTCACCAACTGTCTTTATTACGCCGTACACCGGGTGCACCAGGGCCTCCATCACCATATTTATCCCAACGGTATGGTCAGGGATGTCAAGCACCACCTTGTAATTATCCTTTCCGGTCGGCTTATGTGTCAGTATGCCATCCGTCAGTCCGATACGTTCCAGGAGGCCCTTGGCCAGGACCTCGGATCCGTTTTTCATGTTAAACAGCTGATACTTGATGGATGAGCTGCCGCAGTTAAGAACCAGAATTATCATTCGTATGTTTTTATTTGGTGATGCCTGCTGCCTGGTTGGCAGTAATGGCAATTACGTTAATTATATCACTTACAGAGCAACCCCGTGAGAGGTCGTTTATCGGGGCGGCCATGCCCTGGAGTACCGGGCCTATTGCCTGTGCGTGTGCCAGGCGTTCCACCAGTTTGTATGCTATGTTACCGCACTCCAGGTTGGGGAAGATAAGTACGTTTGCCTTGCCGGCTATCTTGCTGCCAGGGGCTTTCTTCTGACCTATGGCCTCAATAAGTGCTGCATCGGCCTGAAGCTCACCTTCGAACATGAATTCGGGAGCCATCTCCCTTGCCATTTTCGTTGCGCTCACCACCTTATCTATCATTGGATGTCTGGCGCTGCCCATAGTTGAAAAACTGAGCAGTGCCACTTTCGGTTCCACTCCCACTATTGCCCTTGTTGTACGTGCTGTTGCCACGGCTATCTCCGCGAGCTCCTTGTCAGTAGGATCAGGATGTACAGCTCCGTCAGCAAAGACGATAATACCATCAGACCCGAACTCCTTGTCCTTCAGTATCATAATAAATGCCCCCGATACTACTGAGATGCCAGGGGCAGTTTTTACAAGCTGGAATGCCGGTCTCAAAACATCTCCAGTGGTGTTTCTGGCACCGGCAACCTCACCATCGGCATCACCGCTCTTTATCATCATCACACCAAGGTAGAGGGGATCTTCTATCAGTCGGGAAGCCTCTTCAACCGTCAATCCCTTACTGCGACGGAGCTCCACCATCAGGTCTGTGTACTGTTGCTTTTTAGGATGGTCAGCCGGATTAACAATATCAGCTTTTTCTATACTCTTCAGACCAAATGAGCCGGCAAGTGATCTAATCTCCGATGGGTTACCGAGAAGTGTTAAGCGGGCAATTCCCTCTGCCAGGACTGCGTCTGCGGCCTTCAGGGTCCTCTCCTCAGTGCCCTCGGGCAAAACAATCATTTTATTGTACCGTTTGGCATTCAATTTGATCTGATCAAGCAATTCCATTGTATATCAATAATTTAGTTTATTAGACGTATCGGGATAAAAGTACGAAAAAAGTGCAACCACACAATTATCAACTACATGATTAAAGTC
This sequence comes from uncultured Bacteroidales bacterium, assembly GCA_937871625.1. Taxonomy (GTDB): domain Bacteria; phylum Bacteroidota; class Bacteroidia; order Bacteroidales; family VadinHA17; genus SR-FBR-E99. Next base: position 1,674 of record CALMRD010000040.1, on the reverse strand, counting down.
AGATTTTTAAAATTTTAGTTGATTTTTTTCGAAAACCGTCTCTCCTGCTCTCTGCGGAAGCCGCAAATCTCTATTTTTGGGACAGGAAATTGCGCCAGATGCAGAGTGATGTTACTCCCAGGGATTTAGAGGTTCTTGCGGCCTCGCTGAAGGGCGAGGTACGCACTGACAGGGCTTCGCGGCTTATGTATGCCACCGATGCCTCAATATACCGTGAGGAGCCGTTGGCTGTTGCTTACCCCATGGACTGTGATGACATCAGGCAGCTTCTCTCCTTTGCCACGTCGCATGATATAGGTATAATTCCGCGGGCTGCCGGGACCTCTCTTGCAGGCCAGGTTGTGGGATCAGGTATCATTGCCGATCTCTCCCTTCATTTCAGTAAGATCATTGAGATCAACCTGCAGGAGAAGTGGGTGAAGCTGGAGCCAGGGGTAATACCTGACGAGCTGAATAATAAGCTTAGGGAGCACGGTTTGTTTTTCGGGCCAGAGACCTCAACATCCAACAGGTGCAACTTGGGAGGTATGATAGGGAACAACGCCTGCGGCCTTCACTCTCTTGTTTACGGGTCAGTCAGGGATCATATCATCGAGGTTAAGGCACTGCTCCACGACGGATCTGAGGTCGTTTTCGGCGAGCTCACGGAAGAAGAGTACAGGCAGAAGTGCACCCTGGAGACGACTGAAGGCGATATTTACAGGGAGATAGAGAGTATTATGTCGGATGCAGGCAACCGTGATGCCATTATGCGTGATTATCCTGACAAGACCATACCCCGCCGCAACACCGGTTATGCACTTGACGACCTGCTCTACAGCGAGCCCTTCACTGAGGGTGCGGGCCGGGGGGTAAACCTGGCACGTCTGATAGCCGGCTCCGAAGGTACCATGGCCATCGTCACCGAGGCTAAGCTGGGGCTGGTGCCGTTGCCTCCACCCTTAAAGGCACTGTCGTGTGTTCACCTGCATCACCACAATGAGGCCTTCAGAGCTAACCTTATAGCGCTGAATCACAAGCCCTGGGCCGTAGAGCTTATGGATCATCATATTCTCTCCCTGGCGTCGAAGGTTGAGGGTCAGAAGCGAAACAGGTTCTTCATTGAAGGAGAGCCAGGGGCACTGTTGATTGTTGAGTTCTGTGCCGAGAGCCGTCATGAGATCACTGCAGCAGCAGAGGCCATGGAGGCAGAGATGCGCCTGGAGAGGCTGGGATATGCCTTCCCCCTGGTGTGGGGAGGCGATGTCAAAAGAGTCTGGGACCTGCGCAAGGCAGGACTGGGTATCCTCTCGAACATGCCGGGAGATGCAAAGCCAATCTCGCTGATTGAGGACTGTGCCGTTGACGTCAGGAAGCTGGGCGATTTCGTGGGCGAGATTGAAGAGATGCTTGTCTCCTATGGCAAAGAGTCAGTCTATCATGCACATATCGGTACTGGTGAACTGCACATAAGGCCCCTGATAAACCTCAAGGATGCCGGGGAGGCAGGACTGCTGCGCACCATCGGGGAGAAGACAGCCCTTATCGTCAAAAAGTACCGGGGCTCAATGAGTGGTGAACATGGCGACGGCCGACTGAGGGGAGAATTCATACCGCTGATAATCGGGGAGCATAACTACCTGCTAAACAAAAGGATAAAAAAGGTTTTCGATCCCCATAACATTCTCAACCCGG
>CALMRD010000039.1 GCA_937871625.1 uncultured Bacteroidales bacterium | reverse complement strand
TATATGATTACCCCTGATAAGATCTTTTACGAGATTGAAAGAACAATAAAATTCTGAACTGATGGAACTTGCATAAGCAAGAACTCACAACAGGATTTGAGCAAAAAACACTATGCAAGTTCCATTCGACCAATGAAACAGTAAATAAATACACGAATGAGATATATATTCAAATTTCCCGATATAGGTGAAGGACTGACCGAAGGTATCATCATCGAGTGGTACGTCGACAAGGGTAATGCCGTCAAGGTAGGACAGCCGCTGGTGAAGATGGAGACCGATAAGGTTGTTACGGACATACCTGCACCGCGTGAAGGCGTTATTGCTGCACGCTACGGCAAGGTTGGAGAGACGATCCATGTGGGAGAGACGCTCGTCGAGATCGAGATCGCTGGTGAGGCCGCCGCCGCATCCGGCGCTGAGGCTCCTGCTCCCGAGGCGGAGATGGTAGAGGAGAAAGGCGCAGGCGTGGTGGGCACCCTGGAGGTGGCCTCCAACAACGCCTACCTGCCTGCCAGCGATGAGGGCACAGAGCCTAAGCCTGCTGCTGCCACAGCCGCAGTTGCCGGGCGCAAGGCTTTGGCGACGCCGGTGGCACGGGCCATGGCACGCGAGATGAACATCGACATAAACATGGTGACGGGAACAGGCCCGGCAGGCCGCGTGATGAAGAGCGACATACAGAACTACCATGCATCGGCAGCTCCGGCAGCAGACAGGACCGCACCCGCCACTCCGGACGGTGCGCGTGAGCTTGTCGAGATCAGGCCGATGAGCCAGATCCGTAAGTCGATCGCCAAAAACATGCTGCGCTCCAAGCAGAGCACGGCACATATGACCCTCTTCGAGGAGCCTGAGGTGTCGGCACTGGTGGAAGCAAGGTCGAGATACAGGGAGGAGTACAAGAAGGAAGATTTGAGCCTTACCTACCTGCCTTTCATCATCAAAGCCGTCGTGGCAGCACTGAAGCGCCATCCGGAGCTGAACTCGGAGATGGATTTCGAGAAAGGGAATATCATCTACAAGAACTACTATAACATAGGGATAGCCGTAAGTACTGAGGAAGGACTGGTTGTGCCGGTGATCCGAAATGCTGATAAGCTGACTGTCAAGGAGCTGAGCAAGGCCGTGGCAGAGATAGCCGTTAAGGCACGCGACAGGAAACTGACGCTTGACGACATGAAGGACGGCACCTTTACCATCACCAACTACGGAGCCCTGGGAGGATGGTTCGGAGTACCCGTGATCAACTACCCGCAGGTGGGGATACTCGGCATAGGCCGTATCAACCAGCAGCCTGTGGTGGCCGACGGTGAGATCAAGGTGGGTAACGTAATGCCGCTGTCGCTATCGGTTGACCACCGCATGGTCGACGGAGCAGAGGCAACGGAGTTCCTGAATGATGTGGCAGCAGGCGTCGCAGACCCGCTGTCACTGATAATGAGACAATAAAAACAGAGTGAAGATGGACTACGATCTGATAATCATAGGTGCCGGGCCGGCAGGTTATGTGGCCGCGATAAGGGCCGGACAGGCAGGACTGAAGACCGCCGTCATTGAGAAGAAGCACGTTGGAGGTATGTGCCTTAACTGGGGTTGCATACCCTCCAAGGCTATGCTCGAAAGTGCAAAGTACTTCTCAAGACTTGGCATGGCAGCCGACTTCGGCGTTGAAGGCCTCGACCCGAAGAAACTGACATTCAGCTGGGAGAAAGGTGTAAAGCGCTCAGAGCGTATAGTGAGGAGACTTACCAAAGGGGTTGAGTACCTCCTGAAGAAGAACAACGTAGAGACAATAACAGGTACTGCTTCTGTCGAGGCTGCGGACACGGTGGTTGTTGATAAGCGCAAACTGACAACAAAGAACATCATCATTGCCACGGGCTCATATCCGAGGCCACTGCCGTTCAAGGTAGGAGATGAAAGCCGGATTATCAACCTCGAGAACATGTTCTCAATGAAGGAGATACCCAATAAGCTTCTGGTTGTCGGTGAAGGTCCTGTCTCTGCAGAGGTGTCACAGATGCTTGCACTTATTGGTAAGGATGTCACTCTTCTCAAGACGGCCGACAAGGTCTTCCCTGCACTTGATGATTACCTGAATGCATACATCAGCCGCAGGCTCGACTCACTGAAGATAAAGACCCTTGAAGGTACCGGGGGGTATGATTCAATCAACCTCGACGAGTATGAAGGGATTGTCAACTGCATGCCCCGCAAGGGTATCAAGCCCACCGGAGCACTCAAGGCCGGGGAATCAGATAGCTTTTATGTCACCGATGAGAACTTCATGACCAGCGTTCAGGGTGTCTATGCCGTCGGCGATGTCAATGGAAAAAGCATCTACGCCCATGCCGCCTCGGCACAGGCACTGGCAGCTGTCAACCATATACTGGGTATCACCGAGACGATGAATACCGGGCGGGTGCCGCTGACCCTTTACACTGACCCTGAGATAGCACAGATAGGCAAGACTGAGCAGGATCTGGCCGCAGAGGGTATTGAGCACAAAGTCAATGAGTTCCCGCTTTCGGCCAACGGCAAGGCTCTTACCGAGGGACAGCCCGAGGGTGTCTTGCGTATTATCTCGGAGCCGAAGTACGGCGAGGTACTGGGAGTACAGATCATCGCCCACAATGCCACTGACCTCATAAGTGAGGCTGCGGCGTATATGGCCGTTGAGAGCACGGTGTGGGATGTGGCTCATACCATGCACGCTCACCCGACAATCTCTGAGGTGTTCCTCGAGGCCGGCTCCGACGCTGTGGGCAAACCTGTTCACAAAGCCTGACTTTATTGAGGCATGCCATTAACAGTACGTCCATATGACCTCCCCGATGCCGCCCTCTTCGGCGGCACGGGCGACGGCATGATGGTATGGCAGCCTGCGGAGACGGTTATAGTGCTGGGACAGAGCAACACGCCGGAACGCTCCCTGATACTTGAGAATGTCCTTCAAGATGGTATTCCGGTAACCAAACGTCCTACCGGGGGCGAGGCGGTAATACTGACGCCGCGGATGGCAGTAATAACCGTGGCGAGGGAGTTTCCGGGAATAGCCCGCTCAAAGGATTTCTTCATGGAGGTCAACGGAATGATCCTTGACCTCCTCTCTGATCTCGGGGTGAGGAACTACGGCACCAGGGGTATTTCCGACATAACCATCGGCGACAAGAAGATACTCGGCTCATCAATGCACCGTCGTGATAACAGGCTGGTATATCACGGCGTTCTGAATATCGCCGGCGACCCTTCGATCTTCGAAAAATACCTCAGCCATCCGTCACGTGAACCCGACTACCGGCAGCACCGGCCGCACAGCGATTTCGTCACCTCACTTAAGAAAGAGGGTTACGGCATTAATTATCATGACATTGCCGCATCACTCACCCACGCCAACATCATCGCAACAGCACAGTAATACCGCTTGGTGCCTGCCACTTTTTAACCTTTGGCGCCGACTTACCAGAGGCCTGGAAAGCAGCCCATATTGGTCAGAGACCTGACTGATATTATCCGGGGCAACCGGCCTTCTGTTCCCTCAATTGTCGCCCGTGCAGGCCGGGAATTTTCCTGACTATATCCTTCTGAATAATATAGAAGGCATTGTTGAATGAAATTTTTTGACTACATTTGTCAATATGAACTATTCAACTATGCTGAGCTTTGCAGATAAGATACGCGAGTTGCGACTGAAGAAAGGGGATCCTTTAAGAAAAGTAGCTTCGTTCCTGGATATTGATCAGGCAATACTGAGTAAAATAGAAAATGGCAAACGCATTGCAACCAGAGCGAATGTCATAAAACTGGAAGAGTATTATGGGGTTGAGCCAGGAACACTGATCATACTCTGGCTTTCTGATAAGATAGTACGCGAGGTAAGTGGTGAGGAACAGGCGATTGAAGCGATTGCCTTTGCCGAAAAAAGAATCGGATATCTGTCCGGCAGACAAGTTACCAAAGCAGAAATAATAAGGAAAATAAAGGAGTACTTCAGGAACCAGAAAACCGTCAGGAAAGCATGGCTCTTCGGTTCCTATGCCCGTGATGATCATGACATTGACAGCGACATTGACATACTTGTACGCGTTCCTGACAAGCAGGCTTTCACCCTGTTTGATCTGGCTGAGATAAAATATCAGCTTGAGAAGCTGATCCCCGCCAAGGTGGATGTTGTAATGGAGGGTGCCGTGAACATTGAGATGCTGAAACGCATTACTCCAGAGCTAATTTTGATTTACGAAACCTGAATTAATAAGAGATCACAATAGAATAAAATTATAGTATCACATTCAAGTTCCATCCGACCAATGAGATAAAGATTACATAATCGAATGAAAGATCAAAAAATAACAAACAGAGACAGACTTCGCCATATCCTGGATTCAATAACAACAATTGAAAACTTCATCGCCGAATATTCCAAATCATCTTTTCTTGAGGACCGGAAAACGATTGACGCTACCCTGTTTCAATTTGCGGTAATAGGTGAAGCAATCATTCATGTTGATGAGTGTATACTTGATAAGTATGATTTCCCGTGGTATAAGGTCAGGGCTTTCAGAAATTTCATTCTTCATGAATATCATGCCATAGAGGACAGGGTCATCTGGGATACCGTAATAAAAGACCTGCCAATGCTGAAGCAGATGATCGAAGTGATAATGAGAAGTGAATTCAATTAAAAACGCACACCAATTATGGCCACATCTGAATTTTACCATATCTCTTCAGGCGGCAGCCTTGAAAAGATAAGCACATTCGCCGGAGCACTCAGTGCAATGAAGGAAGACGGGTACGTATGGCTCAACTACCGGAAAGCTTCACGCGAAGAGCTTTCCGAACTTGCTGAACCCCTTGGTCTCCATCCCCTTTCACTCGAGGATTGTACCGATGAGAATCAGGTGCCGAAAATGGATGAATTCCCGAATTATGCCTTCATCGTCTTTAATGCTCTGCGATATGAGCAGGAAGTACTGATGTCGGATGAGGTCGATCTGTTCATCGGTGAGAAATTCCTGGTAACCGTGAGCGGATACTCAGAGACAACCAGGTACCCGATAGACGGGATAAAGGAGATCATTGAGAGGAACAGCGCAGCCGTCAAACGCGGTCCGGCATGGCTGATGCACATAATTCTAGACTTTATCGTCGATCAGATGGTTGATGCGGTGGAGAAGGCTGAAGCTGACATAGACCGGGCCGAGGAGGCGATACTGGGTTCGCCGTCTGCCTTTGATCCCGCCATGCTGACCTACCTCCGCCGAAACCTGCTGGGACTGCGTAAGACCCTGTTCCATGAACGTGAGATACTCATTAAGATAAGCCGCAACGACTGTGAGTGGGTGCCGGAAAAGGCCTCGGCACACTACCGCGATATCTTCGACCATCTGTCAAATTTCCTTGAGATGACGGAGAGCCACCGCGATAACGTTACAAGCCTGATGGAACTCTATGCCTCAATGCTGAATAACCAGATGGCGCGCGACTCAAACCAGACCAACGCCACCGTAAGAAGACTGACACTGATAACAACTATCTTCATGCCTCTCACCCTGCTGGCCGGAATCTTCGGCATGAGCGAATGGACGGTGATGACCGGCGGCGAATCCAACATCCGGCACTCTTACCCAATTTTTGCAGCCATAATGGTTGTCATCGGACTGGCCAATTTCTTGTTTATCAGGTGGCTTGAGCGAAACGACAGGAAGAAATTTCTTTAGTTACCTCCTGGTGACCGGTTATTTCCCCTTCAGCTTCTGGTTGGCACGGAAGAGGTCCATCTCAACCTTCTCGCGGGCAATCCTTGATGACTGACGGTAGGCTTCGAACTCCTCCTTGAGCTCTTTCAGATCCTTCTCGGTTCTGAGGAGCACTACCAGGTTTCTCTTGAAGATGAGAAATCCAACCGCCATGATGAACAGCAACCCTCCGAGCAATGTCCACATAATGGCGTTGTAGGCTTTCTTTTTTATCTCCAGTCCGAGAACACTTATTTTTTCTTTCGTGGCTGTAACCTGGGCAAGATCTTTTCTTGTCGACTCAAGCAAAACATTCAGGGAGTCTCTCTTACCGTTCAGGGTTGCTGTAAGGTTTGTCAATTCCGTGACCTTCCCCTTTTCTGCTGAAAGGGTATCCAGGATATTACGGTTGAGCTTCCGGAACATATCTTCCCTGATTGCACGGAAGTCTTCGTAAATTCTTGTTTTGTTCTCTATGTAATTGATCTGCTCCCGGATTGTGCCGGTTGTGAGCTCCTCCGGCATTTGCCCCTGACCTGCTGCAATAGTTGTCGCAACACAGAACAGAGAAAACAGCAGTGCATGTTTAAGTTTTGCGTGAATCATTTTCCCCCTGTTTGGATTATTAAAAACATTGCCTCAAATAATCAACGTACAGACGGGGCAAAAATTATACAGACAGCAACTTCGGCCAGTTGAAACAGGTATCAAAGGTCAGGTTGCTCTGCCAGAACCCTCGACCTGCCATCACAGGCTCTTTGTCAGACTTCTCCCAGAGCCGGCCTGCTATCCCTGTATTCATCTATCAAAGCCTGGAAGACCTCCTTCACAGATGATATTTTGGTTGCTCTGAATGCGTTGCTGCCGGCAAAAGCAAAGCCATTCTCGAAGTTTCCCTTGAGTGCATTTACCAGTGCTATAATAATGCAATAAGGACTTTTTGAAATGTCACAGGTCCGGATACATTTAAACGGGCAATGCAGGGGTTGCTTTTTCCCCTCTTTTACCTTCTGGATAAAAGCCGAAAGAATAGCTCTTCCCGGCATGCCAACAGGGCTCTTTATGATCTCAATATCCTTTTCGGAGGCATCAATATATGACTGTTTAAATCCTTGCGAGGCATCACATTCATCGGTGGTTACGAACCTGGTTCCCATCTGCACACCTGAAGCTCCCAGTTTCATTATGTTACTGATATCCTCACCCGTATAAATACCCCCGGCCGCAATAAGCGGTATCGGTTTATTGTATTTTTCTTCAAATGATTTCAGTTCATTGACTATTTCCGGCACCAGCTTTTCCAGGGAATAATTATTGTCCCCTATCTGTTCCTCCTTAAAACCCAGGTGTCCGCCGGCCTTTGGCCCCTCAACGATAACAGCATCGGGCAGATAATCATAGTTTGCCTTCCACTTTTCACATATGATCCTGGTCGCCCTGGCTGATGAGACAATAGGTATGAGCCTGGTAATGCTGTCCTTCTTTAGGAAGGATGGCAGATCAAGCGGTAACCCTGCTCCTGCTATTATGATATCGACCTTTTCAGCGATGGAGGTCTTTATCATATCCACGAAATTTGTCATGGCCACCATTACGTTAACGCCGATGATTCCTTTCGTCTTTTCCCTTGCTTTACGTATCTCCTCTTTAAGTCCGTAGATACTGGCCTCGAACAAGTTCCCGGAAAAGTTCTTATATAATAGTCCCAGTCCCGCACTCGAAATTACACCAACCCCGCCTTCATTCGCAACCGCTGCTGCGAGCCCTGAAAGTGAGATACCTACCCCCATGCCTCCCTGTATAATCGGAACAGCAACTGTCAGATTCCCAATTCTTAATTCATTCATCTCCATTTCCCCTCTTGTTATAATTGAGGCCAAAGGTAACCTAATGAATGAGGCAAGTACCGGTATTGTGATATTTTACCAATACAATAAATGTTAAATCCTGCAGATCATTGATCATGAGGTCGTTGAAAACAATCGTCAGACAACGCGTGTAGAAAGAAACAGATAGTGAGGACCCCTGTCCGGCATTCACATAATGAGCGCCTGCCATAAACAGATCCCACTTTGCCTCCATTTACCCCCAAAAAAACAGTACAGAAATAAATATTATCATTCGGGTTTGTTTTTGCACATACATGTTATTTCCTTTACAATGATTTGATATTAATCCTGAATACATACGCCAGATGTACAAGAGATTGCTACTGATAAGCCCGTGTCTTTTAATCATGATTTCCTCAGCAGCGCAGAGGGCAGAAGATTTTGTAACAGTTGCTGAAGAGGGCGCATGGTGCTGGTTCTCTGACCCGAGAGCAGTCTATTACAAGGGGATCCATGAACGTACATATACCGGATTTGTCACTTCCGGGGGAGATATTATGGTTGCCTGCAAAGACCACCGGACAGGAGATGAAGGAAAAAAATTAATTTACCACAGCCTCCAGGCAGATGATCATGTTAATCCATCCTTACTGGTGTTGCCTGACGGACGACTGATGCTGTTTTTCACCAGGCACGGAGGTAAAGTGTTTTATACTACCGCGGAGAAGCCCGAAGAGATAGACCGGTTTTCAAATGTTGATTCACTCGATCTGGGGAAAATGGCCTGTTATACCAATCCTGTTTTACTTAAAAATGAAAATAACCGGATCTACCTCTTCTTCAGGGGAGGATACGACTGGAAACCCTCCTTCGTCACATCTGATGATTTTGGCAAAACATGGTCTGAACCAAAGACAATCGTTTCGAAAAAAATCAACAATATCCATAACCGTCCCTATACCAAGATCGTCTCTGACGGTAATTCAGTAATTCATTTTGCATTTACCGACGGACACCCGAGGGATGAAAACTACAACTCAATATATTATTTGAAATATGAGAGCGGAAACTTCTTCGACGCTGCCGGCAATAAAATGGGCGACATGGAGAACCTGCCGATTGAGCAGGAGAAAGTACCGC
>CALMRD010000038.1 GCA_937871625.1 uncultured Bacteroidales bacterium | reverse complement strand
AGCCCCTTCGGGCACCTTCAGGGTGCCGGCCAAAGCTCTCTCAGCCACATCGCGGCATAACATGCCGTCTCCTGCCAATCCCTTTGCCCTCATCGCTGCCTTGAAATCGTTGTAGAGAAGACCGAGCCTCTGCCACACCGCGCGGAAACGTGACCTTGCCTCACTCTCAGACGGGCCGGGATTAAACGATTTCCAGAAGCCCCTGATGATCTCATTCTGTTCATCGGTCAGGCCGCCGAATTTCGCATCTATCTCCTTCAGCTCGGAAATATTGCTGTAGAGCTTGTCGGCATCGGCAAGCCAGAGGTCAATATCATTAAAATCACTGATGATCACCTCGCCCCACGGCCAGAAGTCGTCGAAGCTCATCTCCTCGCCGAATCTCTTTCGGTAGACGTGGTAGAGCTCGAAGATCATGGTCTCAGTATCGGCGGGCCTGAGCTGTGTCAGCGACTGAAACAGTTCACTCACTGTGAGCATCACCGGCGACCACCGGGGCCTGTCGCTCAGACGCGAGAGGTATTTTGCGAGGTAGAGTCCTGCCCTCCTGCTCGGCAGCACCACCCTCTGGCTGACCATCTCGCCACCATGATTGGTATGGAGTTCATATGCCACTCTCTCAAGGAAGTCCATCATGATCCGGTTTTAAATAGTCGGCCCTGCCAGGTTTCCCGTTCTTCGAGACGCTCTCCGAACAGCTGCAGGATTTCGTTGCTCCGGAGGCTCCAGTTGCGAGGGTCATCGAGCATTCGCGGCGGTGCCTCCCCGCTGATACGGTCAATCATTATGGCAGGATTGAGTCTCTCGATGAATGATATGACCAGGCTGATAAAATCATCAAGGGTGTAGAGGTCGAACTCTTCCGGTTTTTTTCTGAACTCCTGTGCCATGGATGTCCCCTGGATCAGCTGCAGCTGCCTTATCTTAAGAATGTTAACGGGCATTGATGATATCACCTCCGCGCTTGCGGTTATCTGGCTACGGCTCTCGCCGGGGAGGCCAAAGATAAGGTGTGCCCCTGTTCGTATCCCTCTGCGAGAGGTCTCTTCCATGGCCTTCACAGCGTCAGCAAAGGTATGTCCTCTGTTGATGCGTTTCAGTGTCACGTCACTGACAGTTTCGATACCGTACTCTACAGTCACAAACCTTTCAAGTGACAGTTGTACCAGGTAATCGAGCAGCTCGCTGCTGACGCAGTCGGGGCGGGTGCCGATGACCAGTCCGACCACTGCCGGGTGACGGAGGGCCTCCTCATAGAGTGACATCAACCTCTCAATTCCAGCATATGTATTTGTATATGCCTGGAAATATGCGAGATAGCTATCTGCCCGACGATACCTTTTACGGTGGAAGGCAATTCCCCTGTCAATCTGATCCGTGACGCTGCTGTCCGGGGTGCAGTAGGCGGGGATGAAGGCCTCATTGTTACAGTAGGTACATCCGCCATAACCCAGTGTTCCGTCACGGTTGGGGCAGGTAAAGCCTGCATTGATGCTCACCTTCTGCACTCTCTTCCCGAAGTGAGCGGTGAACCAGTCGGTGTATGAGTTGTACCGTCTTGCTGTTCCCCATGAGTAGTGCTGTTCCTGCCTCATACCTCCTCCAGGATATCCTTTTCCACATACCATAACCAGGCGCTAACCCGGGTGTATCCCATCTGCTGCAGAAGGTCGCGGTAGCTGGCGGCCTGCCGGCGGTGCCTCTCATCCTCTTCCCCGAACTTATAATCGACCACCGTGACGCTGTCGTTATCAGTCATGATACGATCAGGGCGACGGGCGGCGCCCGTGGGAAGAATAATAGTGGCTTCCGTCAGCACGGTGCAGGAGCCGTCGAACCAGCGTCTCACCCTCTCAGATGAGATTATATTGCGTACCCGAGTGACTATCTCATCACGCCGGGTGAGGGGCAGGAGACCGCTGTCGCACACATAATCAGCGGCAGTCCCGATATCATCGGTTGTTATCACCCTGCTCAGCAGTTCATGCATCATGATGCCGTATGCCCTGCCCCCGCGCTCTGTCAGTTTGACCTCATCGAGCGGGAGGGCGCCGCCCGTCCTCAGCCTGAGCCTGCCGCGTCTCTCATTTACCTCATAGTCATCCAGATCCCAGGTTACCTCCTTTGCTTCGGTTGTCGCCGGAGGAAGCTCTCCACAGGTTATACGCAGTATGTTGTCACTCTCACTCTGTGTGAAGTCGTCAGGCAGGCTCTTCACAGCCTCGTTGATCAGGCTCTCGGCGCTGGCACCGCCGGAGGAGGGCTTTGTCGTCTCCGGAGCCATTATGCAGAGCACATCCACTGCGCGGGTGAAAGCCACATACAGAAGATTGATGCCGTCAATCCATTCTGACACCTTCTCAGTCATAGCCCCACCGGCAAACAGTGAATCATCAAGACGGCGGCTGAATTCAGGCAGCACGAACGGCATCGGGGAGAAAGGCTCAGGCACCTCAGTGACCCATAGCAGGGGTCGGCTGAAACCCCGTCTGCCAAAATTCCATGAGACGAAGGGTACTATCACCACCTTTCCCTGCAGTCCCTTGGCCTTGTGTATGGTCATCACACGCATGGCCTCCTGGCGGTCGGACTGGCTGAGGGTGCTTTTAAAGCCCTCCCTCTCCCACCATGCGACGAACGACGACAGGTCGGAGCTGTAACGGCCGGAGTAAGCCAGCACCACGTCCTGCAGCGAGCAGAGGTATGCAACATTCTCCCTGTGGCTGCCGAGACCGAAGTAACGGATCATGTTCTCCGTGGCGCTGAAGAGTGATTCGTTCCTGAAACCATTGAGTGCCTCTTCCCACCCTGCCGGCATCGGGTCATTGATTCCCGCTTCACTGTCTCCGGCATACAGCTGATGCTCATCACCACCAGTGGCGAGAACGTAAGATCTGACCATCAGGCTTCTGTTGATACGGCTGCCAGGGTCAGCCAGGTATCGCAGGGATGCAATGATGAGGGTGACGGCCGGATTGCTCTCGAGGAAGAGAGAGTCACCGGAGGTGACCTCGAAGTTGTACTTCGACCTTCTCTCCGGGCTGCAGGCAGCGCTGTACTCAAGCAGGCGGCTGATGATGCTCTTGCCCTCCTCGTTGGTGCGGCAGAGGAAGAGGATATCATCAGCCCTGTAACCGTGATCCTGTATTCTTTCAACCAGTGCCGGAAGGTCGTTCAGCACCCTATCCTTCCAATTCTCATCTTCTGAGGCCCCGTAGAGGCTCACCTGCACCATTCCTCCAGGTTTGGCATCAGTGCCCTTTTGGACCGACTCTTCATATATGTCACTTATTTTCAGCTGATCATGGGAGAGTCTTTCGTCGCACAGAGCAGGTATGGCCCCGGGAGCGAAGAGGTGATTGTTAAACCTGATGATATTGTCACGGCTGCGGTAGTTGGTGTCGAGCAGTACGTTCTGCACCGCCTCCTCGCCGAAGGCCGCCGCCGCCTCTGAATGGATGATCCTCCAGTCGCTGTTTCTCCATCGGTAGATCGACTGCTTGACGTCGCCCACCACAAGGTTGTCCTTACCGCGCGACATTGTCTCGCTCATCAGGGGCCGGAAGTTATTCCACTGTATGCGCGAGGTATCCTGAAACTCGTCTATTATGTAATGGTCATAGGCGGTGCCTATCTTTTCATAGATGAAAGGAGTGTCATCATCTTTAATAAGCCTGTTGATGAGTTCGCCGGAGTCAGACAGCAGGAAGAGGTTCTCATCGTGAGCGAGGCTCCTCACTCTTTCGCTTATGGCTCCCAGTATGCCAATCACATGGATGGTCCTGACCTGTGCCATGGCAGATAGGTAGAGCGGGAGCCTCGTTTCAAAAAGTGACGAGATAGCCTTCACTGTCTCCCCCAGCCCCTTCCGGATGGCTGTCTCAAAGGCGGCGATCACTTCCGGGGCTGTGCTTCCGGGGTAATATTTACCTTCCTCTGCTGCCTTTCGCCAGGTGGCGTTGGGGGAATTTGTCTCACCCCCGGCGTACTTCTGGAGGGCATCGCCCACCCCTCCCCTGGCCTTCATGAGGAAGTCATCCGGAGTCAGTCCGCACTCACCGCAGAGAGTGAGGCCCCTTTCAGCCAGGGCCTGCAGTTCTGTCTCAAAACTCCTCTTTATGCTGTATATCTTGTCAGCGTACCTTTTAAGCACCTCGTAATCGCCTATCGTCTCCTTCTCCTTAGGGCTCAGCTGTCTGAAGTTCTCCCTGAAGATCAGTTCAGCCACCTCCATGATCTCCCTGCGTATATCCCAACCCTTGTTGTCGTCAAGGCGGGAGCCCACGTAAGATGAGATCCAGCCCAGCAGCCTGTTGTCCGTTGCCACCTCTGCCAGCAACTCGTC
>CALMRD010000037.1 GCA_937871625.1 uncultured Bacteroidales bacterium | reverse complement strand
ATGCGCACCCCGCACATGCTGTAGCGCTTGGAGACGGAATCGAGTAAAACAACATTCTCGCGAATCCCCTCAAGCTGCATCGCTGAAAAATGCTCAGCGCCGTAACAGAACTCCCTGTAGACCTCGTCGGAGAAGAGGAACAGGTCGTGCTTCTTCACTATGTCACGCAGCTGCATCAGCTCTTCCTTCGAATAGAGGGCACCCGTGGGATTGTTCGGGTTGCAGATCATGATGGCCTTCGTCTTCGGCGTTATCATCTTTTCGATGTCTGCTATGGGCGGCAGTGCGAAATCGTCCTCTATATATGATCTGACAGGCACGATGGTCACTCCGGCCGTGGTGGCAAAGCCGTTATAGTTGGCATAGAAGGGTTCGAAGGTGATCACCTCTTCGCCGGGGTTGAGGCACGACATGAATGCGAAGAGTACAGCCTCGGAGCCTCCCGTGGTGACTATTATCTCAGTATGGTCAATGTCGATGCCTATCTTCCTGTAGCTCTCTGCCAGTTTCAGGCGGTACGACTCATTACCGGCAGAGTGCGAATATTCAATCACTTTCAGCTCCGTGTTCTTCAGGGCCTGCAGTGCCACTTCGGGAGTATGTATGTCGGGCTGCCCGATGTTGAGGTGGTATACCTTTACACCACGGCGTTTTGCCTCCTCGGCATAGGGTACGAGCTTGCGTATCGGTGATGCCGGCATCTTCCCGGCTTTTTCGGATAATTTTGGCATGGCATTAATGTGTTACAGATCGAATAGTGTTCAGTCACAAATGTATTTAAATTCAGCCTGAATAACCATGATTTTCGGCATAGGCTATCTCACTATGCGGTAACAAGCCGGAATTTCACCGCCGACTTGCTTTCGCAGACGATCAGAATTGTTTTTCAGGATAAGCCCATTTCCTTTTTCCAAAATGGCTACAAAATATTAATTTTGTGGGCTTATAAATCGCACATCGTCAATCGCAAATCAAATGACCGCTATTCCTTCAAAATATGAACCCGCAGCCGCGGAAAACAGGTGGTACAGTTACTGGATGGAGAAGGGTTTCTTCCACAGCGTCCCTGACGACAGAAAGCCGTACACCATCATCATCCCGCCGCCGAATGTCACAGGTGTGCTGCACATGGGTCACATGCTCAACAACACCACACAGGATGTGCTTATCAGGCGTGCCCGCATGCTGGGCTTCAATGCCTGCTGGGTGCCTGGCACCGACCATGCCAGCATAGCCACCGAGGCCAAGGTGGTTGCCAAGCTGCGCAGCGAAGGTATCGAGAAATTATCGATCACCAGGGAGCAGTTCCTGGATCATGCGTGGGAGTGGACACACAAGCACGGCGGCATCATCCTCGAGCAGCTCAAGAGGCTGGGGGCGTCGTGCGACTGGGAGCGCACGCTCTTCACCATGGACGACAAGCGGTACAGGTCGGTCATCAAGGTCTTCATCGACCTCTACAAAAAGGGTCTCATCTACCGCGGCATCCGCATGGTCAACTGGGACCCGCAGGCCCTCACGGCAGTCTCGGACGAAGAGGTTATCTACACCGAGGAGCAGTCAAAGCTCTACTATGTGCGTTATAAGATAGTCGGCGAGGACGATTACATCATGATAGCCACCACCCGTCCCGAGACCATCCTCGGCGACACGGCCGTCTGCGCCAACCCGTCGGATGAACGGTACAGCCACATGAAGGGCAAGAAGGTGATCGTTCCGATGACCGGACGGGAGGTTCCCTTCATCTATGACGATTATGTCGACAGTGAGTTCGGCACCGGATGCCTGAAGATCACCCCCGCCCATGACATCAACGACTACGAGATAGGGGTGAAGCACAACCTTGAGAGCATTGACATCTTCAACGACAACGGCACCATTAGCGAGGTGGCGGGCCTATTCGTCGGCATTGACCGCTTTGAAGCCAAAAAGCTGGCCGAGGAGGAGCTGCGTAGCACCGGTGCGCTGGTGAAGGTGGAGGATTACGTCAACAAGATCGGCCGTTCGGAGCGCACCCACGCCGTGATAGAGCCCAAGCTCTCGCTGCAGTGGTTCCTGCGCATGGAGGATATCTCGAAGCCTGCCCTGAAGGCAGTGATGGATGAGACCGTCAGGCTCTTTCCCGACAAGTATA
The DNA here is from genome assembly GCA_937871625.1 of uncultured Bacteroidales bacterium. Taxonomy (GTDB): domain Bacteria; phylum Bacteroidota; class Bacteroidia; order Bacteroidales; family VadinHA17; genus SR-FBR-E99. The sequence continues at coordinate 3,865 of CALMRD010000037.1, read as the reverse complement.
AAAACGTCTACAGGCACTGGATGGAGAACGTCCGCGACTGGTGCATCAGCAGGCAGCTGTGGTGGGGACAGCGCATACCGGCATGGTATTACAACGGCAATGAGTTTGTGGTTGCGGAGACGGAGGAGGAGGCGCTGGCGCTGGCGCGCAAGGCAAGCGGCAGGGACGACCTGCAGGCAGGCGACCTGCGCCAGGATGAGGATGTGCTTGACACCTGGTTCTCATCGTGGCTCTGGCCCATCACCTGCTTCAACGGCATCCTTGACCCTGACAATGCCGAAATGAACTATTATTATCCCTCCAACGTACTTGTCACCGCCCCGGAGATACTCTTCTTCTGGGTGGCACGCATGATCATCGCAGGGTATGAATATCGCGGCAGGGAGCCCTTCTATGACGTCTATCTCACGGGTCTCGTCAGGGACAAGCAGAAGCGCAAGATGTCGAAGTCGCTGGGCAACTCTCCCGATCCCATCGGGCTGATGGAGAAGTACGGCGCTGACGGCGTGAGGGTGGGGATGCTGCTCTGCTCTCCGGCAGGCAACGACCTGCTCTATGACGACAGTCTTCCGGAGCAGGGGCGCAACTTTGCCAATAAGATATGGAATGCCTTCCGGCTGGTGAAGACGATGGCTACCGATGAGACCCTGGAGCAGCCGGCGGCGTCGGAGGCAGCCGTGACCTGGATGCGCAGCACCGTCGACAAAGTGCTTGCCGACATTGACGACAGCTTCGTCCGCTACCGCATCTCTGATGCGCTGATGCAGGCCTACAAGCTTTTCTGGGATGATTTTTCGGGATGGTACCTGGAGATCATCAAGCCCGCCTACGGCAAGCCCATGGACGGCACCACCCACAGGCAGACACTGGAGATCTTCGGTACAATGATGAAGATACTCCATCCCTTCATGCCCTTCATCACCGAGGAGGTATGGCAGAGGCTGGAGGAGAGGTCTGAGGGCAACAGCATCATGATGGAGCAGATGCCTCTTCCCGCGCCGTACGAGGCTGGCATGCTGATGCGCTTTGACACCGCGCGTGAGATAGTCACTGCCGTCCGGGCCATAAGAAAGGAGAGGAACATCGCCGCGCGCGAGCCGCTGGTTCTCTGTGCCGCCCCCGGCGCCACCGGAACCGAGTTTGACCCGGTGATCATCCGCATGTGCAACCTCTCTGAGATCAGGGTTGTTGATGGGAAGGTGGAAGGAGCAGTTACATTCAGGATACATACCTCGGAGTTCTTCATCCCCATGGGAGAGGGTGTTGATCATGAGGAGGAGATCAGAAAGATGGAGGAGGAGCTGAAGTATACCGAAGGGTTTCTTGCCACGGTGCTGAAGAAGCTCTCAAATGAGAAGTTTGTGGCCAACGCTCCCGGGGCTGTCATAAAGCATGAGCGGAAGAAGGAGGCGGATGCGCGTGCGAGGATTGTCACTCTGCAGGAGAGTATCGCTCATCTGAAAAGGTGATCTGATAGGGGGTACTCACTCCCTGGTGACGGTATAACCCCCGTTGCCGTCGGTTACCGCCTGCCACCCGTCGTTGAGGACCAGGTGCCACCCTTCGCCGATAAGATGATTTCTTTCCAGTTTTATATTCCTGGCGCTCACGCGCAGGATGTGGAGGTCGTTTGTCAGCAGGGCACCATCCTCATCCACAGCCAGTTTGCCCCAGTTGTCAGAAACCCGCAGTCGTTCGTACAGGGTTCCCAGGGTATCGAGGAAGTTGATATCCTCCGGCTCGAAGCTGAAGTTCGGGCTCTCCATGGTGAGGGTCACCACCGGTCTCTCCATGAAGGTAGTCACGATGCGGCGGGTGTTCTCGTTGATCATCTCCTGCCGCTCACTCTCCTCGGCCCTGATAGCCTGGATGTCATAGCTCATTGCCAGTGATCCAGCCACGTCGCGGCATACCTCCGGCAGTGTCACGCCGTAAACCTCCAGGGCGGCGCTGCCAAGGTCGAAGTCAGAGACGCGTATCTGTTTGAAATCGAATCCTTTATCATCCAGCAGGTAGGCATAGAGTGCTCCGTGCACGAATCCGTAGCCCCAGGCGTAAGAGCTGTTCTGGTAGATCCTGTCGAGGTATTCGAGGATCCTTGTCTTCATCTCTTCGGGGCCCGAGGTGCACAGTTTTATATATGTGAAGGTGGTCAGTCCCTCGTAGTTTTCGAACTTATTTTCATCGGTGATGGCATCGGGAAAGAGCTCGCGCCTGGCGCCGCGGAATACCAGTGCGTCGCGTATGGCCTGGTTGCGTGTCTCGCCTGATGAGTTGATGGCATATATCAGTGCCTTCCACTCCAGCTTCAGGTAGAGCCTGGCATTCCTGTCGTTGAGGTGCCTGGTGCTGAAGGATGAGGGTTTCAGACCGTTTCTTTCCTGGAAGCAGTGGAAAAGGCTATGGATGGTGCGCGCGGTGATCCTGTAGTCATCTTCCGTATCGGGTATGGGTACCATGGCATATTTCATCCCCCCGAAATCAATCACATTGGTGGTGATTATCCTTTCCCTGGGCAGCACGCCGGTAAAGATACCATCCCTGGCCTTCAGGTTACCCTCTTTGTCTGGGGCATTGGCATAGATGGCCCTGTTGAGGTTATCGACATACATTACGGGCCCGTAGAGGTTCTCGCCCCAGAGGCCGCCGTTATCGTTGTTGCATTCTGCCTCAACCTGTTCAAAGTAACCGGCGGCTTTCTCCACAGAGAACCAGGCGATGCCCTCCTCCCTGTTGCAGGAGCTGCCTGCAAGGAGAATCAATGCTGCCGATATAAGGAAGGTACGTTTCATGCGGTTACCAAAGGCGTACCAAAAATAGAAAAAAATCGTTAACAAGGGTTACCCGCCGGATCAGCAGATCCAATAATGACAAAGGTGTGGTTTTTTGTATCCATAAATTTTTAGATTTGCCATGCGTTTAAAATCCGTAAATGATGAGCAACGATATACTTATGAGTCGCAATGAGCTCGTGCAGTTCCTGAGGAAGCCGGCAGACCAGTTCACCTCAGACGACATACTCAGGTTTATCGAGGCCAAGGGTATCAGGATGGTCAACTTCAGGTACGCTGCCGGTGACGGCAAGCTTAAGACACTGAACTTCGTGCCCTACAGCCGGGAACACCTGGCATCCATCCTCACCGCCGGCGAGCGTGTTGACGGCTCCAGCCTCTTTGCATTCATTGAGGCAGGGTCAAGCGATCTCTATGTCATGCCCCGTTACCGCACAGCATTCGTGAACCCCTTCACCGAGAGCCCGACCCTCGAGATCCTCTGTTCGTTTTATAATTCCGAGGGTAAGCCTCTTGAGAGCTCCCCTGAATATATCCTCCGCAAGGCTATAAGGCGGTTCACCGAGTCTACCGGCTACACCATCAAGGCACTGGGAGAGCTCGAGTACTATGTCAGGTCTGCCAGTGACCAGCTCTATCCCCTCTTTGACCAGAAGGGTTATCATCAGTCGAAGCCCTTTGCCAAGTTTGAGGATCTGCGTGTCGAGGCGCTGGAGCTGTGTGCCCGGGCCGGTTGTCATATCAAGTACGGCCATTCGGAGGTGGGCAGCTTCTCGAAAGAAGGCGACGACTATGAGCAGCATGAGATCGAGTTCCTGCATGTGCCTCTTGATGAGGCTGTTGAACAGATGCTCATCGCCAAGTGGATACTGCGGATGCTGGGATACAAGTACGGTGTTGAGTTAAGTTTTGCTCCCAAGATCACCGTCGGCAAGGCAGGGTCAGGAATGCACATTCACATGATGCTTGAGAAGGAGGGCCGCAATATGATGATAGATAATGGCAGGCTCAGTGACACCGCACGCAAGATGATAGCCGGCATACTTGATCTTAGCAAGGGTCTGACGGCGTTT